>CACWKU010000025.1 GCA_902761575.1 uncultured bacterium
GCACCGCGCGAGGCGGACCCCGGCGGCGAGCTCCCAGACGTTGGACTGCGCCGCGCCGTAGAGCCCGCGCGAGCAGAGCTCCGCGCGGGCGGCGTCGACCTTGCGGACGCCGTGGAAGACCGAGCGCACGATCTCGCGGCGCCCCTCGGGCGCGAGGCGCACGAGCGCGGCCTCGGCGCCGGCGGCGTCCTTCGCGCCGGCGACGGCCCAGGCGGCCGCCTCGAGCGCCTTCGCGGAGGTCTTCCAGAGCGGGGCGTGCATCGTGCAGGAAAGGGAAAGGAGCAGGCGTGCGCGGTCGCGCGCGGAGGCGTCCTCGTAGAGCGTCCGGACGATCCAGAAGCCCTTCGGGCCGCGGAAGATCGCGGCGGGCCCGCGCCTTCCGGCGGCGTCCTCCCAGTGCGCGATCGCGCGGACGTCCGGCGCCGCGGTGCGCAGCGAGAAGACCGCGGAGGCGCGGGTCTCGACCCGGGCGGGCGCGTTGAGCGGGCGCGACTCGGCGAAGCGGAAGGCCGTCCACGCGCCGCCGCCCGGGGGCGGGGTGCGCTCCTTCGGCGGAGCCGTGACGCCGAACCACGCGGCGAGCTTCGGGGACTCCGAGCCGTGCACGACGACGCGGCCGCCGCGCGCGACGAAGGCGTCGAGCGCGGCGAGGTCGGAGCGGTCGACGCGCGAGAGGTGCATCAGGTGCGCGACGCGGCAGGGCTCTCGCAGCGCGGCGGCGAGCGAGGACTGCGGAAAGGCCGGCGCGGCGAGGCCCGCGCGGCCGAGGAGGCGCGAGGCGGAGACGGCGCGCGAGCGGGCGAAGCGGGCGGCGTCGGGCGCGTCGAGGTCGTCGAAGACGACGGCGACCTCCGACGTCGTCGCCGGGACCTCCGCGGCGATCGAGGGCTTCCGCGAGGGGGCGGCCGCCGGCTTCCGCGCCGGCGCGGCCCCGGACGCGAAGAGCGCGGCGAGGACGGCGGCGAAGAGGGCGGCGGTGACGCGGGGCATGGTGTGGCGTGGTCTCCGTGCGCGCGCCGCGCGGATGCGGCGGGCTAGCGGGCGATGGTGACTTCGAGCGCGGACTCGAGCCGTCCGTCGCGCTTGGCTCCGTTCTCGAGGCCCGCCTTGTAGTTGGCGACGGCGGCCTCGCGGTTGTTCACCGGATCGAGCAGGAGGTAGACGTACGCGAGATCCACGTAGGCGTCGGCGTAGCCGGGGTGGTCGCGCAGGAGGAGCGTGAGCTGGAGGAGCGCCTCCGCGAGGTCGTCGGTCCCGACCGCGACCGCGGCGCGCAGGGATCGGACCGAGGGATCGGCCTCGGACTCCTTCGGGAGTTCGGCGAGGACGTCCGCCGCGCGGCGGAAGTTGGCGCACTGGACGAGCGCGCGCGCGTACATGAGCCGGGTGCGCAGCGACGCGGCGGAGCCTTCCTCCTCCAGGCGGTCCTCGAGAAGCAGGACGGCGTCCGTCGCGCGGGCCTCGCGGAGCATATCGAGGAAGGCGCGCGCATTGCGGAGATCCTCCTCGGGCGGAATGGCGGCCGGTACGGTCTCGCGGAGGGTCACCTCCACGGACGCGGAGGCCTCCTCCGCGGATTCGGCGGGTTCCTTCGGGGAGGGCGCGGGTTCCGGCTCCGGTGAGGCCGCCTCGCGGAAGAAGGGGTTGGGAATCGCCGCGGCGAGAGAGGGGTCGTCCTCTTCGGGCGCGGGCGCGGGTTCCGCAGCGGGCGCGGGCGCGGGGGAGTCCTCCGTCCGGACGAGGGCGGGGACGGGGTAGCGGAACGCCGGGGCGCCCGGATCGGTCGAGTCCGGCGCGGCCATCGGCGCGCCCGGCTCGGCGGCGCGGGCGGTGCCCGCGGCGGGGTCGGCGATCGCGCTCTCGCCGGAGTCGATCGCCGCCGAGACGCTGTCGGCGAGGAGCACGACGGCGTCCAGGCGCTGCGAGACGTGCTCCGCGCGATAGGAGGGGTATTCGTCGGCGAGGCGCTGGTAGCCGCTCCGGGCGGAGGAGAGCAGCTGGAGCTCGGAGAGCCTGTCCTCCTTCTCCGCCGCCTCCATCGCCGCGTCGTAGGCCTCGTCGGCGCGCCGGAGGAGCTTCTCCTCGGCGGAGGAGCCGAAGAGCGACCATGCGCCGGCGGGCGAGGGGGCGAGAAGCGCGAGCAGGACGAGCGTGGAGACCAGGGACAGGGAGGTTTTCATGGTGCGCCGGATTATACACGAACCGGCCCCCCGGATTCAACCCCGGCTTGCGGCGCGGCGCGGCGGCGTGGTATGCTCCCGGCCCATGCCGCGAGACCACCATGTCCGGCGCGCCCTCGCCCTGCAGCGCGATCCCTCGCTCCCTCCGTCGCTCGAGCTGACGGAGGGGCTGTGCGCCATTGCGCGCCCGGACGGCGCGATGAAGGAGCGGATCGAGCGCCGCGCCGATCCGCCGTCCTGCCGCGGCGGCTGCGCCGTGCGCCGCTTCTTCGAGCGCGCCGCCGCGGAGGGCGCCGACGTGGAGCTCGACGTCGGCGCCGGCTACGGTCGCTTCGCCCGCGCGCACGCCGCCGCGCACCCGGGGCTCCGCGTCCTCGCGATCGAGCAGGAGTCCGCGCGCGTCGCGCGTTCGGACGTGATCTCGCGCCGCGCCGGCCAGGGCAACCTCGCCTACCTCGTCGCCGAGGCGCGCTACGCGCTCGAGTTCTGCATCCCCCCGGAATCGGTCGCGGCGGCGTTCCTGCTCTTCCCCGATCCGTGGCCGAAGGACCGGCACGCGCGCAACCGGCTCTTCCGCGCGCCGGTCGTCACGCTCCTCCACCGCCTGCTGCGGCGCGGCGGGGTGCTCCACGCCGCCACGGACGACGAGGCCTACTTCGCGCAGATGCTCGAGGTCATGCGGGGCGACGCGCGCTTCGAGCCCGCGCCTCCCTACGAGCGCGGCGAGGACGAGAGGACCGACTTCGAGATCAAGTTCCTCGGCCAGGGCCGCACCGTGCGCGCCGCCTCCTGGCGCAAGCGCTGAGCCGCGCCTTCGCGAAGATTTCGTTTGCCTCGCGGCGGGGCTTGTGCTATCCTTCGCGCCCTTTCCGCTCCGGTTCCCGCGCGTCCGGGGCGGACCAGCCGGCCGCGGCGGCGGGTGCCGCCGGGAAGGCCGCGATCGAAAACCAACCAACCAAAACGCCGGAACCATACAATGCTCAAGAAAACCGAGAAGAACACGGAAAAGCGCCAGGAACTCAAGGCCCTCCTCGACGAGAACCCCGGCCAGGCGCTCGAGAACCGCATCTACAAGGGCATGGTCCTCGAGGTCCGTCCCACCGAGGTCCTCGTGGACGTCGGCGGCAAGTCCGAGGGCGCGATCCCCGCGTCCGAGTTCGGCGACATCTCGACGGTCAAGGCCGGCGACGAGGTGGACGTGCTCGTCATCCAGAGCGAGAACGACGACGGCATGGTCGTCCTCTCCAAGAAGCTCGCCGACGAGAAGATCAAGTGGGAGGCCGTGTTCCAGCGCTACCAGGAGGGGTCCGTCGTGAAGGGCCTCGTGAAGAGCAAGGTGCGCGGCGGCCTCATCGTGGACGTCGACGGCGTGGAGGCCTTCCTCCCCGGCTCGCAGATCGACGTCGTGCCGGTGCACGAGCCGGACGGCTTCGTCGGCAACGAATACGAGTTCAAGCTCATCAAGCTCGTGCCCGAGCGCCACAACATCATCCTTTCGCGCCGCGAGCTGCTGGAGGCCCAGCTGGCCGAGAAGCGCCGCGAGCTCCTGGACACGCTCGTCGTCGGCGAGCGTCGCAAGGGCAAGGTCAAGAACATCACCGACTTCGGCGTGTTCGTGGACCTCGACGGCATCGACGGCCTGCTCCACATCACCGACCTCTCCTGGGGCCGCGTCCGCCATCCGAGCGACGTCGTGCAGCCCGACCAGGAGCTTGAGGTCGTCGTCCTCGACGTGGACCGCGAGCGCGGCCGCGTCTCCCTCGGCCTCAAGCAGGCGCAGGAGAACCCCTGGGACGCGATCGAGGTGCGCTACCCCGTGAACTCCCGCCTCCGCGGCAAGGTCGTCAACCTCGTCCCCTACGGCGCCTTCGTCGAGCTCGAGCCCGGCATCGAGGGCCTCGTCCACGTCTCCGAGTTCTCCTGGACGCGCCACGTCGCGCGCGCGAGCGACATGCTCAAGGTCGGCGACGAGGTCGACGTCGTCGTCCTCTCGATCGACAAGGAGAACCAGAAGATCGGCCTCGGCATCCGCCAGACCGAGGAGAACCCGTGGGACAGCGTCGGCGAGCGCTACCCGGTCGGCACGCGCGTCAAGGGCAAGGTCCGCAACTTCACGAGCTACGGCGCGTTCGTCCAGCTCGAGGACGGCATCGACGGCATGATCCACGTCTCCGACATGAGCTGGACGCGCAAGATCAACCATCCGACCGAGCTGCTCCAGAAGGGCCAGGAGGTCGAGGCGGTCGTGCTCGAGGTCGACTCGGCCAACCAGCGCATCTCCCTCGGCCTCAAGCAGGCGCAGGAGGATCCGTGGACGACCATCACGTCGAACTACCAGGTCGGCCAGAAGGTCAAGGGCAAGGTCTCCAAGATCGCGTCCTTCGGCGCCTTCGTCGAGCTCGAGGGCGGCGTGGACGGCCTCGTGCACATCTCGCAGATCAGCGAGGAGCACGTGGAGAAGGTCAAGGACGCGCTCAAGATCGGCCAGGAGGTCGAGGCCCGCATCGTCCGCATCGACCGCGACGAGCGCCGCATCGGCCTCTCGCTGCGCGAGAAGAACGACGCCGAGGCGGACTTCCCGATGCCGGAGGAGTACAAGAGCGAGCAGTCGCTCAAGGCTGGCCAGAACATCGTCGGCCTCGCCTCCGCCTTCGACCAGGCGTTCGGCGGCGAGGAGTGGACGCCCGAGGCGGCCCCCGCCGACGAGAAGAAGGACGAGGACGGCGACAAGTAGCCGCCCCTCGCTTCCCTTCCTCCGCGCGCCGTCCGGTTTCCCGGGCGGCGCGCTTTCTTTCCGTCCCGCCCGTCCGCCGCGCGCCGGGCGCTACCCGCGCCGCTTCGCGGCGTCGAGCGCCCACCCGGCCTGCTGGACCGCGCCCATCACGAGCTTCGCGTCGGCCTCGGTGCGGACGCCGCGCGCGAACACGCGCCCGAAGCCCTCCATCATGTGGTCGGCGTTGTCCTCCTGCATGAAGCCCGTCGCGAGCAGGTACGCGCGCAGCTTCGCGAGCATCCTCCCGCGCAGGTCCGCCGTCGCCGGCGGGGAGCTCTCCAGCTCCCGGTTGCGCGCCGGGCCCGCCGCCGCGCGGTAGAGCTCGTGGCAGAGCAGCAGCACGCTCTGCGCGAGGTTGTAGCTCGGGTAGTCGGGCGAGGCGGGGATCTGGACGACGTGCGTGCAGAGCAGCAGCTCCTCGTTGAGGAGCCCCTTGTCCTCTCGCCCGAAGACGAGCGCCACGGGGCCCGTCTCCGCCAGGCCGAGCAGCTCCGGCGCGACCTCGCGCGAGTCGGCGAAGTGGCGGCGGTAGAGCCCGCCGCGGCGCGAGGTCCCCGCGACGGCGACGCAGTCCGCGACCGCCTCGGCGAGCGTCGCGAAGGTCCTGCGCTCGGCGAGGATGTCCGTCGCGTGGACCGCCATGCGCTCGGCGAACTCCCACGTGAGGCCCGGGTCGGGCGCGACGAGCCGCAGCTCGCGCACGCCGCAGTTGGCCATCGCGCGGCACGCGCTCCCGACGTTGCCGCCGTAGAGCGTCCCGACGAGGACGACCCTCAGGTTCTCGAGCGCCTTCCGCCGGTTCACCGCCCGCGGTACTCCAGAAACCACTTCGCGAAGGCGGGGACGCCGACGTCGATCGGCGTCGTCGGTTCGTAGCCGAGCTTCGCGTGGATGCGGGAGATGTCCGCGTAGGTCGCGGGGACGTCGCCCGGCTGCATCGGCAGCATCTCCATCTTCGGCTCCACGCCAAGCGCGCCGGAGAGCACCTCGATGAGGCGCAGAAGCTCCTCCGGGCGGTTGTTGCCGATGTTGAAGATCTCCTCGGGCCCCAGGTTCCTCGACTCGACGCACGCGACGACGCCGGAGACGATGTCGTCCACATAGGTGAAGTCCCGCTTCATCCTCCCGTGGTTGAAGACCTTGATCGGGCGGCCGGCGAGCATCGCGTCGGCGAAGAGCCACATCGCCATGTCGGGCCGGCCCCACGGGCCGTAGACCGTGAAGAAGCGCAGCCCGATCGTCTGCAGGCCGAAGAGATGCGCGTAGACGTGCGCCAGGAGCTCGTTGCTCTTCTTCGTTGCGGCGTAGAGGCTCACGGGGGAGTCGACGCGGTCGTCCTCCGAGAACGGCATCTTCTCGTTGCCGCCGTAGACGCTGGAGCTCGAGGCGTAGACGAGGCGCGGCAGCCCGTGGCGGCGGCAGCACTCGAGGACGTTCACGAACCCGACGAGGTTGCTCTGCACGTAGGCGCCGGGGTTCTCCAGCGAGTAGCGTACGCCGGCCTGCGCCGCGAGGTTCACGACGACGTCGAACCGCTCGGCGCCGAAGACCGCGCCGAGCGCGGCGGCGTCCGCCAGGTCCGCGCGGACCATCCGGAATCCGGGGCGGCCCTCCAGCCGCGCCGCGCGCGCCTCCTTGAGCGCCGGGTCGTAGTAGTCGTTGAAGTTGTCGAGGCCGACCACGGAGTGGCCGCGGCCGAGCAGGCGTTCGGAGAGCGCGGCGCCGATGAATCCGGCCGCGCCGGTGACGAGGACGTTCATGCGGGGAATTCTACCAGAACCACCGGCGCAACTCAACCGCCCGCCGCGGGTTGGGGGCGCGGCGGGCGGGGGAGGGGAGGGGGCGGCGCCTAGGCGCGGCCCTTCTGGGACTTCGGGGCGATGAGGCCGGTGGCGCTGCGGCCGACGACCTTCGGCTCCTGCTCGACGTTCGCGACGTCGGCCAGCTCCGCGCAAACGCGCTTCAGGAGCTCCTCGCCGATCTCCTTGTGCGCGTTCTCGCGCCCGCGGAACATCAGCGTGAGCTTCACCTTGTTGCCCTCCGCCAGGAAGGAGCGGATGTTGCGCATCTTGAGCTGGTAGTCCCCCACGTCGGTGTTCGCGTGGAACTTCACCTCCTTGAGCTGCGTGCGCGCCTGGTTCTTGCGCGCCTCCTTCTTCTTGCGGTCCTCCTCGTACTTCCACTTGCCGTAGTCCATGATCTTGCAGACCGGGGGCTGGGCGTTGGGGCTCACCTCCACGAGGTCGAGGCCCATCTGGCGGGCCTTGTCGAGCGCGTCGCGCGTGGCGATCACGCCGAGCTGCGTTCCGTCGGGGAGCAGGCAGCGGACCGCGGGGACGCGGATCTGCTGGTTCGTCCGCGTAAACTCCTCGCCGGGGCGCCGGCCGCGGATGTCGCGCTGGTTGTTGTTGGGGCGGGGGCCCATCGGAGGGCGGTAGGGGAGCGGGCTGATGTGGAGCCTCTTTCTTTCGGGTTGTTGTCTGGTCCTTCCGGCGCGACGCGCGCCGAAATCGCAGTGGATACTACCATATCCGCGCTCGCGCGTGCAAGCGCATTCGCGGCTATTCGAGGACGAGGACGCCGAAGGCGCTTTCGTCGGAGAACGGGCGCGCGGGGTTGCCCGTCCAGTAGAGCGCGTGGTTGCGGCGCCCGCCGCCGTCGTCGTCCTGCACGCCGATGTTGAACCCGATGCGCTCGGGCGCGTTCGTGCGGCCCATCGCGGCCCAGGTCAAGTGGTAGCAGTAACCGGTCGCCTTGCCGTTTTCCGGCCAGAAGCCCTCCGGGCAGCCGGGCATTTTCAGCAGTTCGTCGCGGATGTCGTCGACCTTCCATTTCCCCCGCTGGACATCGCCCGACCAGAGGCAGTTCGTGGCGACCCCGTAATCGGCGGAATCGGCGCGGGCGGGCGTCGCGTAGGAGTTCGGATAGCCGGAGAAGTCGCTCATCGCGGCGCCGTTCGCGACGAGCGAGAACTCGCCGCCGTGCTTGAGGTGGACGCCGTGGTCCGCACGGCTGTCGGGCAGGCGCGCGAATTCGCCGTCGAGAAAGATTTCGACCGCGTCGTCGTCCCACGCCCAGCAACTCGTGGAACCGGGAGCGCAGTTGTCGGTCGAGATGTCATCGTCCACCGTGATGACGATGACGCCCAGCCCGTCTTCGTCCCACGCGGTCTGGAACGCGTAGCAGAGGTCGGCGGAACCGAGCGGAGCGGTCGTGCCGGCGTCGACGACGCCGTTCTCCGGCGTGACGAAGGTCCAGCGGTCGTCGGCGGGATGAAAGTCCTCGCTGGGCTCCACGCGGAAAGCGCGCAGCACCGGCGGCGCGGCCTTCTTCGGCGCGAAGTCCTGCCAGCCGCGGACCTTCGCCTCGTCGAGCGCGTCCTGCGCGGCGGCGCGGAGGGCGGCGCGGGTCTCATCGTCGCCGGCGCCCTCGGGCGCGAAGGGCAGCTCGCGCACGTCGCGGCCGAAGAGGAAGCCGAGCCACGTCGCGGCCTGCAGGTATTCGCCGGAGCGGTTGAGGTGGATCGTGTCGCCGGAGATCTTGCCGTCCTTCCAGCTGAGCGCGCCGACGGGCTCGCCCTTGAGGTCGATCGGGTCGCCGGGCGAGAGCGTGGCGGGGTCGAAGACGGGGCCGGCGGCGGCGAGGGAGGCGCGGCGCTTCTGGACGGCGAGGCCGACGGGGATCACGCGGAGGCCGAACTCGCGGGCGAGCGCGAGGGCGTTCGTTTCGACGCGGGAGTACATGCCGGCCTGGTCGAAGGGCCAGTCGGGGAACTTCCCGCCGATGCGGGCGTCGGCGGCGTTGTAGGACCAGGTCTCGTGCCAGACGATTTCCGCGTCGGGCGCGAGGGAGCGGACGGTCGCGACGAGCGAGTCGGCCCACGGGTGGAACGACTCGGGCTTCCAGCTCTCGTGGCTCGCCTGCTGGAGCGTGACGACGTCCCACTTCTGCGTGGCGAGCATCTGCGGGATGTTCGACTTGAACTTCGCGGGATGCTCGGGGTCGTCCGCGCGGAACCACGTGACGTCGTAGGGCGCGAAGGCGGGGTCGGCGCCGGCCTTGGCGGCGTTGTCGGCGTGGCGCTTGAGGGAGCAGCCGCCGATGAAGAGGTTGCAGAACTCGAGCTTCTCGCCGGAGGCCGCCGCCATGGCGGGCAGGTAGCGGCAGAGGCTCGCGGAGAAGGAGTTGCCGATCGAGAGCACGCGCAGGGGCGGCCTTTCCGCGGGCGCGGCGGGGGATTGGCCGGGACAGGACCCGGCCATCAGGACGGCTAGGGCGGCGAGGGATGCGATGCGTTTCATGGAGGGTCTCCTAGAAGCCGAGCGAATCGTTCACGAGGACGACGTGGATGCGGCCGGGGTGGCGGGAGAAGCGAGTGATCAGGATCTGGCAGCAGATCGTGTCGGGCGACTTGCAGTCCGCGCAGGCGCCGGTCTTCGAGCAGGGCGTCGAGAGTCCGAATCGCTGGGCGTTCGTGGGCGCGGCGACGCCGCGGGCGCGCTTCATGGCGGAGTCGACGTCCGGGCAGACCTTGTTCATCCCGACGATGAAGACAACCTTGCGCGGCCCCTGCGCGATGGCGGAGACGCGGTTGGAGTTGCCGTCGACGTTGACGAGCACGCCGTCGTCGGTCATCGCGTTGGCGCTCGCGAGGAAGACGTCCGCGTCATAGGCGGCGAGCATCGCGGCGCGCTTGTCCGCCGTCGCGTCGCGGTCGATGAAGTTGTAGTTGCCCTTCTTGAGCGCGTCGACGAGGCCGATCTCGTGCGCGCTCATGCAGCCGCCCATCGTGACGGACGAGCCCTCGGGGATGAGCGAGAGGGCGACGGCGAGCGCCTCCTCCCTCGACGCGGCCCAGTGGCCGGTCATGTTGCGGGACGCGAGCCCCTGGATCGTCTTCTGTGCGAGGAGTGCGTTGCGCTTGGCGATGTTTTCGTTCATGGTGCCTGGATTTCGGTGAAGATGCAGCGGGAGCCGGGGCGGGGCGGGATGTAGGGGGCGTAGGCCTCGGCCTTGTCGACCCAGAACTGGTTGCCGCGGAAGAGGGCGTCCTCGGTCTTGTTGCGGACGATGCCGTCGCCGGAGTTCTGGGAGACGTATTTGCGCATCAGCTCCACCTTGCGGTCCCAGACGGATGTGATGTCGACGTACCAGACGGGATGGAAGTAGAGCGACTGGGAGGTCTCCTCGTAGAAGTAGATCTCGGGGAAGTCCTTGCGGGGGTCGGCGTAGGTCGTCCAGACGGCCTTGAGCGTCGCGGCGGTGGACATGACGTGGTCCATGTGCGAATCGAGCGGCCAGTGCATGATGATCGCGCGCGGCCTCAGTTCGCGGAGGAGGGCGGCAGTGCGGGCGACGGCCTCGCGCGTGGCGAAGGCGTCTCCGTCGACCTCGCCGAGGAAGTGGGGCGTGGCGCCGAGCTCGGCGCAGACGGACTCCTCCTCGGCGGTGCGGACGCGGGCGGTCTCCTCCTTGCCGTGGCCGGACCAGCCGACCTCCCCGCGGGTGAAGTCGAGCATGTGGATGTCGAAGCGGTCCTTCGCGAGGAGGGCGAAGCCGAGGCTTCCGACGAGGTCGTCCGGGTGCCCCCCGGCGATGGCGATGATTTCTTTCATGTGGCGGATTCTATCAGACCCGGGGCGCTCGGGCAACTTCGGCGGGGTCAGGGATATTTTAAAGGGGTCTGTCCCCTTAAAAAGTGCTTGCCAGGTGCCGGGCAGATGTGATAGATTGCGGCCTCATGAGAGGCGAATCCGACAGACGGGGCGCGAGATGAGACGGCCGAGGGTCAAGGTCGAGGGGGATGGGTTCTACCACGTGGTGAGCCGGATCGGGGGGAAGCGGTTTCTCATCGACGAGAAGGAGAAGGCCATCCTGCTCGGGATGATCCGGGCGGCGGCGGTGTTCTCTGGGGTGGAGCTCTACACGTTCGCAATCATGTCGAACCATTTCCATCTATTGGTCAGGGTGCCGAGGAAGAAGGCTGTTTCTGACGCGGAGCTGCTTCGGAGAATGGAGGCGCTCTACGGGACGCCCCGGTTCCGGAAGGTGCTGGAGAAGTGGGAGAAGTGGACGGCGAGGAAGCAGGAGTGGCGCGTTCTGGACGAGAAGGCCCGCATGCGCGCGCGGATGTACGATCTCTCCCAGTTCTGCAAGACGTTCAAGGAAACCTATACGCAAGACTACAACCGGCGTCACGAGAACACCGGCACGATCTGGGAAGGCCGCTTCAAGAGCATTCTTCTCGAAGGCTCCTTCCGTGCGCTGATGACCGTGGCGGGGTACGTCCACCTCAATCCCGTCCGAGCGGCGATGGTGGACGCGCCCGAGGATTCCAGGTGGACCGGCTACGGCGCCGGCTGCAAGGGCGACGCGCTCGCGCAGGACGGCCTCCGTGGACTGGTTTCGCGGGTGTGTCGGGCGGAGGATTCAACCTGGGAGCAGGCCCGCAAGGCCTGTTGCGATGCGATTGCAGGCAAGATTCAGGACCGTGTCGGCGTACCGTCGCAGGCGGAGCCCGGTTCGGACGAGGCGCCGGATCCGGCGGACGACGTGGTGGAGACGGACGACAAGGGCCGTCCAATCCGCGCCGGTTCGCTACGGGCGCTGCTGCGGCGGCAGTCGGCCGGCTTCCTGCACGGCGGGGCTCTGGGAAGCGCGGCGTTCCTGAAGCGCGTGGCGGGGGCGCTCCCGGAACGCCTGAGGCGCAAGGCCGAAGCATTGTTCGACCGGTGCCCGTTCCTGGCGCTTTCGGCGGCGTCGGGCGTCCGTGAAACGCCCCGTTCGGCATAAGGCTCATCCTGTTCGTCTGCCGTCCGGAGCAGCTCTTTCGCCGCGCGCGGAAAAACGCGGAGGACGGTTCCTTTAGGGGGCAGACGAAGGAGAATTCCACGATGGACGACACGCATGACCGATACGCCGGCGACGGGGCCTGGCGGCAGTGGTTCGAGATCTGCTCCGTGGCGGGGTGCGGCGAGGAGGACGCTCGCCGCCTCCGCGCGCAGATCGTCCCCGCGATGATGCGGCGGCTCGCGGCCTGCGGCGTTTCGCCGGAGGAGACGCAGGGCGAGGACCCCGTCGCGTTCTTCGACGCCTTCTTCCGGCTCAGGGGCTCGCGCGAGGGCGCCAAGCCGCTCAAGCTCTGGTTCGCTCACCGCATCCGCGCGGAGGGCCTCGCGATGCGCGACTTCGTCTGCGGTACGCTCTTCGGCGCCGCGTCCGGCCGCGTGCACGACATCGTCGTGGACTGGATCGCCGCCCTCAAGGGCTGGCGGCCGCGCACGCTGCGCGGCGAGGACGGCCGCCGCCGCCTCGTCTGGGAGGGCGCGCCCGCGGACGAGGCCGCCGCCGCTCTCCAGGCCGGCGACGCCGCGCCCGACGCGGCCGACCTCCTCGACGCGGAGCCGCTCCGCCGGCAGATCGAAGACGCCCTCTCCCGCGCCGCCGCGAAGCTCGGCGTGGAAAAATCCGCGGTCGCGCTCCTTTTGTATGCGACGGCCCAGGACGTGCCGCTGACGGATGCGGCGGTCCTCGAAGGGCTGCAAACCGGAAAATCGCGGGCCTACGCGCTGCGGGAGAAAGTCGTGAAACGGATGAAGGCGGAACTGTCGGAACTGGGCGAGGAGGCGGCAAGCCCCCTCGCCGGCCGGCTGCTGCTCGAGGTCTGCGAGGCGGCCGTCCCCGCCGCGACGCGCGTCCGCTGGGAGAACCACGCATGAGCACCACGTTCGAGCAGCAATGGAAACTCTACCGCGAAGGCGGCGCGCGCCGCCCCTTCGAGGCCGACCGCCGCCCCGTGGAGGGCGGCGCGTTCGACGCACCCGTCCGCGCCGGAGAGATCCGGCTCTTTGCGGACATGAATCGGCCCTTCGCCGCCCTCGTCGCCGAGGACCGCGGCGCGCCGGGCTGGCTCCTCGTCCCCGTCTCGCCTTTCACCGTCCCGGCCTCGCCCCGCGAGCGCCTCGCCGGCGAGCGCGTGTTCCAGCTCTGGAACGCCTGCACCGCCTCGCGCCGCTTCGTCAAGCGCAGCTGGCGCGTGGACGCACTCGCCGAGGCGGACCTGGCCGACCTCCTCGCCGCCGCGAAGCGCGCCGCGCCCGGACGCCTCTCGCGGACCGACGGCGAAAACGCCGTCGCCCAATACGAGCGCGAGTTTCTCGTCGCGGGCGGGAGCTTCGTGCCGCTCTTCCGTCGCGAACCCGCGCGCCTCCTCTTCCTCCGTCCCGCCTTCCGCGCCGCCGCCGCGCTCGCGATCTGCTGCGGGCTCGCGGTCTACGCCGCGAAGATGGGGACGAAGGACCGGCCCGCCGGCGAGGCCGGCGCGCCGGTCCTGGTGGGAGACGCCGCCCCCGCGGACGGCGGCGACGAAGACCGGAGCATTGATCAGGCCGATCTGGACGAAACGGCCGAAGCGGATCTTGACGAGGAGTGCGAAGAGGAGGATGTCGCCTCTGCGCCGCCGCCCGCGCCCGCGCGGGCCGAGGAACTCGATAATCGGATTCGCGTCGCCAAAGAATGCTATGCGACCGGTCTCTACGATGACAGTCGTCGCGAGGTCGAAAACGTTCTCCAAGACGATCCGGGCCGCGCCGATGCGCTTGACCTCCAGCGCCGCCTCGACGTCCGTGCGAAAATGGACGCAGATGCAGGCAAGGATAAACGCAGCGTCAGGGAGGGGGTGATCAAGGACGTGACGTCGCGTTGGACGCCCAGGACCTACTCCGCGGAAGTTTCCGGCGATAGCGACGGGCTGCCGGACTACTACGAGGCTGCTGCCGCCGCGGCTGCGCCGGACGGAACCTAC
This sequence comes from uncultured bacterium, assembly GCA_902761575.1. Taxonomy (GTDB): domain Bacteria; phylum Verrucomicrobiota; class Kiritimatiellia; order RFP12; family UBA3636; genus UBA3636. Next base: position 13,757 of record CACWKU010000025.1, read on the forward strand.
GGCAGCCTCTACCGCGTGTCTTTCGCCGAGGCGCCCGCGGAGCATCTAGGCGGCGTCCGCCAGTGGGACGGACAGAAAGATTCCGGAGTCGCCGCCGGCGTCGGGCTCGACATTGTCGGCGGCTCCCTCTACGACGTCTCCACCGCCGGCAGGGTCGTGCCCGCGGCGGAGCGCTACGCGGAGTTCCGGGAGAACGAGTTCCTCGACCCGAAGGCGACGCCGCTCTCGACGTTCTCGCTCGACGTGGACACGACGAGCTACGCGCTGATGCGGCGCGAGCTGACCGACGGCAAGCGCCTGCCGCCGCGCACGTCCGTGCGGCTCGAGGAGTTCGTGAACTACTTCCGCTACGACTACCCGCAGCCGGCGGACGGCAGGCCGCTCGCCGTCTCGTGCGAGGCCGCGCCGTGCCCGTGGAACCCGGCGCACAGGCTCGCCCGCGTCGCGCTCCAGGCGAAGGAGCTCGACAAGGGGAACATCCCGCCGTGCAACCTCGTGTTCCTCGTCGACGTATCCGGCTCGATGTCGTGGAACGGCGGCATCGAGATGGCGAAGAAGGGCCTCTCGATGCTCGTGGGCGAGCTGCGCGACGAGGACCGCGTCGCGATCGTCACCTACGCGAACGGCACCGACGTGCGCCTGCCCTCGACGCCCGGCACCGACAAGGCGCGTATCCTCGGCGTCATCGACTCGCTGATGGCCGGCGGCGGCACCGCGGGCGGCGCGGGCATCCGGCTCGCCTACGAGGAGGCGAGGAAGAACTTCGACGCGAAGCGCAACAACCGCGTCGTCCTCGTCACCGACGGCGACTTCAACATCGGGATCTCCAGCCCGAAGGCGCTCGAGGACTTCATCGCGGAGAAGCGCGCGAGCGGCGTCTTCCTCACCGTCGTCGGCGTCGGCTCCGGCAACTACCAGGACGCGACGATGAAGAAGCTCGCCAACGCCGGCAACGGAAACTACGCCTACGTCGACTCGCTCCTCGAGGCGAAGAAGGTGTTCCTCACCGAGTTCGGCGGCACGCTGCAGACCGTCGCCAAGGACGTCAAGCTACAGGTCGAGTTCAACCCGGCGCAGGTCGCCGCCTACCGCCTGCTCGGCTACGAGAACCGTAAGCTCGCCGACAAGGACTTCAACGACGACAGGAAGGACGCCGGCGAGATCGGCTCCGGCCATTCGATGACCGCGTTCTACGAGATCGTCCCGGCGGGCTCCGGCGAGGAGGCCGTCGCGAGCGTCGACCCGCTCAAATACCAGAGGACCGAAGGCGTCGAAAGCGGCGACCTCTTCACCGTGAAGCTGCGGTGGAAGGCGCCCGACGGCGACGCGAGCGAGCTCGCCGAGACGCCCTTCGCGGCGGCGGCGGCGACCGACTCGCCCTCGGAGGACTTCCGCTTCGCCTCCGCCGTGGCCGAGTTCGCGCTGCTGCTGGAGGACTCGAAGTTCAAGGGGACCGCCTCCTTCGCCGACGTCCTTGCCCGCGCCCGCGCCGCGAAGGGCGCCGACCCCGAGGGCTGGCGCGCGGAGTTCATCCGGCTCGTCGAGGCGGCCGAGCTCTACGCGCGCTAGCCGCGCCGCGCGCGTTGACGGGCCGGGGCGATTGTGAAAGAATGAGGCGCGTGATCAAGCCCTGGCTCCAGCTCTTCCGCGTGCCGAACCTCCCGACCGCCGTTGGCGACGCGGTCGCGGGCGGGGCGATGGTCGCGTTCCTCGTCTTCGGCAAGGGCGTCCCGGGCTCCGTCGTCGCCGTCGCGCTCGCCGCGGGGGCGGCGGAGCTGCTGCTCTACCTGGGCGGGCTCGCGGACAACGACCTCGTGGACGAGGAGGCCGACCGCGCGGCGGGCTCGTCCCGCCCGCTCGCGACGGGCGCGCTGTCGCGGCGCGCGGTCCGCATCGCGCGCGCGGCCTGCTTCGCGGCGGCGGCCGCCGTCGGGCTCGCGTTCCGCCTCGGCGCCGGGTGGTGGGGCTGCGTCGCCGGCGTCGCCGCGGCGATCCTCGCCTACGATCGCGTCAAGGAGCGCCTGCCGCGCCTCGGATTCCTCCTGATGGGCCTGTGCCGCGGGCTGGCGGTCGTCTCCGGCGCGGCGGCCGTGACGGGCGCCGTTCCGCCGGAGGCGGTCGAATGGTACGATGCCGTGACGTCGACCCTCGACGTGGCGTGGATTGCCTCCGTGGCGCCGATGGCCGTCGGATGGACGCTCTACACGGCGGCCGTGACGAAACTTGGCGCGGGCGAGGAGCGCGCCTCGGGCCCGATGGGGCAGCGACGATACGCCCCCGCGCTCCTCGCGCTCGTTCCGGTTGCGTTCTGGTGCCTGGGACTCGTCCTGACCGCGACGGCGGCAATCCTGCATCCGGGCTCCCTGCGGGGAAGCTTGCCGTCCTTCGGCCCGCTCGTCCCGATCCTCGGCTGCCTCGCCGCGGCCGCGACGTGGTGCGCGGCGGTCTGGCCGCTCGGGGAACCGCACGGGCCGCGCGAACGCGGCCGCGCGGTGGGGCGCGCCATCGGCGGACTGCTCTGGATGCAGACTGGCTTCCTTTGCTTCTGGGGGCACGGCGTCCCGCCCGTCCCGGCGTTCGTCGGGCTCGCGGCGGCGTGCTGGATCGCGCGCCTGGCGATCCGCCGCGCGTGGCCGGCGATCACGGGCTCGTAGGCCGGGTGCGGGGCTAGCCCTCGCCGAGGCAGGCGCGGAGGAGGGCGGGGGAGAGGATGCGGCGCGTGTCGTCGTCGACGAGGGAGAAGCGGTTCCCGTCGTTCGGGGTGGAGAGGTAGTTCCAGACACACCACGGGATGCCGTGTTCGCGCAGGAGCGACGTCACGTCGCGCATCCACGCCTCGCGCCAGGCGGGCCTGGCGTGGCGGATGGTGCCGAACTCGCCGCACCAGAGGATCCGGCCGGGGTGGGCGGCCTTCCAGTCGAACGCGTCGCGGAGGACGTCGGCGAGGAAGTCGCGGCCGATCTCCGCGAAGCCGTCGAAGCGGCGGGGATCGCGGCCGGTCTCGCGGGCGTGGTCGCGGTAGCGCTCCGGGTCGCCGGGATACGGCATGTCGCGGTTGTAGAAGCAGTGCGCGGGCTGGAGGACGCCGCGCTGGTGCGTGAAGGCGGACGGTTCGTACATGTGGAACGTGTAGGCGACGCGGGGGTCGTCGAAGGGCTCCAGCGCGCGGAGCGCCCACGGGTTGTTCCAGCAGGTCGGGCCGACGACGATCCAGCGCCCCGGGTCGAGGCGGCGCAGCGCGGCGACGGTGCGCCGCGCGAGCGCGAGCCACTTCTCCGGCGGGACGTCGAGCACCTCGTTGAGGAGCTCGAACGCGACGGCCGGGCGGTGCGCGAAGCGGCGGTCGACGGCCTCCCACAGCGCGACGAAGCGGTCCTGCAGCGCGGGGTCGTCGAGCAGCGCGTTCTCCTCGTGGATGTCGCAGTAGTTGCCGACGGCCTTGTGGAGGTTGAGGACGACGCCGAGGCCGCGCGACTCGAACCAGCCGCAGAAGCGGTCGAGCAGGTCGAGGATTTCCTCGCGGTAGACGCCGGGGCGCTCCTCGAGGACGATCTGGTCGAACCCGACGCGGACGTGGTCGAAGCCCATCGCCGCGACGTTCTCCGCGTCCGCCTCGGAGAGGAAGGAGCGGAAGTGCTCGAAGTCGCCGACGGTGAGGCGGGTGCGCCACTCCTGCGGCAGGACGTTGAAGCGCTTGTAGTTCGTGAGCCAGCCGCCGAAGCCCATCCCGCGGCGGAAGTCGGGAAACGATCTCGCGTCCATGGCGGGGCTACCGGTCGATGGTGCCGTCGATCGGGCGGGAATACGCCTCGTCCGGCGCGGCCTCGAAGCGCCTCTGGTTCTCGGACGCGTCGAGGAAGCCGTTGTAGGCGCGGTAGACGCGGCCGCTGTCCTTCTCCACGACGCGCTCGTAGCCGAGCGTGGCGTCCGAGCGCCTGTCCACGCGGGCGTCGAAGCCCTTCTGGCGCTCCTCCCAGCCGCGGACCACGAGGTCCGAGGTCTGCTGCAGCGTCTGCGCGAGCTTGGCGTTTCCGGCCGCGCGGATCTGCGCGTCGCGCGCCGCGGTCGCCTCGAACGCCTCCGAATACCGCACCGAGCCGAGCACCTTCGCGAGCATTTCGGCCCAGTCGCCGAGCTCGCCTTCCGGCGCCGTGACGCCGGAGATGTTATACATGACGTTGCACCCGACGTTGCCCGTGAGGACGATGCCGCGGCAGAGCGTTCCGGTGAAGAGCCCCTCGCCGCGGCGCTTCGTAAGCGGGTCCGTGAAGGTGCCGCGCAGCAGGGCGTCGTCCAGCGCCACGCGCGACATCGCCGTCCGCGCTGGCTTCTTCTCCACCAGTTCGAAATCGGCGATCTGCGGGAACGCGAACCCGGCGTAGCTCTTCTCCCACTTCGCGGCGAACGCGCAGAACGCCGGGAACTGCGCGTAGAGGTCCTCCACCTTCTCCGCGACGATCATGTCGGCGAACATCGCGTAGAGGCCGAACCCGCGCTTGTCCCAGTAGAACTGCTTGGAGGCGCGGTTCATCAGCAGGCACTCCGTCTTGAGGAGGGTGAAGACGCCGAGCTCGGGGCGCTTCGGATCGCAGGCGTGGATCCAGTGGAGCAGATCGAACCCGCCGGACGAGACGACCCATCCCTTCGGCACCTGCATCGTGAAGTTGCCCTTCGGGTCGCGGAACGCGACGAGCGGGGCGTCCGCGCGCCCCGCGCGCCTCGGCGCGGGGGCGGCGGCGCCCGCCCGGCCGCCCTTCGCCCCCGTCATCTCGGCGAGCCTCTGCCGGTGCCATTCGCGCGCCTCCGCGGCGTTGGTGCTATCCCCGCCTCCACCGACCGCGATCGTCACGAGCGACGAGGCGACGGCCACCGCCGCTAGCGCCAGAACGGCAACCGCCGTTTTCCCGAACTTGTTCATCATTGTATCCTCCGAAAGTGCCGTCATTCTCCCAACTTCCGGGGCGTAAATCAAGCAGAATCCGCGCTGGATTCGGGACCGCCGTTCCCGCTCCGCCGCCCAAGCGGCGAAGCGGGACTAATCGAACGGGCCGGGAAGGCGCTATCGCAGCAGAAGGACGGGAAGCGGTCGCCACGAAACGAACGGAAGCGCGAATCGCCTGGCGCGGCCGAAGTCGGAGAAGTGGAGGACGTCGGAGACGTGGAAGTCCCGCGGAAACTCCTGCCAGCCCCGGTGCAACGATTCGGACTCGGGGATGAGCCCCATGAGGTCCCGGCCGATGATGCGGTCGCGGACGTCGTCGGCGTCATCGATCCAGATCGGGAGGCCTGCCTTGTGGAGCGCGAGGAACATCTTGACCGTTTCGACGATTCGGCCGATATGGTGGCCGCGGAGGCCGACAAAGACGGTTCGGGATTCCTTTGAGTCCTTCTTCTTCGCATCCGGAAGCCAATCGTAGCGCCTGGGACGTCCGACATAAAGATCGATGTGGGTCGTATTGCCGCCGCATTTGATCTCCCACGGATGGTCGCCGAGGTCGCGGGTGCAGGGCGTCTTGTGGTCGAGCCATGCGAGGAACTCGTCCGGCGAGTCCGGGTCGATTTCAAGGAGAGCGCCGCAGCGGCCGTCCGCATAGCGGTGATACATTTCGCGACCGGTAAGGGTTCGGTCGAGGTGGTCGTCCTTGCGTTCCGCCGCCAGATAGGCGATGCGGCAGTATTCGAAGAACTGGTTGGCGGTCATGTCTTCGAGCTGGGCGTTCTCCTCGCGGTGGAAGTAGCCGGAGGCGTGGATGCGGACGAATGCTCGGGATTTCGCGGGGCCCAGGGCCTTTCCGATCGAATAGGCATCGGGGATGTAGCGTTCCACGATGGAACGGGGGACGACGCCCATCCGTTCGTCCTTGGGGAATTCCTCGGCGATCCGGCGGTTTGCCCGATCGGGATCGCGTTCGACCTCCGATAGCCAGGCCAGGACATCGTCCGCGCCGAGGACCATGTTCTGACGGTCGAGCCAGAGGTGGTCGTCATCGAGCTTGAACTCGTTCTTCGCGGGGTTTGCGTCGGCGCGCCAGCGCGCCCAATGTGCGGCGAAGCCGAAGTAGGTCGTTCCGTTGTAACGGCTTGCGTAGCATCGGCCCCAGCAGCCCTTGCGGCGGGGGATCGGGTAGGGGATGTCCCAGGTCGGATCCGGTCCGGAAAAACCATTCCAGAAGCGGTCCAGTCTAGTCGCGAGCGCGAAGTATTTCGCCTTTTGCTCGGCCAGTTCTTCCTCGTAGGTCATGTGCATGTTCTCCTTGTTTGTTCCGGCGGGGGACATGCGGCCGCGATGTGTGGAGCATGGCAGGCCCCCTCGCCGTGCGCATTTGCGCAGGGTGGTTGGAATCCACGATCCGGCCTCGTTCGTCATGACAGCCCTTCAGCGGGAGGCGGCAAGTCGGCATCGACCAATGCTCGATGTGGGTGACGCAAGCCATTCTTGCAGACCGGCGTCCGGAAGTCAAGCAAATTCAAAACACACGAAATATAAAGGGGTCTGTCCCCTTAAATAGTTCTTGCAACGGCGGGGCGAGTATGGTAGATTGCGGCTCGTGCGGAGCGAAATCCAACGGATAACGGAAAGGGGCGAGAAATGAGAAGGCCGAGGGTCAAGGTCGAGGGCGAGGGGTTCTACCATGTGGTGAGCCGGATCGGGGGGAAGCGGTTCCTCATCGACGAGAAGGAGAAGGCGATCCTGCTCGGGATGATCCGCGGGGCGGCGGTGTTCTCCGGGGTGGAGCTCTATACGTTCGCGGTGATGTCCAACCACTTCCATCTGCTGGTGCGCGTTCCGCGGAGAAAGGAGGTGTCCGACAGGGAGCTGGATCGGAGAATGCTCGCCTGGTACGGCCCCGGAAAGTTCGCCGCAATCCTCGAGAAGTGGGAGAAGTGGACGAAGAAGGGCCTGGAGATGCGGGTCGCGGACGAGCGGGACCGCATGCGCGCGCGGATGTACGATCTCTCCCAGTTCTGCAAGACGTTCAAGGAGGCCTACACGCAGGATTACAACAAGCGCCACGAGAACACCGGGACGATCTGGGAGGGCCGATTCAAGAGCATTCTTCTGGAGGGCTCGTTCCGCGCGCTGATGACCGTGGCGGGCTACATCCACCTCAATCCCGTCCGCGCGGCGATGGTCAACGCCCCGGAGGATGCCCGGAACGCCGGCTATGGGGCGGCGTGCCACGGCGACTTCGCGGCGCAGGACGGCCTCCGCGCGCTCGTCTCGCGCGTCTGCCGCGCGGAGGATTCGTCGTGGGAGCAGTCGCGCGAGGCGTGCGCTAGCGCGATCGAGGGGAAGGTGTCGCAGTCTGTGGGCGCATCCTCGAACGCGCAGGACGGCGGGATGGAAACGTCGCCATCGCCGGAGGCGAATGTCGCGGACGATGTCATCGAGCGGGACGAGAAGGGGCGGATGCTGCCGCCGAAGACGGTGCGCGGGCTGCTACGGCGTCGTGTGGCGGGGTTCCTGCACGGCGGCGCGCTCGGCGGCGAACGATTCCTCCACCGCGTGGCGGGGTGTCTTCCGCCGCGCATGCGCCGACGAACGGAAGGGCTCTTCGACGAGTGTCCGTTCCTCGGCCTGAATTCCGCGACCGGCGTTCGCGGGGCGTCCTAAGACCTCCGATTCCGAAATCGTTTCGAGCACATGGACACTCTAACGCCCGAGCATCGCAGCTGGCTGATGTCGCGCATCCGGAGCGTCGACACGAAGCCGGAGATGTTCGTGCGTGCCGTGCTGCATCGCGCGGGATACCGCTACGGGCTGCATTGCGGCGACCTCCCGGGACGGCCGGACGTCGTCCTGCGCGCCCGCGGTCTCGCGATCGAGGTGCGCGGCTGCTTCTGGCACCACCATCCGGGCTGTCCCGCCGCGACGATCCCACACTCGCGCCACGCGTGGTGGGTCGCCAAGCTGCGCCGCAACGCGTCGCGCGACGCTCGTCATGTTCGCGAACTGCTGGATGCCGGTTGGAAGCTCCTCGTGGTGTGGGAATGCTTCCTCGGCGGCTCGTCCCCGGCCGCGCGAGAGGCGCAGGCGCGCGTCCTGCTCGGGCGCGTCGCCGCGCTCGATGCGGCGGCGAGGCGTCGCGTCGACGTTCTCTCCGCCGCGGACGCCGCGGCGCCCGGGCGCGCCTCGCGCCGCCCCCTCCTGTCGGAGCGGGCGGCGCTCGACGCGCTTCTGGACCCGGGATTCGGGATGCGCTAGAACGGGAGGACATCCGCGTCGCCGAGGCCCTCCGAACGGGAGCGGAGGTGTTCGACCATGTCTGCGAGATCGGGAGCGGTGGGATCCTCATCCACGCGCCAGCCGTCGGAGGTCCAGACGTGCCAGAGGCGCGTTTCGTCGTCGAACGCGTATATGTGCCCGCATCCGGCGGCTGCGGCGAGGACGGCGTCCGTCCGGTAGGGGACGGCGCGGCTCGTCCCCGGCGAGCCGTCCGGCGACTCCCTCGTCTCGCAGAAGTCGAGGCAGAAGTCGATCGAGACCATGTCGCCGGCGCGAACCAGCGCGAGCGCCTCGTCGCGAGTCCGATAGCAGGCGCGGAGCAGCTTCAGCATGAAAGCCGGGAACCCGTCGTGATCGCATTCGATCATCCGCATCGCACGCACGTCCTCCCGAACCAGGATCGCGAATGGGGAACGAATGGGTTCCGTGGCGACCGAGGATCGGATCTGGCGTTCGGCAGTGACGGACGTTTTCAGAATGTCCGAGCCATCCTTCTTTGGCCGAATGGAAGCCCTGCGGCCACGACGAGTCCGTTCCGCCTCCAGAATTGCATCGACTTGTCCATGTTCTTGTTTCATCGTTGACTCCTTGTTTGAGGGTTGTTTTCCGAGCCGAAGGACCCATTCCCGCGGCCTGGGAACGTAGACTGCCACAACGCCCCGCCGAAAATGTCGCCTGGCAGGCGACATTTTTTGAGGGGTCTGTCCCCTTAGTAAATGCCTTAGAAATGGTTCCTGAAGGAGGATACGTGGCCCGAGCGGGCGGGAGGGCCTAGGCGTCGCAGGGGAAGCGGACGCCCCAGGAGGCTCGAAGGGCGTCCATTGCACGGAGCGCCGCAAGGGTGGCGGAATGCGGCGCCTCTGGACATTCGGGGAGACCGTCGGCGACGGCGCGCGCGGCGGCGCGCAGCTCGTATTCGTAGCCGTTGCACTCGAACGGAAGGGAGAAGTCCTCCGGTTCGCCGCCGCTGAACGGCGAGATGCGGAAGCCATCGCAGCGCACGAGCTGCGGGACGTGGATCGCGCCCTCGGTGCCGATGATGCGCCCGCCCGCGCCGCCGGCGGCGGTCGCCGAGCAGGCGAGCGCGGCGATGCGGCCGTCGGCCCAGCCGAGCGAGAAGGCGGACTGGTCGTCGACGCCGGTCGGCAGAAGCGTCGCGCGCCCCGTGGCGTCCGCGTAGTCCTCGCCGAAGTGAAGCAGCGCGAAGGCGATCGGGTAGACGCCGAGGTCAAGCAGCGCGCCGCCGCCGAGAGCGGGCTCTCGGATGCGCTCCTTCTCCGATATCGGGACCTCGAAGACAGCCTCGATCATCCGTGGCGTCCCGATGCGCCCCGCGCGCAGCGCCTCGCCGATCGCGGCGGAGGCGGGCAGGAACCGCAGCCACATCGCCTCGCCGCAGAAGAGTCCGCGCGACCGGGCGAGGGCGAGTACCTCCTTCGCTTCGCGCGCGTTGGCGGTGAAGGGCTTCTCGCACAGGACGTGCTTCCCGCCCTCGAGGCAGAGCCGCGAATGCGGCGCGTGCAGCGTGTTCGGCGTGGCGACGTAGACGAGGTCCGTCTCCGGGTCGGCTGCAAGCTCCTCGTAGGAGCCGAACGAGGTTTCGAAGCCGAACCGCGCGGCGAACGCGGCGGCGCGGGCGGGGTCGCGCGCGGCGACGGCGCGCAGGCGGATTTCGCCGCGCGCGGCGAGGTG
>CACWKU010000026.1 GCA_902761575.1 uncultured bacterium
CGCCGCCGCGGCCGCCCGCATAACCGCCGCCGCTCGCGCCGCCGGCGCCGCCGCCGGCGACGACCAGCACTTCGGCCGCGCCGCCGCGCAGGACGGTGAACGTGCCGTCCTGCGTGAATTCGGCGACGGTGTCGTTGCCGGCCCGGGAGAGCGAGACGCCCGAACCCGCGACGGCGAACTCCGCATAGCTGGCGAGAAGCCGGACGACGACCGGATCGGAGACGGCGCTGCGCCCGTAGCTGTTGACGACGCGGAAACGCGCGGTGCAGGTCGCACCGGAAGGAAGTCCGTCGATCGGGAAGACGATCGTCCCGGAGGCCGAGACGGTTTCGTTTGTCACGACGAACTCCGCGCCGCCGTTCGCGGAAACGAGCAGCGACACCTCCGCGGACGACGCGGAGCCGCCGGGCATCACGGCTGCGGAAAGCGTCGCGCCGGTGTGCGTGACGCCGGTTGCGGTTACGGTCGCAATGGACGGGTCGGCCTCGCCCTGCGCCTGGCCGAAGATGCGGAGGTGCAGTTCCGGGACGTTGGTGTCCGGGTTGGTCGCAATGTAGAACGAGTCCGTGACGGGGTTCGGAAGCGTGCCGTAGACCAGGTGCGTCGTGTCGAAGCCGCCGGGCCACGAGACGAGGACCGCGTCCGTCATGCCGTCCGTCGTCGCGGCGGGGCTTTCCGCCGCAATGTTCACGACGAGGTTGCCGCTGCCCCGGTAGGGGGCGGCAAAGACCGTCGTTCCGCCCGCCGCGCCGCGCACGGGGGGCTGCGCCCAGCCGCCGGCGGGGACGACGAACTCGAGCGTTCCGTCGGCCCCTTCCGCGCCGCCGAATCCCGCGTTGCTTGAGAAAACGAGCGCCGGGGCGTCGCCGCGCAGGCGGGTCTTGCTCCCCGTGCCGGTCTTGTACGCGACCCAGTAGCCGTTGACGCCCGTGACGGAGACGGTCCCCTCGACGTCGACGAGGCCGCCCGCCGAGCCGCCCCAGAACTCGCCCAGCTCCAGCGTCGAGCCGGACGCGACGCGGAACGTCGCTCCCGCGCCCTGCGGCCAGACCAGGCGGGAATACCAGTGCCCGCCGTTCGTCACGGAGAAGACGGCGTCCGTCCGCGTCGGCCCGATTTCCGGCGACCAGATGACGTCGACGCCGTCGATCGCGAAGGATGCGAGCCCGGCGAAGCCGGCACCCGTCCAGGCGTCAACCTCGAGTTCCTGCCGCCCGGTCGCCGAGCGGAGCGCGAGCGCCGTGCCGTCCGCGATCCGGAAAAAGGGGACGACCTTGCGGCTTCCGATCGACACGACGTTCGTGCCGGCGGGGAAGACCGCGCCGCCGACGCTCTCGCTGGCCGGGTAGCCGGTCGGCGTGCCGACGAAGTCCACCTCGCCCGTGCTGCGCCAGTTCGCGGCGTCCTCCCACGCGCCGCCCGAATCGCCGCCGGTCCACTCGTAGACCTGGCCGTCCGCGAGGTAGGCCCAGTTCTTGGAATCGTTGAGCGCGGGCAGCCACGTCTCGGTCGTCGCGCCCCCGACGGTCTGCTCCATCTTGATGCGGAAATACTCCCAGTCGCCCATGTCGCGCGGGCTGGTGTATTCGAACGTCTGCGTACCGGCCGCGGTCACGGCGCGCTCCTCGACCTTCGCGAGCGTCGCGTTGTCGTGGCCGATCCAGAGGGAGAGCGTCGTCGCGCCGTCGCCAACGGCCGTGACGTTCACTGACAGGCGGAAGAGCCTTCCGTGCGCGTTGTCGATGACATGGTTGTTGTAATACCACGGTTTGATGCCGTCGGCGACGAAGTTCGACATCGCCGAGTCGGCGGCGCCGGCGGCGGAAACACAGAGCGAGAGCGCGGCAAGGAGGGGTCGTTTCATGGTGTGGAGTCGCCGCTGCGCGGCTTGAAGTGGCGCTCGCAGAGGAGCGGGACTACTTGATCAGCAGCAGGGTCTCGGGCGGCAGCTCCTCGACGACCCAGTGCGTGGATGCATTGGCCTGATAGGTCCATTTGCCGATGGGCCGCACCCCGGAAAGGCCGAGTGCCTTGGCGGCCGCCAGGGCCGTTGCCGACTCTCCGTCCGCCAGCGCGATCAGGTGTTCGTCCGCCTTCCATTCTGCCGCGTGCTTCACGCCCGCGACGAGGACCCACTTCTTTGAATTCTTGGGCTCCAGCGCGTTGCTCTCGATGGATGTCGGCGGCGGACCGCAGAACCACACGACGCGCGAGGCGTTGTTGAAGGCGAGGCTGTAGTTGCCAAGCGTCGCCAGTGTTTCGGGAAGCTTGATGGTCCCGATTTTCTCGCCATCGACGAATGCCATGGATCCGAGCGACGCGAGTGGCGACTGCGACAGGTCGAAGTCGGCGACCAGCTTCTTGTGTCCACGAAGGCCGTTGTTTCCGAACGACGTCAACTTCGGCATCGTGGTCGGATAAAAGGAAACGAGGGCGCCGCTGTTGTTGAAAGCGTCTGTGCCGATGGAAGACAGGTCGGGCGAAAACGACGCCGAGGCGAGCGCCGTGCAGCGGTTGAACATGCCCTGCGGAATCGTGCAGAGCGACGGCGCGGAGAAGCCCGTCATGCCCTTGCAGTCCTCGAACTGGTAGGTGCCGGACATCGTCGTCAGCCCGGGGAAGGTCAGCGTGCCGGTGATTTTCGTGCAGCCCGTGAAGGCGTGGTTGCCCATCGTCGTCACGGTCGCCGGGAACGTGAAGTTGTCCAGCTCCAGGGCCGAGCAGCCGTAGAAGCCGTAGGAACCGATGGTCTCAAGCCCGGGAGGGAACGTCACGGTCTTGAGGGCGCTGCAGCTGCGGAACATCTCCCCGCCGACGGACTTGAAGCCGGTTCCGAACACCACGTTGGTGAGGTTTTTGCATTCCTTGAACGTGTTCCCGTCGGTGGATTCGAGCGAATCGGGGAATCGGACGGAGGTAATGTTGTTGTTCTTCTCCAGCGCGCCGTTGTTCGAGCACTTCAGGACGACGCCGCAGTCCGCCTCCAAGCCCGCCAGGTCGAGGTCGCCCGAACCGGCAATATACGGAGAACCATTGTTTCCGATCTGTTTGCCGAGGCTCCAGTTGTCGTCCGAGTACCGGAAGACGCCAATCTGCCAGTTGCCGTCGGAGATGACGTGCGTGCAACCGGATGGCGCGCCGGTCGTGGTGACCGTCCATGCGGCGGTTGCGACGAGGGGGAGGAACAGCAGGGGAAGGATTCGTTTCATGGCGGAAATCATGCACCCGCGCGCGGGCGGCGGTCAAGCGTCGCGCCCGGCTACCAGCTCGCGCCCAGGTTCTCGAAGGTGTCGATGACGACGACGCAGTCCGCGCGGACGCTCCGCATGACGCGCAGCATGACGTCCTTCGGGACCGCCACGCAGCCGCCGGTCCAGGGCTTCTGCGGGCCGAAGCAGTGGAGGAAGATCGCCGAGCCGCGGCCGGGCGCGCCCTCCTCGTTGAAGCCGATGTTCAGGCAGTACTGGTAATGGACGTCGTAGTCGACGAGGTGCTCGCTGTCGTCGAGGACGAGGTCCGGGACGTCGCGGATGTCGACCATCTGGTTGTAGCGCCGGTCGGGGTCGCCGCTCCACCAGGCGTTCCCGTCCACCTGGACGTAGGGGATCGCGCAGCCGGGATCGGGCGCGATGCCGAACGCCTTGTTGAAGCGGTAGACGCCGATCGGCGTCTGGCCGCAGCCCTCGCGGTGGTCGGCGTCCAGGCACAGTCCGTTCCTCCCGACGAAGCCCGGCGTCGAGAGGATCTGCTTCCAGCTCCCGTCCGCGCCCTTCTCGTGCATCGAGACGTAGGCCGTCGTCTTGTCCATCCCGATGCCGGCGACCACGAGGAGCTGCGTGGCGTTCGTCGCCGCGGGAAGCTTCGCCACCCACTCGGGGGAATCGGCGGCCGCAAGGGCCGGCGCGTTCGTCGTGGCGGGGTCCGCCGCGGGCCGCGCCGGCTCCGCGGCGTGCGCGGCGGCGCAGAGGAGAAGAAGCGGAAGGATGTGTTTCATGGTGTGAAGTCGCCGCTGCGCGGCTTGAAGTGGCGCTTCGCGCCGAAGTAGCCGGCTGCGCCGACCGTAGTGGGGTTGAAGGAGTTGAAGAGGTTGAAGGGTTGAAAGGGTTGTGCGGCGGTCGCCGCACCCCGCCACGGAAACCCAGGGGGCTACTTGATCAGGATTATCGTCTCGCGCCGCGTCCGCTCCGGCTCGCCGTAGGAGAGGAAGTCCGAGCCGAGGACCTGCGTGTCATAGTTGGCCTGCACCCAGTCGGCCGTGCTGTTGCCGCGGCGGACGCGGAGCTCGTCCACGCTGTAGTTCATGACGCCGTTGCCTTCGGTGCCGGACGTGAGGCCCATGCCGTGGTCGGTAAAGTCGGCGGCGTTCTTGGAGCCCCAGCTCGACCGCTGCTCGGCGTTCGCGTAGAACCGCGTCGTCCAGTCGGCGTCCGCGTGCCGCCAGGCCGTCGTGATGAAGCGCCAGACCGATTTGTCCTTGACGGCGTCCGGCCACGACGACTGGTCGTAGTTCCAGTTCATCACGTAGACCTGCGACGTGCTGAACGCCATCGTGTTCCCGTCGTTGTTGCCGTTTGCGTAGAGGAACATCCGGTTGTAGCCGCCCGTCGGGATCAGCCACGCCTCGGTGGTGTAGCCGGTCGAGGAGAAGGTCCAGTCGGCCGTGTTCGCCGGCGCGACCTTGAGGCCGATGTTCGCGACGTGCCACGGGGTGCCGTTCGTGGAGAGGGTCGCCGTCTCGGGCGCGTTCGGCATCTTCGTGGCGTCGATGGAGATGGCGGTCGCGCCGTGGCCGCTGGCGTCGGGATAGGATCCGTCGGCGTTCTGCGCGGCGAAGTGCCAGACGCCGACGTAGCCGGCGGCCGTCCAGATGCGGGCCGGGGAAAGGGATCCGTGCACGGACAGGCCGGGTTGGGGATCCCACAGCATGCGGAATGACGTGTCCGTCCCGGAGAGCGACGGCACGGAGACCCAGATTGCCGACAGGCCCGACGGGTTCCAGTATTCGATCTCGTGCGGCAGGAGCGTTCCGTTCTCGAGCGAGAACCGGATGCCGGCCGGATCGGGCACCGTCGCGGCGACGGCGGCGGGGACGCGCACGAGCACGGGGAAATGCTCCAGCGTCTCGGTTCCGTCGTAGCCCGTCGCCGTGACGGACATCTGCCAGCGGAACGCCGTGCTCGAGACGCGCGCGGTGCCGGGCGTGACGAAGGGGGCGGAGGACGGAGACGCGAAGGACGGCGCGCCCGACGGCGCGACGACGAACGACACCGTGTAGTCCTGGTCGGCCTCGAGCGTCGTGGCGGCCGCGGCCCACGCGCCGTCGGCGAACGACGCGGGAGCAGCCACCGTGGCGCCGTTCAGCACGGGGGAGAAGACGGCGGTCACGGTCCCGGCCGCGTAGGACGGGCCGGCGAGCGTCGCGGCGAGCGACGCGGTCGCCGTCGTCTCGCCGACGCCGGACACGGTCGGTGCGGGTAGCGCCACGGTCGTGAACGAGCCGGCGGAATAGACGTCCGCGTCGCCGAGCGAGACGGTGAAGACGAACTCGTATTCCGTTCCCGGAACGAGGTCGTCGAGGGCGACGGAAACGAGTCCGTCCGCGCCGAGCGTCCCGGCGGCGAGGTCCGCAAGCACGGCGACGCCGTTGGTTGTCAGGGTGCAGGTCGCGGCATACGCCGTCGGATCGGATGCGGTGAACGCGCCGACGACCGTCGCCGCCGTGAAGGACACGCCGGTCGCGGAGCCGTAGAGTCCGACCATGCTCGCGTCGAGCGTGACGACGGCGTCCGCGTGGAGGAACGCCGCCCCGGGCCGGACGCTGTCGTAGACGGCCATGGACCAGTCCTTGGACGAGAGGCCGCGGCGCAGGCGGAATTCGTCGGCGTAGCCTTTGAAGACCTCGTCTGTGCCGCCCGTCCGGGATGTGAGCGAAAACGCCGTGAAGGAGGTGTTGCTGTCGCCGCGCGTGACGGACGGGAGCGGGTAGCCGTTGTTGAGCTGCAGGTAGCCGGACTGCGTCGTGGAGAACGCGCCGGCCAGGAACGTCCAGCCGGTCAGGGGGACCGGGTAGTCCGCGCTCCACTGGGTGTAGCCGCTGTTGCCGTAGAAGATGCGGTCGTTGAGGCGCAGGCCCGCGCCCTGGTTCCACGCATTGGCCGAACGCATGATCTGCTGGTCGCCGCCGTTCTCGACGGAACGGTTGACCCACGCCTCGACCGTGTAGTCGGTCCTCGTGTCGGCGAAAGCGGAGAACGCCGCCGACGGGAGGACAAGGCCCGAGTTGCTTTTCACGTAGGCGCCGACGACGCCGGCGCCGTCCGTGCGGAGGTCCGGGGCGCCGGAGAGCGCGCGCGGGGCGGCCGTCAGGCCGTTTCCGGTCGCGTCGGCGACGGAGCCGTCCGTCGCGTCCACCTCGCCGAAGTGCCAGACGCCGAAATACCCGGCGCGCGTCCAGACGGCGGTCGGATCGACCGCGGGCAGGGTCGCGCCCGCGTCCGGCTTGAAGTAGGCGTAGAAGCGGGTCATGGTGCCGGAGACCGCGGGGACCGAGACCCAGACGAGCGACTCGCCCGCCGGATCCCACGTGTCGATCTCGTAGTCCAGGCTGCTACCGTCCGCATCGACGAACCGGAGGCCCGCCCGCACGTCCGCGGCGGTGGCGCCGAAATCGGCGTAGTCGAAGCCGTTGATCGCGGTCGAGAGCCGGACCAGAACGGGGAAGTTCTCAAGCGTCGACGATCCGGCGTAGCCGGAGATCGTGAACGGAATCATCTTTCCGAACGGCGACGTGTCGAGCGTCGCCGCGCCGGCGGTCGCGCAAAGGGAGAGGAGCGCCAGAAGGCAGGCCAGTCGTTTCATGGCGTGGATCATACACCCGCGCGCGCGGCGGAGTCAATCCGGCCGCGCAGAGCGCCCGAAGCGGGCGCAGGAGGCGCGGCATGGCCCCGCGCCGCCGCAAGGCCGGCGCGCGTGTGGCCGTGGCGGGGTGCACACCCCGCCGCGGCGCCGGGGGAGATTACTTGATCAGCACCATCGTCGGACGGATGTTGCGGTCGTGCTGGACCTTCAGGATGCCGGGACCGGCGAAATAGGCGTCGTCGACGTGCTCGGCGGCGCTCTCGGATGACCCCCACGTGCCGCGGTCGAACGTGACGGCCCGGCCGTCATCCGTCTCGTAGAACGCCTCGTAGACGACGCCCTGCACGCCCTCCGCGATGTAGAGGCCGCCCACGGCGTTCCCGCTGCGCTCGAGCGTGATCGTGTGCCGGTTCTCCCCGCCCCAGGCGAGGACGGGCTCGTCGACGTCGTTGCCGTCGCTGTCGACGCCCTGGTAGCCCGCGCTCGCGAGCGCGAGCACCGCGCCGCCGCGCACGACGAAGTCGCAGTCCGTCGCGCACCCGTGCATCGGCCAGTTGTTCTGGGGGTGGCCGTAGGTGTAGAGGTAGCCGTTCTTCTTGTAGGCCGGATAGCCGAGCCAGAGCTCGCCGCCGTTCACGGCGAGCGTCCCGCGGATTCCGCGCTGGTCGCCCGCGAGGCCGACGGAGCCCGCGCCGCCCTTCACGAGATCGTTCGTGGCGACGAGCGGCACCCAGCACATGTTGTAGTCCTTTCCGCCGCCGTCTGAGCCGGAGGAAGCGTAGTAGAGCCCCGAGTTCACGTGCAGGTAGGCGGGATCGCCCTGCAGGACGATCTTTCCGTTGCGCGTCATGTCCGCCGGCTGCCCGAGCCACTTGTTCTGACGGATGATCGCCATCGCGCCGCTCGTGAGGGTGAGCTTGTGGCCGCCCTTCGAGGTGTCGAGGTAGAAGTTGCCGCCCGCCGCGTAGTGCGGCGTCTCCGCCGTGGCGTAGACGACCGAGAAAAGCGTCCGGTCCGCGCCGTTCAACGAGAACCCGGATTTGTTCGCGAAGTAGAAGTTTTCGTTCGCGCCGTGGCTGGAGAGGGTGTCCGACCCGCGGTTGTTCAGGTGCAGGAGGAGCCGGACGCATCCGTCCGTCTCGCGGACGCCGGGGAAGGTCTGCTCCTGGCCCCAGTCCGTGTCCGCAAGCCCCTGGTTGTTGTTGTTGCAGTGGACCGTCATCCACGGGATGATGGCGTAGACGTTGCCGTTGTAGTCGGCGGGGTCGACACCGGGCGGACGGCGGATGTGGTCGCGCCAGTTGTCGATTTTCAGCGTCCCCTTGATGTCGTTCGTATTGCTGTCGCCGCGGCAGAAGTTCAGGGAGTTTGCCTGCGCCGTGGACCAGCGGTCGGCGAGCTCGAGGTCGCGGACGTGGATCTCATGGGTGACGCGGCCCTTCTGGACGCCGTTTTCGTCCTTGTGGCCGGAATCCGGGCCGTAGGAGGTCGGCCCCCGGAGGCCGACATGCCCGCGGATCGTCAGCTTCGGCGCGGCGTTCGTGGCGTAGTAGAAGTCTCCGTGCGGGGCATAGGCGCCGTTCTGCTGCAGTTCGTAATTGCAGCCGGAGAGGAGGACGGACGGCGAAAGCCAGGCGTTCGCGGCCTCGGTGGGCCAGTAGTTCCGGAGCTCCGTCTGCGGGTTGAGGTTCGTCGGGCAGTGCGCGGAGAGGATTTCGACCGGGAGTGACGGCACCGTGTTGAAGCGCGTCACGAAGCGCGTGACGTTGTTCTCGGCGGAAAACGGCGACCATCCCGTCACGGAGCGGAAGAGCCCGACGGCGAGATACGTGTCGGGATCGGAGCTCTGCAGATCGAACCCGGCGTCGGAGACCTCGACCGTCCCCGCGCCGAAGATGCCGGACCCCTGGCGCAGACGCGAGAGCGACACGGCATCGGTGTTCTTGGTGAGGCAGGAGCCGTTCCCGAATCGAACGGTCTGCCCCGCGGCGACCTGGATCCGCCCGCGGCCGAACGCAAAGTTGAGCGCACCCTTGCGCACGTAGGCCCCTGCCGAAACCGAATCGCCGCAGAAGTCCACCTCAAGGGTCTTCCCCGCGAAAGAGACGTCGAGCACGTTGCCGCCATTGTCCTTGTCGTATTCGCCAAGGCGGAACTGGAAATCGCCGTCGCCCGATGAAACGGGGCGGGAGAGGCTGATGCGGGGCGCGACGCCGTCCGTCCGCTCGAACCGGAGCGGGGTGAAAGTGCCGGACGTGTGGTCGAGCGTCCAGCTCGTCAGCATGCCGACGACGAGCTGCCCGACCGTGACGCCGGCCGCCGGAACGGTGAAGTAGCCGTAGCTGCCGCGGGCGACGCGGATCATCGCCACGTCGTCCGCGTGGTCCGGGTAGGTGCGGTCCGAATGTTGCGTGATCTTCGTCCACGATGCGGACGCCCATCCGTAGTTGCTGTTCGCCGTCCAGTCGAAAAGGAAGACGTCGCCCTCGCCGCCGGGCGTCTCGTAGACGGCGAACCAGTATTCCGTCCCGCCCGAGTCCTTGAGGAGCGTGAAGCCCGCGCGCTTCATCGTCAAGGTCTGTCCGGCGAGCGTCGCGACGCCGTCGCCGAGCACGGCGGCGGCGGAGCCGTCGGAGACGGTCACCGTGTCGCCCACGGCGTAACATTGCGAGGCGATCGCGGAGGACGAGGCGATCGTGATGTCCGCGGCGAAGCCGGGTGCGGCTGCGAGAAGGAGGAGGGGGAGGATTCTTTTCATGGGGAAGTCGCCGCTGCGCGGCTGGAAGTGGCGCTTCGCGCCGAAGTGGCCGGCTCGCCGGCCGAAGTGGGGGTTGAAGAGGTTGAAGCGGTTGAAACGGTTGAAGCTGTTGAAAGGATGAAAGGGTTGATGTGGTGAAAGGGGAATCAACCGGGCAACGCGGAAGAGTATAGCGCAGAGGGTAGGAAAAGGAAAGCGCTTCGTCGGCGTTCGGCATTGCGCGGCACGGGGAACCCGCGCCGCCGCAAGGCCGGCTCGCATGCGCCCGTGGCGGGGTGCCGCACCCCGCCACGGGCGCCGAGGGGGACTACTTGATCAGCACCACCGTTGTCGGCGGATACCACCAGAGCAGAACGGTCTTCGCGCTGCTGCGGTAGCCGCCCTTCCACCAGCCGGCCGATCCGCGCGGCTGTTCGGGCGGGAGCTGCACGTAGTCCGGATAATCCGCGGCGGATCGTTCCCAGCTGGCCTTGTCCTCGATGCGGATCCAGTTCGTGACGACGTTGGCGGTGTAGACGTCCCACATCGGGTCGCGCGTGTCCGTCCCGCCGAACGTGAAGTCGTTCTTCGGATAGCCGCGCCAGTAGATTTCCATCGGCTGCCCCTTGAACGTTCGGCTTCCGATCGTCGCGAGGTTCTTCGGCATGACGACGCGCTTCAGGGACGAGCAGGAGCTGAACGATGCGGTGAACGTCTCGACCGTGTCGGGAAGGACGATCTCCGTGAGGCCGGTGCAGTTGTTGAACACCCGCGTCCCGATGGTCTTGAGGCCGGCGTGCAGGACGATGTTCGTGAGCGTCCGGCAATTCGAGAAGTCGCCGTCGCCGTTGGTTTGGTAGCCGATGTAGACCAGGTTGGTCGAAACGGTCTCGAAGGACGTGATCTTCGCGTTCATGAAGGTCTCCTTCATCCCCGTGACGCCGCGCGGGAGCACGATGTCGCCCGTGAGGCTCGAGCAGTTCTTGAACGTCTGGATCCACGCGCCGGACATGTCGGGATGGAGCGTGACGCGCTCCAGCGCCGTGCAGCCGTAGAATTCGTTCTGCCCCAGGGAGCACCCGCTTTGGAACACGACGTTCGTGAGCGTCGTGCAGCTCTGGCAGAGGCCGTCGCCGCCCTGGACGGCCGTGAGGCCGGTTCCGCAGACGAGGGACGTGATCTTCGTCTTGCAGAACGTCTCCTGCATGGTCGTCACGCCGTCCGGCACGACGATGTCGCCCGTAACTGGCGATTCGCGGAATGTCCGAGAAAGAGAGCCTGCCAGCGAGGACGGCAGGGAAACCGAGCACGCCAGGTTCGCGCACGAGCGGAAGGCGCCGTTTCCGATCGTGGAGAGCGTGCCGGGGAAGACGACGTTCGTGATCGACGAATTGCCGTTGAAGGCGGCGTCGTCGATCTTCACGACCGCGTAGCCGTCCGCGACGCCTTCGGAGAGATCCACGTCGACGGCGGTCGCGTTGCTCTTGTTGTCCTTGATGGTGAGCGAGGCCCCGTCGGCGACGACGTTCTGGAGGACGACCGTCCCGCACGTCAGCGTATGGGCGTTCGCATCGTAAACCCACGGCGCCGCAGTGGCCGAGGCGGAGAGCGCGAAGAGTGCGAAGAATGGAAGGCGGCGTTTCATGTCCGAAGGATGCTCCGCGCCGGGCGGCGAGCCGCCGCGCCCGCGCGGAGCGGTTTGCTTGGTTGGAGAAAAGGGTATCACGCCGGCCGTTTCCGGTCAATTTCTAACGCGGAGCGCAGCCGAACCCGCCGCCGCGAGCCCGCGCGGGCCCGCGCCGCAAAACCCGGAATCCATGGTCGGCCTAGCGAATCAGGAGGGTCGTGGCGGGATTCAGGTCCGGAAGCCAATATGCGACGTACTCGACCTCGTTGCGGCCGGAATGCCTGAGCGTCCCCACGCCGTCGCGCTTGGCGGGAAGCTCGAGCGTCCCGTACTCGCTGTTGTAGGCCGCAGCGAAGTCCTGCCACGAGGAAATCGCGGCCTTCGCCCTCACGTCCCACGGAACGTAGTTCGTGCAGCCGGCGGCCCGCCAGTCCCATCCGCCCATCGGCGGATTGCCCGTGCACAGGGCCGGGTCCGGCGGGCTGCGCCAGTACACGGCCTTCACCGCCGACGCGCCGTTCAGCGCCTCATGGCCCAGGAGCTCGCCGAGGTTCCACCCCAGCTCGATCCGAGCGAGCGCGGGGGCGCTGCGGAAGCACTGGTCGCCGATGGATCGGACGCCCTTCGCGGCGATCGACGAAATCCGGGAATAGGCGAACACCTGCCCGGGCAGGTTGGTGACCGTCTCCGGCAGGACGAGGTCGCCCCCCATCTTGCTGCAGTTGAAGAAGGCCAGCGGCCGGATCGTCTCCATCCCCCGTCTTGGGAGCCGAAGGTCGTTCGTGATGCTCGTGCAGTCCTGGAAGGCGCGGTCGCCGATGTACGAGAGATTCTTCGCGGCGGAGAGGTCCAGGCCCCGGAGGGGCGATCCGCGGAACGCCTCGTTGGCGATGGTGGCGAGCCCGGCGCCGGCATGGAAGAAGTCGAGCGGACATCCGCGGAAGGTGCCGTTCAGGGTCGTGATGGCGTCCGGCAGGACGACCGTTCCGGTCATCTTGGAACAATACCAGAACGCCTGGGTGCCGAGGTTGGTCAGGGTCGAGGGGAGGACGAGGTCGCAGGCGATGTTGCTGTCGTCCTGGAAGGCGCCGCTTCCGATGGACACGAGATTCGTGGCGGGCGCGAGGTCGATGGCGACAAGCGACGCCATGCCCCGGAAGGAGTCGTTGGCGATCGTCTCGAGTCCCGCGCCGGCGGTAAAGGACGTGATCGCCGTCCCGCGGAAGGTGTTGTTCACCGAGGCGATCGCGTCGGGCAGGACGACATCGCCCGTCGCCGCCCGGCAGCACCAGAACGCCTGGGCGCCGAGGGATGTCAGCGAACGGGGCAGGCCGGCGCCCGACAGGTTGCAGGCCATGGCGGACAGGTCCTGGAACGCGCTCGATCCGATCGTCCGGAGGGACGTGGCGGGGGATAGGTCCAGATTGGTGATCGCGGAGCAGCTCCGGAAGCAGTCGTTCCCGATCGTCAGGAGCCCCGCGCCCGCGGTGAACGACGTGATGCCGGTGTAGCGGAAGACGTTGGAGATTTCCGCGATGCCGTCCGGCAGCACGACGTCGCCCGCCGCGAGCGGACAGTTCCAGAAGGCCTGGGAGCCCAGCTTCGTCAGGGTCCGTGGAAGCGTCGAAAGGTCGCAGGCCATGGACGTGTTGTTATGGAAGCACTGGGATCCGATCGTCTCGAGCGACGCGCAGGCGGAGAAGCTGACGTTGGTGAGCGACTTCATCTCGTAGAAGGCCTGGCTTTCAAGGGTCCTCAGGCCCGCGCCGAACGCGATGGAACCGATCTTCGTGCCGCGAAAGACGTTGTTGATCGTCGTGACGCCGTCGGGAATCACGATATCGCCGACGAGGGCGGAGCAGCCGAAGAAGGCCTGCGAGCCCAGCGTTTCGAGGGATGCCGGAAGCGCGGAGATCGAAACCAGGCCCGTGTCGTTGCGGAACGCCTCGCTTCCGATGTACGTCAGTGAGGTCGCGGCGGAGAAGTTGACGTTCGTGAGCGACCTGACCTCGTAGAAGGCCTGGTTGTGGATCTTCTGGAGCCCGGCTCCGGCGGCGAACGACTTGATCTTGGTGCCTCGCCAGACGTTGTTCACCTCCGCGACGCCGTCCGGCAGGACGATGTCGCTCGCGAGCGACGAGCATCCGCTGAAGGCCTGCGAGCCGATCGCCGTCAGTCCGGCCGGGAGCGGCGCGTTCGTGAGGGCCGTGCAGTTCCTGAAGCATTCCGCGGGAATCGCCTCGAGGTATGTCGGAAGCCGGATGCTCCGGAGCGAGCCGTTCCCATAGAAGCAGCTGCTGCCGAAGGCGCCGATCGTGTAGGTCGTCGCGCCGTCCTCGCTCTCGATGGGAAGCGAAAGATCCAGGTCGCCGAGGTTCGCCGTGCCGCCGTTCCCGAAGAGGTTGATCGTGGTCGCTCCGCTGGCGGCGAGCCGGACGTCCCGGAGAGAGCGGGTCGGATCGGAGTCGTCCACGAGCGTGCCGACGCCGGAGCTTGTCGACGGATTCCGGTAGATCCACCTGGTCTGCACCGCCGCGGCGGGCAGGGCGATCGCAAGAAGGAGCGCGAGACAGAGAAGGTGCTGCATGGCGGCGATCATACACCCGCGCGCGAGCCGGGGTCAATCCCCCGCGGCGCGCGCGTGGATGACCTGAGTCGCGTCCGGGAGGCCGGGCGAGGAGACCGAGAGGACGAGGTCGCCGGGCGTAGCAGCGCGGAGGATCGCAAGGGCGCGGCCTTCGTAGGCGTGGCAGGAGGGCGACGTGTAGGCGTCCTCGTTTCTCGGGTCGGCGGAGAAGACGCCGAGCAGCTCGCCGCACTCGACGCGGCAGGAGATCGGCGCCGCGCTTTCGTCGATGCGGCGGCCGGCGGCGTCGCGCACCTCGATGCGGACGTAGGCGAGGTCGCGGCGGTCGGCGGCGATGGCGTCGCGCTCGGGGAGGAGGGCGAGCGAGGCCGGAGCGCCGGTCGTCTCGAGCGCGGATTCGCCGACGGGCGCGCCGCCCTTCATGGCGCGGGCGACGAGCCGCCCGGGCTCCCACGGGACGTCGAGCGTCGCACAGCCCTTCTCGGGGCGCGCGGCGCCCACGCGGCGGCCGCCCAGTTCGAAGACGATCTCGTCGGCGTCGGTATAGACGCAGCAGCGCACGGGCGTGCCGGGCGCAACGTCCGGGAAGGTCCAGGTCGCGCGCAGGTCGGGGAAGCTCCACGGCGTGCCGGCCCATTCGAGCCCGTTGAAGCGGGGGTGACGCGTCCAGATGCGCGGTTCGGCGCCGCCGCGCCAGACGGCCTCGCGCAGATACGACTGCGGGCGGCGGTTGCCGCAGAGGTCGAAGTCTGCGTCCCACGCGGCGCGCCAGGGGTAGGACTGCGGGATCTCGAGGCGCTCGTCCGCCGGGTGCCACGCGCCGCGGCCGATGCCCGCCTCGCCGAGGTAGTCGAACGCGGTCCAGACGAAGTCGCCGCAGACGTTCGGGTTCTCGAGCGTCGCCCTCCACGAGTCGAAGAAGTCGCGCGCAAAGGTCTCCGTGCCCCAGACGACGCGGCGCGGGAAGCGCTCGCGGTCGGCGGCGTAGCGGGCGAACATGTAGTTGTAGCCGACGACGTCGAGCGCCTCGGCGGCGCGCGCGGTGAGCGGCGCGAAGAGATCCCTGGCGCGGGCGGGGGCGTCGAGCCGCCAGTGCGGAAAGGCGGCGTCCTTGACGTCGTCCGGCGTGGCGGGGTCCGGCTGCGGAAGGTCCCAGAGCTCGCAGAAGGCGGAGGTCACGGCGCGAGTCGGGTCGAGGCGGCGGCATTCGGCGGCGAGGCGCTCGGCCCACGCGGCGCCGTCGGAATGGCCGGCGCGCTCGGAGATCTCGTTGCCGATCGAATACGAGACGACGCACGGGTGGTTGCGGTCGCGCAGGACCATCGCGTCCACGTCGCGCGCCCACCAGTCGGCGAACCAGAGATGGTAGTCGCACGGGCGCTTGGGGTTCGTCCACATGTCGAACGCCTCGTCGAGCAGGAGCATCCCGAGCTCGTCGCACGCCTCCAGCAGCGCGAGCGAGGGCGGGTTGTGCGCGACGCGGATCGCGTCGAAGCCCGCCTCCCGCAGCAGGCGCGCGCGGCGCCGCTCGGCCGCGGGGAACGCCGCCGCGCCGAGCACGCCGTGGTCGTGGTGGATGCAGCCGCCGCGGAGCTTCTCGGGGCGGCCGTTGATGCGGAAGCCGTGCTCCGGATCGAACGAAAGCGAGCGGACGCCGAAGCGCGTCGTCTCCTCGTCGAGCACGGCGCCGCCCTCGCCGACGACCTCGAGACGCAGCGCGTAGAGCGCGCCGTGGCCGATGTCCCAGAGGTCCGGGCGGGGGACCTCGAAGGAAAGGGCGGTCGCCGCGGCCGTTTCGCCGAGGGCGGGCGCGACGGGGACGTCGCGCCGCAAAACCTCGGCGCCCGACGGATCGAAGAGGGTCGCGCGGAGCGTCGCGCTCGCGTGAGAATCGAACGAGACGCGCGTCTCGACGCGGACGAGCGCGCGCTCCGCGGAGACCTCGGGCGTCGTGACGAACGTCGCGCGCGGCTCGATGCGGACCGGGCCGCCGAGCCAGAGGAAGACGTCGCGATAGAGGCCGGAGCCGGAATACCAGCGCGTGGATGGTTGGAGGCCTGACGTGTCGACTCGGAGCTCGTCCGCGCCGCCTGGATGGACGCCGGCCGAGAGATCGACGAGCCACGGCGCGTAGCCGTGCGGATGCATCGAGAGGCGGCTGCCGTTGAGCGTCACGGCGGCGCAGAGGTAGGCGCCGTCGAGGTCGAGGATGGCGTGCCTCTCCTCCGCGGGGACGCGCAGGACGCGCGAGTAGCACAGGTCGGTCGAGACGAAGTAGCCGGTATCGGCGGCGCCGGGGGCGGCGGGGTCGCGCGGGAGGGAAACGGAGCCGTCGTGCGGCAGGTCGACCGCCTCGGGCGCGCCGCCGGGGCGGCGGACCGTCCAGCCCTTCGAGAGGAGAATTCGTTTCATGTCGAGGATTCGATCCATTCCGCGGCGCGGAGGCCGAAGCGGGTTTCGGGCGCCCGTGGCGGGGTCCAGAAGGGCTGGCCCCGCGCGGCGCCGGGGACGTCGTTACAGCAGCTTCGCGATCTCGGCGTCGATCTCTTCCGGCGTCGTGGTGGGATGGAAGCGCTTCACGACGTTGCCGTCGCGGTCGATCAGGAACTTCGTGAAGTTCCACTCGATGTCGCCGGGGGCCTCGGCGCCGGTGAGGTTGTGCTTCTTCAGCAGCTCGCGCAGACCGGCGACGGCTTCGTCCGTCGCGTCGTCCTTCGGGCGGGCGGCCTTGAGGAAGACGTAGATGGGGTCGGCGCCGGGGCCGTTCACCTCGATCTTGGCAAGCTGGTCGAACGAGGTGTTGTACTTGAGCGCGCAGAAGGCGTGGATTTCGTCGTCGCTGCCGGGCGCCTGGTGGCCGAACTGGTCGCAGGGGAAGTCGAGGATCTCGAGCCCGGCGGCGTGGTGATTGGCGTAGAGCTTCTCCAGCCCCTCGTATTGCGGCGTGAAGCCGCAGCCCGTGGCGGTGTTGACGACGAGAAGGACCTTGCCCTTGAGCGTGGCGAGGTCGAGGCTCGTTCCGTTGCGGCCCTTGGCCGTGAAGTCGTGGATGGTCATTGCGGTGGTCTCCGGGGTGATGGTCGTTTCGGTTGGTATGGGAATGTCGGTCACGGTCGAAAGACCGTGCTTCGCCTTGAGCGAATCGAGGGTGCCGTCCGCGGCCATTTCGGCGAGGGCGGCGTTGACGAAGGCGAGCAGGTCGTCCTGACCCTTTCGCAGGAGGACGCCGATTTCGCCGCGGGTGAACGGCTCGGCGAGGAGCGGCGCCGCGAGGCGCGGGTCGTTCCGGACGTACCAGGGCGCCTCAACGATTTCGGTGACCATGACGTCGGCCGTTCCGTCGGCCACGAGCGAGGGGATCTCCTCGTTCCTGGGATGGACGGCCAGCCGGGCGTGCGGGAGGTTCGCCCGGGCGAACGCCTCGTTGAGCCCGCCGGGATTGACCAGGACGCGGACGTCCGGCCGGTCGATGTCGGCGAGCGACCGGAAGCGGCCGGCGTCCGCGGCCCGGCAGAGAATGGTCTTTCCGTTGGCCAGATAGCCGTCGGACATGTCCATCGTCTCGCGGCGGGCGTCGGTGACGGTGATGCCCCCGATGACGAGATCGAAGACCGGCGGATCGGCCTGCACGTCCGCGGCGAGCGTCGGCCACGAGGTCTGCACGAACTCGGCGCGGACGCCCAGCCCGGCGGCGATCCGCTCCGCGACCTCGATGCCGAAACCCTCCCAGCGGCCCGTCTCCGGGTCGCGCCAGGTGAGCGGCCGGTAGTCGCCCGTGCTGCCCACGAGAAGGACGCCCCGCGCCTCGATGCGGGCGATGGCCGGACTCGCCGGACGCGCGCCCTCTTGCGGCCGCGGGGAGACGCAACCGCCCGCCAGCAGCAGCAGGCAGACCGCAATCAACGGTTTGAAGAAGGTCATGACGCTCATCCTACCATATCCTTGGCGGAAGCGAAAGCGGCGTTTATGGAGTCTGCCATGTTCCCCGCCGATGAAGCGCCGAAGCTGCCGCGCCGCGAAACGCGGCGCGGGCGGCTTCAAACTTTCAAGCCCATCGCTTGTCCGGCGGCGCGGGCGGCGGCGAGGTCGGACTCCCAGTGGGCGTCGCGCCACGCGATGTGGGCGTCGGGCTGGAGGCCGTCCATCGCGTAGCGGGAATAGTCCTTCACCTGGACGGTGATGTGCGCCTCGACGAAGGCGGGCGCCGGGTCGCCGACGCCGCGCGCGACGGCGCCTTCGAGGATGGCGAGGTGCTTGCGGATGTCCGGCATCATCGACTTCGGCGCGTTCATCGTGTAGATCCACGCGAGCGGCTTCTTCTTCGGCGCTCCACCTCGATCTCGGGCGAGGCCGCGCGCGCGCCTTCGGCGAAGGCGTCGCAGAGCGCGGCGGTGTTCATGGCGCGGCGCGGGCCGCCGTCGACGATCAGGATGTGCTTCATGGCTGCAAGTCTACCACGGGCGCCGCGTCCGCGGCAAGGACCTCTCCGCCACGGCTGCTACGCCGCGGGCGAAAAGGCCGGCCAGGCCTGGAACGCCGGCTCCGCCCTCGCCAAGGCCGCGCTCGGGCGATAAAGGGGGCTTGACGACTACGCCTTCTCGTAGGCCGGCCGCCAGGCGGCGAACTGCGCGAGCTGCTCGTCGGTGCGGTTGTAGTAGCGGACGCCCTTGTCGAGGGCGGCGATCGCGGCCATGTCGGCGTCGATGAGCGCAAAGTCGAGGATCGCGAGGTTGTCGCGGATGTGGTCGACGTTGCGGCTGCCGGGGATGACGGCGAAGCCCGTCTGGACGTGCCAGCGCAGGATGACCTGCGCGGGGGTGCGGCCGAGGCGGCGACGGCGACCTACCACTTCGTCTGCCGCGCGGATCGCGCCGACGCCCTCGCGCCCGTCTTCGACGCCCTGCCCGCCCCCTGATCCGCCGGTCCTCGGCGGCCCCACGCGCCGGAAGCGCTTGACATACCCTACGGGGGTATGGTAGACTCCGCGCCGTTTCCAACGGAACGGAGAAAACCATGAAGAACCGGGACAAGGAGGATCTGACGGCCCTGCAGCTTCGCCTCAGGAAGGTCGTGGGCCAGCTCAACGGCGTCCACAAGATGCTCGAGACGGACGCGCCCTGCGAGGACATCCTCACGCAGCTCAACGCGGCCAACGGCGCGCTGCACCGCCTGTCGTTCATCATCCTCGACGCCCACCTGCGGCACTGCGTCCGCGAGGGCATCGAGAGCGGAAACGCCGACGAGACGATCGAGTCGTTCGCCGAGGCGCTCGAAAACTTCTCGAAGATGGCGTAGGGAGGCGCGACCATGGACAGGATTCCCGATCTTCTCCTCTCGGCCCTCCGGGTGTTCGCGGCGATGTCGCCGTGGCTCGTCGCCGGCTTCTTCGCGGCGGGCGTGCTCGCCGTCTGGATCCCGCGGGCGTGGGTGAACCGGGCGCTCGGCGGGCGCACGGGCCTCTCCGGCGTCCTGCGCGCCGTGCTCGTCGGCGTCCCGCTGCCGATCTGTTCGTGCGGCGTCCTGCCGATCGCGGCGGGACTCCGCCGCAACGGGGCCGGCAAGGGCGCCACCGCCGCGTTCCTGATCTCGACGCCGCAGACGGGCGTCGACTCCATCCTCGCGACCTACGCGCTGATGGGGCCGGTCTTCGCCGTCGCGCGCCCGCTCGCCGCCGCGCTCACCGGGCTCGTCGGCGGCGCGGTCGTCGCGGCGGTCGGGGGCGAGGACGACGCCGCGGCGGCCGCCGCGGACGAGCCTCCGCCCCCTTCGCGCGGACTGCGGGAGATCCTGCGCCAGGCCTACGTCCGGCTCCTCGGGTCGGTCGCCAAGCCGCTCGCCGCCGGCCTCGCGGTCTCCGCGCTCGTGACCGTCCTCGTCCCGGACGGCTTCTTCGCCGAGGCGTTCGGCGGGCGCGACTGGCTCGCGATGCCGGCGATGGCGCTCGTCGGGCTGCCGATGTACGTGTGCTCGACGGCGTCCATCCCCATCGCCGCGTCGCTGATGCTCAAGGGCGTCTCGCCGGGCGCGGCGTTCGTCTTCCTGATGGTCGGCCCCGCGATGAACGCGGTGTCCGTGACGACGGTCGCTGCGCTCATCGGGCGCAGGGCCACCGCGGCCTACGTGGCGACGATCGTCGCGGGTGCGATCCTGTGCGGCTGCGCCGTCAACGCCTTCGCCGACCCCTCGGCCGCGGTCGAGGCCGCGCGCTGCGCCTCGCACGGGCTCACGCCGCTGCACTGGGCGTGCGCCGCGTTCCTCGCCGCGATGACGGCCTACAACCTGGCGCGCCCCGCCGCGATGCCCTCCCGCGGCCGCTCCGGCGAGGCGGGCGGCTGCTGCGGCGGGTCGGACGGCTGCTGTGGCGGCGGAGCCGCCGCGTCGGCGCCGGAGCCGGCGCCCGCGAAGGCGATCGGCTCCGCCGTCGCCACGTGCGAGCTGGTGCTCGACGGCCTGCGCTGCATGAACTGCGTCGCCCACGCGAAGAAGGCGCTCGAGGCCATCCCCGGCGTCGCGGCGGACGTCACGCTCGACCCGCAGCGCGCGCTGGTCCGGATGGACCGCGACGTCCCCGAGTCCGCGCTCCGCGCAGCCATCGAGGGCGAGGGCTACCGCGTCGTCTCGGTCTCGCGCCGCTAGCCGCTCCGCCCCCGCCGCGCCGGCGCGGCCGCTAGGACGAGGGCAACCATGACGAGGTAGGAGAGCGGCACGAGCGCGAAGGAGCGGGCGAGGCCGAAGCGGTCGCCCGCGAGGCCCATGAGCCAGGTGAAGAAGCCGCATCCCGGCACGCCGGCGCAGGACAGGACGATGAAGGCGAGCGTCGAGTCGAGCCGCGGGAGCCGGTCGACGCAGAGGCTCTGGATGCTCGGCCAGAAGGGCGCCGAGCCGATGCCGCAGAGGAAGAGCAGCAGGAAGAGCGCGGGCTTCACCGCGCCGGGCGGGAGGGCGCCGGCGTGCAGCGCGAACGGGACGACGAGCGCGGAGACCGCCGCCCCGAAGAGCCCGACGGTCACGATAAGCCGTTTGAGGTGGCGCTGGGGGACGTAGCTCCCGAAGCCGGTGCGCCCGAGGAACATCCCCGCCGAGAAGGCGGCCGTGCCGAGCGCGCCCGCGAACGCGCTCGTCCGGAAGTTCAGGCGCACGAAGCTCGTCGACCAGAAGGTGAGGCAGTATTCGCCGCCCCCCGCGAAGAACATCGCCGCGAAGAAGAGCCAGAAGCGCCGCGTGCGCAGCAGCTCGACGAGCCGTCGCCACGTGCGCGACGGCGGATCGGCCTGCGCGCGCTCCGGATACGGCGTCCGCGACGGCAGGAAGAGCAGCAGCACGGGAAGCAGCGCGACGAGCGCGACCGCCGCGAGAATGGCGCGCCAGTGGACGCGCCAGACGAGCGCCGCGCCGGCCAGGAGCGCGAAGGCGAAGGTGCCGAGCGACCAGAAGCCGTGCGTGAAGTTCACGTAGCGCCCCGGGTCGTCGCGGTGCATGTCCTGGACGAACGGCGTGCCGAGGCCCTCGACGACGCCCTCGCCGAGCCCGGCGAGCAGCAGCGCGGGCAGGACGAGCAGGTAGGAAGGCGCGAAGGCGCAGAGCAGGAGCCCGGCCCCCATCGTGCCGACGGCGACGCCGAGCGAGCGGCGGTTGCCCCAGCGCGCGGCGGCGAACCCCGCGAAGACCATCGACGCGCACATCGCCAGGCTGCGGACGACCTGGAAGGACCCGCCCGTCGCCATGCCGCCCTCCAGCAGCGGGAAGCGGAGGTCCTCCGCCATCTCCACGAGCACGACGGGGATCGCCAGCGAGGAGGCGGCGTAGGAGGCGAAGGTCAGGAACGCGGCGTAGTCGAATCGGCCGAAGCGCAGCCGCGCGCGGGGTCCGCCGATCGGGACTTGTTGCATGGCGCGAAGTCTACCATAGTCCGCCCGCCGGCGAAAGGCCGGAGAACGTCCCGGCGGCTGCGACGGGACCCTCTTGCCGGAACGCGGCGGCGCTAGCGCCGGCAGGCGCGGCCCATGCCGAGGAAGGGCAGCAGGAGGAGCGTCAGCGCGCCGGCGACGAGGATGCCGCCCACGGAGGCCGCGCCGATGCCGACACGGTTCACGGCGCCGATGCCGGTCGAGAGCGCGATGGGCAGCATCCCGAGGCCCGAGGCGACGATGACCATCACCACGGCGCGGAAGGTCTGCGCGACGGCGTGGCACATGGCGTCCGCCCGCCCCTCTCCCGCCGCCTCGAGCTGCGCCATCTTGTCGACGATCAGCACGGCGGGGTTCACGACGACGCCGATCAGCATCACGCCGCCGAGCAGCACGAAGATCGACACGGCGAGCCCCGCCAGCTGCAGCGCCCACAGCACGCCCACGAGCGCCATCGGCACGGTCGCGAGCACGAGCAGCGGCCGCCTCCAGCTCTCCAGGATCGCGGCGAGCGCGAGGAAGGTCATCGCGACGGCGAGCAGCATCGCCTCGCCGAAGTCCGCGACGGACTCCCCGATCATCTCGGAGGCGCCCACGGCGGCGAGCGAGTAGCCGTCGCCGGTGATGCCGTTTTCGTCCGCGAGGGCCTGGAGCTGGTCGCCGACGGTTCCGGCCGCGTAGCCCGGTCGCTCGTTGCCGCCGAAGAGGATCGCGCGCTCCTTGTCGTGGCGGAAGATCATGACCTTCTGCCCCGTGCGGACCTCCTCGGTGAAGGCCGAGAGCGGCACCGGAAGCCCCGGCGCGGCGGGGATTGGCAGCTCGCCGATCTGCGCGGCGCCCTCGCGTTCGGCGAACTTGACGCGCACGTCGATCGTCTTGAGGTCCTCCTTGAACGACGCGGCCTCGACGCCGTCCACGCCGGCGCGCACCATCGTGCCGACGGCCGCGGCGTCGAGCCCCATGTCGGCGAGGACCGCGCGGTCGGGCCGGATGCGGACCTCGGGCTTGTCGTCGCGCGCTGTGGTGTCGATCTGCGCGAGGCCGGGCAGCGCGAAGGCGAGCGCCTGGAGGCGCTGCGCCCTGTCGGTGAGCACCGTGAGGTCCGGCCCCTTGAGGTTGTACTGGATGGTCGAGGACATGCCGCTCACGTAGCTCGGCATCGTCACGGTTGCGATGAGGTCCGGCTCTTCGCGCAGCTGCGCGCGCAACGCCTCAAGGATGCGGTCGATGCCGCGCCCGGGGCGCTCCTCGGAGGGCTTGTAGACGACCTCGATCTGCGCCAGGTACACGCCCTCGCTCGCCTGGCCCGCAAGGGCGTCGGCGCGGCCCGGCGTGGCGAGGACGGAGACGGCGTCGGGATCCTCCCCGACACGCTTCGCGATGGCGAGCGTCGCCGCCTGCGTGCGCGCCAGGTCGTAATAGTCCGGGAACTCGAGGCGCACGAACGCGCGGCCCCAGTCGTCGTTCTCCAGCAGCGCGAAGCCGAGCCCGCGGGTCCCGAACGCGATCGAGACGGCCAGCAGCGCGAGGAGCGCCAGCCCAGCGACGGCGCGCGCGCCGCGGTGC
>CACWKU010000027.1 GCA_902761575.1 uncultured bacterium
CTCGCGCGAAGCGCTGGCGCGCGCTCGCCGCCAGGAAGCGCCCCAGGGGCGTCGCGCGCGGACCCTCCGCGGCCGCGTCCAGCGCCGCGAGCAGGCGCCCCGCGCCCTCCGGCACCGGACCGTCCTTCTTCTCCTGCCAGCGCCCCGACCCGATCCAGAGCAGCGCCGGGTCCGCGCAGCCGTTCGTCTCCGCGAACGCCGCCACGCGCGCGCAGAACGACGTGGGCGCCGTCAGGAACGCGCAGCCGGTGAAGTTCGTCGCATAGCGCGAAAGCAGCGCCCGCGCCTCCCCGGCCCACGGCGCCTCCGCGTCCGGCCCCGCGTCGAACGCGCGCAGCAGCTCCTCGCGGAGCGCCGCCGGCCGCGCCCTCTCGCGGTAGCCCCGGACCGTCGGCAGCGCGTCGTTCGTCGCGACCGCCGCTCCCCACGCCCGGATCCGGTCCAGGTCCCCGAGCCCGGGCCAGGGCGGGACCGCCGAGGAAAAGGCCGCCGCGTTCGTGGCGGGGTCTTGCGCAAGCGCGGGCAGCGCGAGCGCGAGGAGGGGAAGGAGGAGGGCGAGGCGTTTCATGGGAGTCCTTTGGTTGAAGGGGTTGAAAGAGGTTGAAAGGTTGAAGGGGTTTGGATTGTCCACCAACTCTCAATGTCCAACAATGGTCAATGTCATCAATGACAATGCAAATTGGCGGGAGAGCCGGAGTGGACTTGGATTTAGATTGGGATTGGGGTTGGTGGACATTGGTGGCAATGGGAGTTGGTGGACATTGGCGGAGCATGGGGCGTCGGGATTCACCAATCGTAAAAATCCCCTTCTTCGCCCTGGCATTTCAATTCTTCGTCGAAATAGACGCGGCGCACGTTGACAAAACCGTCTCCCCACTGAACGGCCAGCAGGAAATCGTCTTCGGATCGCTTTCCGTCGGGGCCGAACGATTCGACTTTGACGAAATCCGGTCCGTTGGTTATGGAGAAAGGATTTCCCCATTCGTCGGCGGGAGGAATCCGGAGATCGGGTTCGCGTCCTTCGTCCACGGCGGCGATGACGCCGTCGACGATTTCGTCGAAAACTACGCTCGTCGACTTGGCGACCTCCGGCGACGCTTCTTCTTCGGCAGACTTCGCGTGAGGTTGGGTTTCTGCATTCTCTGCTCCCGCCGCGTGCGATTCGGACGCGGCGGGCGTGTTCGTGGTTGGGATCTCGGGGTTTTGCGAGGGATGGACTTCCAGTTCACCGGTGTAAACCGTTCCGTGCAAGGCGTTGGTGGCAGCAGCACAGTCGGCGAACCGGACGTTGAACCGTTCTCCCGGCAGCTCCTCGGCGGACACGCCGAATGTCTTGACCGGACTGTGGACGCGGGCCTTGATGCCCCCCGAGAACGAAACGACCCAGTTCTTGCGAAGCTCCCGCGGGGCCGTTCTATCGATGGACACTGACTCGACAACCAAGGGGAGCCAGTTTCCGTTCGCCAATGCGGACGCCAGAGGGGAATTGACGGAGGCAGCATCCGCGTGAGTTGTTTCCACGGCCTGACTCCGCGTGGCGGGGTCTTCGGCTCGCGCCGGCGCGGCGGCGAGAGCGAGGAGGGGGAGGAGGAGGGCGAGGCGTTTCATTGCGGGCGGGGGCGGGGGTTGGGCGGCCTTGCACGGCGTGGCGGGGTGCCGCCACGCCGGCTGCGGCCGGGTGTCGCGGCTTCGCCGCTCGCGGGCAAGAGGGTTCACGGGGCGGGCTCCTTCGCGCCCTCCGTGGATTCCGCGTGGATGGCGGGTGCGGCAGTCTCGCGGAACTCCTCCGGAAGGTCGGAATCGAGAACGGCCGGGCGGGAGCCGTCGGTCGAGATGGCGAGAAGGCAGCCGGTCATGCGGACCTCCGGGACAGACTGAAGCCGGCCGAGCGGCAGGGAGCGGATCTCGAACAGGAACATATCTCCGCCGCGATAGCCGTCCCAGAACACGGAATGGCCGATCTCGAGCCGTTGGCCGTTCATGCGGACGGGCCAGGACTGCTCGATGAATCCGGCCCCCTGCTCCGAGCGGAGCCATCCCGCCCAGGCGACGTTCGTCCCCTCGGGCAGCGCGGGGTGGTTCCGGTAGCCGAGGGAGAACTCGAATTCGTCCGGCGGGCCGAACGGATCCATTTGCCTCCGGGCCAGGAAGACGGCCGGCGAGACGCCTTCGGGCGGCGGCTCCGCCGGGCCCGTCAACGAGGCATGCCACTCCTCGAAAACGGAAACGTCCTCCTCCGCGGGCGGCGGCGCGGCGGGGCCGTCCGCGGGCTCCAGGCGGACCCGGAAGCCGTCCGAGAACGCGCGCTCCGCCGGCAGTTCGGAAAACGGCACGAGGAAGCGCTCGCGCCGGATCGAGACCGTTCCGTCGGCCTCCTCGCGGAACGACCGTTCCGCCACGGCCCCCTCCGGCGCGGACCTCGCGTCGAAGGCGGACCGGAGGCCGGACGGCGACGAGAGCCCGAACGTGTCCCGCAGCCGTGCGACGCGGTTCGAAACCAGATACGGACCGGCGGGGCGGTCCCCGAGAATCGTCGCGCGAAAGGCGACCGGCGCGTTCGTGGCGGGGTCTTCGGCGCGCGCCGGCGCGGCGGCGAGGGCGAGGAGGGGAAGGAGGAGGGCGAGGCGTTTCATGGGCGTCCTTTGGTTGAAGAGGTTGAAAAGGTTGAAGGGGTTGGAGGGGTTTAAAGTGTAAAGGGTAAAGTTGTTTCTCGATTGCGTCGATTTTGTCGATTCTGTCGGGCTGCGTGGCGGGGTCACCAACGGACGCCTTGTTGTTCGAGCGTGGTCCGGTATCTGGCACGGCAGGAATGGACGTAGACGAGGTTGGTGTCGGCGGGGACGACGTCGATCGATCCGTAGACGTGGTGGAACTTGTCGGGGCGGATCCGCGTGAAGCGGTGTCCCCGGACGGCGAAGGGAATCCGGTCGTACGAAACACAGCCGGCCAGATGCGTTTCGTCCAAGACCACGCAACGGTCCCCGTCGGGCAGCGGAACCCCGGAAAACTCTTTCGCGAAACTTTCGACCGGAACGGTTTGTTCGAGTTTCGGGGACAACTCCCGGCGGTAATCAAGCAGCCACAGGGCGGGAACCGCCAGCAACGCCACGGCGAGCGCGACGGCGGTCCATGCGGCGGATGTCGGCGCGCGTCCGACACGCGCGCGCCGGGCGTCGACGGCATGCCGGGCGAGCGTCGCGACGAACGCGAACCAGAAGGCCGCTTCCGCGAATCCGGCTAGGCGGGACAGTTCAAACCAGTCTTCGCGGGCCGCGCCCGAAAGCGAAAAGGCATGGCGCATGCAAAAGCCCGTCGCAGACAGGCAACCAAGGGCCGCCATGAGCGAGAGAAAGGGAAGGAGGAGGGGGCGTCGTTTCATCTTTGCGGACTTCGCGGACTTCGCGTGAGGAGTCAAGGGGACTTGGGGCGGAGGAGGGCGAGGCGTTTCATGGCGGGCGGGGGCGGGGTCAAGGGCAGTGGTTAGTGGTTAGTGGTTGGGGATAGTTCACAATTGGAAGTTGTCAATGGCCGAGTGATCGAGCATCAGACCTGTGTAGACCCGGATGACGGCGTTCGATTCGTAACGGATTCCGAGCCAGCAACGACCTTCGTTGTAAATGCTCTTGGGAGGGCGTCCGTAGTAGTAGATTGTCTCCGACGCTTTCGTTTGACGGCTGAATCGGGGCGGCCCGATTCGCTCTTCCAGCGTCGTTCGATCCATTCCGAGGCGAACCATCAGCGGATTCATCGTTTCCATGATTGATTTGTCCGACGGGGCGTCATCTTCCTGGGCTGGTTCCGCGGAAAACGGGGCGCAAGCGACCCGCACGGCGAGAAAGGCCGCAGTCAGACCCCAGTCGACGTGTTGCGGCTTGTTGTCCGTCTCGGCGTCGCGCTTCAAAACAGTCTCCGTTGGAACGCGGTTCGTCGATGCCAGAACCAATTGGACGAACGATTCCGGATCCAAGGCAGGGGATCCTTGAGGATAGCCCGGTCGTTGCGGAAGGATTGGAGAGGAGACGATCCGGGAAAGCGCTCCGTTGGTGAAGACGGCGCAGTATTGATTGGTCGTGTTCGGATCGTTTGGCCAACCTTCCAGACAAATGAAATCCATCCCTGGAGTCTGTGCGCTGAAGAGATGTTCGCAACTGTTCAACTTTGGCATGGCATCACAAAGCGCTTCGCCCGCAATCGGCGCGTTCGTGGCGGGGTCGGCGGCCCGCGCCGGCACGGCGGCGAGGGCGAGGAGGGGGAGGAGGAGGGCGAGTTTCTTCATTTCGGATTTCCTTTCTTTGCGGACGTGGCGGACTTTGCGTGAGGGTTCAAGGGGACTTGGGGAGGATGAGGGCGAGGCGTTTCATTGCGGGCGGGGGCGGGGGTTGGGCGGCCTTGCGCGGCGTGGCGGGGGGCCGCCACGCCGGCGGCGGCCGGGTGTCGCGGCTTCGCCGCTCGCGGGCAAGAGCTTTCACGGGGCGGGCTCCTTCGCGCCCTCCGCGGAGTTCGCGTGGGTGGCGGGCGCGTTCGTGGCGGAACTCTGCGTGGCGGGGTTCCAATACAAAACCGAATGCTCGGCGGGATCGTAGCCGGGCGCGTATTGGATGACGGCCGCCTTACGAAGCGGTTCAAGGAGCCGTTCGATGCGGTCTTCGAACTTTTTGGCGAACAAATCGGTCTTGAGATCGTCGCGGACCTCTTTGATCGAAACGTCCCGCTCCGGCTCCCGGCTTTTCACGCGGACGACGAACCAGCCGAAGTCCGTCCGGAACGGTTCTCCGATTGCGCCGATTTCCTGCGAGAACGCGGCGGTTTCGTATTCGGGAACGACCTGCCCGCGGGAGAACCGGAACCCTTCGTCTCCGTTGAGGGGACACGGGTCGTCGGACATCTCGTGCGCGACGGCGGCGAAGTCCTCGCCCGCGAGAATCCGGGCGCGGGCCTTGTCGATCTTCGCGCGCGCCGCCGCCACGGTTTCTTCCGGCGCGTCAAGCGGGCAGGCCGCCAGAACGTGGACGGCGACCGCGCTCGCGGCCCGGCGTCCGGATTCCGGGTTTGCGGCGACGATCCGATCCCATTCCTTTCGGATTTCGTCATCCGTCGGTTCCGCGATGCCGTCCCGGACCATTGCTTCTCCCGACTCGAACCCCCGTTTCTTAGCTTCGCGATCCAGAAGAAAGGCGTCTGCGATGCATCGGGCCGCGAAGCGGTCGTCCGCGTATTGCCCGGCCACCGTCCAAGCGAACGGAGAGGGCTCGGCGACGAAAGGTTCGCGAGGCGCCCATTGGAGGAGAAAGTCCACGGTTCCGAGATTCCGGCTGCGGGTCGGATCGACGACGAACCGGAGCCGGTTTTTCGTCGCCACGACGGTTCCGTCGACCGTCACGGCGGGGTCGTCGCCGGTTTTGGCGCGTTCTTCGTCGAGCTTCGCGAGTTCTTCGGCTTCGACAAGACGGAACCCCGCCGCCCCGGCGGCGAGCGGCGCGAGGGCGAGGAGGGGGAGGAGGAGGGCGAGTTTATTCATTGCGCGTTTCCTTTCTTTGCGGACTTCGCGGACTTGGCGTGAGGGGTCAAGGGGACTAGGGGAACGGGGACTTGGGGACGGGAGAATGCTGAGTGCTGAACGGGGCTGGGGCGGGGGGGCTGGGGCGGAGGGCGGCGTTGGGCGGGCACGAGACTCCTTTAGCAGAATCGCTGCGCGAAATCAACCCCTCCGCCTCATTTGTCAGAATTTGTCAGAATTTCGCGCGGCGGGGGCTTTTCCCAATGCTGAATGCTGAATGCTGAATGCGGCGGGGCGGGGTGCGGGAAGGGCTAGGGGGCGGCGGGGTGGTCGGGAATGTTCACAAATCTGAAATGTTCACAAGTGCGAACCATGGCGTGGAAGTCGGCGCATGGTGCATTGAAACTTGATTTTCGTGAAGATTCGTCCGTTGCGAAAACTCGATTTCCGTGAAAATAGAACAGATTTGAAAACTTGATTTTCGTGAAAAACGGTTGCAAAAACCGGGCGGGGATGCTAGTATCTCCGCCGTTCTGCGAAACCACCGGAAGAAATACGGGCGCTTCCTCGGGCAGCCCTACATCCTGTGCACGAAGGACGTGTCCGAAAAGGACGGCATCGTCTACCTGCCTCTCTACATGGCGCCGTTCCTGTGACCCCGGACGAGACCTCTCCGCCCGGCGAAAACGCCGAAAGGGACGCGAAGCGGAAGCCCGGCGCTCCGGCCGGCTCTGCATGGCTCTGAGTTTCACGAGGCGGGCTCCTTCGCGCCCTCCGCGGACTCCGCGTGAGGATTTGGCGTTGCGGTCTCTGCGGCTTCTGCGTGAGATTCCTCCGCGGCGCCCGGCGAGAGGAAGCCGCGGCAGAGTTCGCGCCATTCGGAGGGCTCGTCGGGCGAGTCGGCCATCCGCTCCAGGGCGGCCGCGAGGCCGTCGGGGGGCTCCGGCAGGGCGAGCAGTTCGCGGACGGCGTGCGC
The DNA here is from genome assembly GCA_902761575.1 of uncultured bacterium. Classification (GTDB taxonomy): domain Bacteria; phylum Verrucomicrobiota; class Kiritimatiellia; order RFP12; family UBA3636; genus UBA3636. Next base: position 6,474 of record CACWKU010000027.1, read on the forward strand.
GCGGCATTCGACGAAGTCGTTCCGGTCCTCCGCCACTTCGAGCGCCGCGCGGACGAACTCGGGGTCGACGCCCGATTCCGCCTCGAACGAGAGGCGGTCGTCGGCCTCGAACCCGTTCCGCTTCTGCCAGCGGAAGCGCTCGGGATGGATGAGCGACAGGGAATAGTCGCGCCCGAACCGCGCCCACTTCCAGTAGAAGTCCTCCTTTTCGAAGTAGAGGAGATTGTACGAGGGCTCGATGCCGGGGCAGGCCTCGACGGCGTCCCACCCGAACCCCTCGACGCTGTCTCCGAAGAAGCTCCCCGGCCAGAACGAGAGACGCGCCGTGCCCGGCGGAAGATTCCCGTTCCACGCTTCCCGGTCCCCGAACGGCGCGGGATGCTCTTCCGCCAGCTTCTCCGAGAGGACGATGACGCAGTCGGCGCCCCGGATCTCCCAGTCGAACGGAATGTCCTCGTAAAGATGGGCCGACCAGTCCAGGCGGACGGGCGGGCGTCCCGCGCGGGTGAAGTAGTCGACGACGTTCTCCTCGACCGTCTTGCCGTTGCCGGGGCATTTCCAGTTCCGGACCGAACGGACGACCCGGCGCTCGAGCGCGGGCGGCTGCGTCGAGCGCGCCCACACGCCGAGGGCGATGAGGAGGGCCCCGCCGACGGCGAAGCGGAGCGCGCCGGCGAGACCGTTCCGGCGGATGCCCGAGACGATCAGCCAGACCGCCGCGACGAACAGCGCGAGCTTGAGGAGGGGGAGGAGGATGGCGAGGCGTTTCATGGCGGGCGGGTGCGGGGTCAAGGGCAGTGGTTAGTGGTTGGTGGTTAGTGGTTGGTGGCGGGGGGCGGCTGCGGCCGGGTGTCGCGGCTTCGCCGCTCGCGGGCAAGAGGGTTCACGGGGCGGGCTCCAACCGTCTCCAGATTTCGGTATTGTCGGGAACGCAGTCCCAGGGTCCGTGCGCATTGCGGAACCGCCAAAGGAAAAGATTCGTCCTGGATGTTCCCCCCACGTAGAACGACTCAAAAGTGTCGAAGCGAAAGGGAGGCTCGTGGACGGTCACGACGGTGATCTTGTGGTTGACGTCCAACGCGGAAACGCTGCTTTTCCCGGTCAAATTCCAATACCATTCCGGCGGCCCTTGCCCGGTATTATCGTTGGTCCGAACGACCGGGAACGGCGTCCACGCGAACCGTTGTGGTGAACCGTTTGTCGCAGGACCGCCCGTCGCTCCATCGTCGGACACGAGTTCGAACGATTCGAATCCGGAAGCGCCGCACGGCTCGGTCTCGGAACGCCACCGGCCGGAAAGATCGGATGGAACGAGAGAACCGTTCCAGTTGTAGTTGTCCGGCACGCGAATGGGGGCGTCGAACGCCGCCGACAACACGCAAATCACGATGACGATCAAAACGACAGGAAGCGCAAGCCCAAACAGAAATGCGGCGATGTAGAGGGGCGTTCGTTTCATTGCGGGCGGGGGCGGGGCTTGGGCGGCCTTGCACGGCGTGGCGGGGTCCGCACCCCGCCACGCCGGCTGCGGCCGGGTGTCGCGGCTTCGCCGCTCGGTGTCGTCAGGTTTCATGGTTGTTTCCGCGAGGCGAGGATGATGCAGCGAATCGGGGATTCGTCGGGGACGATCCAGCCTTTCCACGCCGAGTCCGGCCGGATGGAGAGGACGCGGCCGGACGGATCCGGCCGGAAGGAGGGGAAGGCGTCGCGCGCCGCGCGGATCGCATCCGCCGCGTCGCCGGGCGCGGCGGGCCGGGACTGTCGCGTGAATTCGTCAGTGTTCCCGGCCTTGAGTTCGATCCGGGCGGCGAAGGACGATCCGCCCGCGAAGCGCAAGCCGCGGTTGCGGAAATCGAGCAGACGGATCAGGCCGGGATAGGCGCCGCCGTCCAGCGCTTCGCAGATACGTCCGGGAAGCATCAGGTCGTTCGCCCGGTCGGCGGCCCAGGCGAAAGCGGCGAGCGCGCCGATCGCAGAGACGACAACGCCCGCGATCGACATGCGGCGGCGCCAGCCGGCGCTCCGGCGGACGGCTCCCGCCCCGAGTGCCGCCCACCCGGCCAGGAAGAAGCCGAGGGCCGCGGACTGGAGCAGGGAACACCGGAGGGCGGGCGCGGTGAGAAGCTCCCATGTCTTTTCCGGGGGAATCTCGGAATGGGCGAAGACGAAGGCCTGGACAAGGAAGCCTAGCATGAGAATGCCGGCCACGGCAAAAAGCGCGAACGCGAGGAGGGAAAGGGGGCGGTCAAGTTTCTTCATTGCGCGTTTCCTTTCGTTGCGGACTTCGCGGACTTGGCGTGAGGGGTCAAGGGGACTAGGGGAACGGGGACTTGGGGACGGGAGAATGCTGAGTGCTGAACGGGGCTGGGGCGGAGGGGCTGGGGCGGATGGCGGCGTTGGGCGGGCACGAGACTCCTTTAGCAGAATCGCTGCGCGAAATCAACCCCTCCGCCTCATTTGTCAGAATTTGTCAGAATTTGTCAGAATTTCGCGCGGCGGGGGCTTTTCCCAATGCTGAATGCTGAATGCGGCTTGCGCAAATCGATACTTGACTATCGATTCGATTTTTGATAGTCTTCCCCGCCGTTCCGCGCGAACGGGGGTGTCCCGGGCGGCGGAACGCCCCCCACGAACGACATGAACGAAAACGACAGGTCGCCGGCACCCGCGCCGGCCGCGCCGCAGCCCGACTGCGGCATTTCCGAACTGGAGGCGATGCTCGCGCGCGTCCGCGCCGCGCAGAAGGAATACGCCACGTTCCCGCAGGAGAAGGTCGACGCGATCTTCCGCGCCGCCGCGCTCGCCGCCAACCGCGAGCGCATCCCGCTGGCGCGCATGGCGGTCGAGGAGACCGGCATGGGCGTCCTCGAGGACAAGGTGATCAAGAACCACTTCGCCTCCGAATACATCTACAACGCCTACCGCGACACGAAGACCTGCGGCGTCGTGGAGGAGGACGCCGCCGCCGGCGTCCAGCGCATCGCCGAGCCGATCGGCCTCGTCGGCGCGGTGATCCCGACGACGAACCCGACCTCGACGGCGATCTTCAAGTGCCTGCTCGCGCTCAAGACCCGCAACGGCATCGTCATCAGCCCCCACCCCCGCGCCAAGGTCTGCACGGCCGCGGCCGCGAAGACCGTGCTCGACGCGGCGGTCGCCGCCGGCGCGCCCGAGGGGATCATCGGCTGGATCGACGCCCCGTCGCTCCCGAAGACGAACCTGCTGATGAAGGAGGCGGACATCATCCTCGCCACCGGCGGCCCCGGCATGGTGAAGGCGGCCTACTCCTCCGGCAAGCCCGCCCTCGGCGTCGGCGCCGGCAACACGCCCGCGATCGTCGACGACACGGCCGACCTGGACCTCGCCGTCGCCTCGATCATCCACTCCAAGACGTTCGACAACGGCATGATCTGCGCCTCCGAGCAGAGCGTGATCGTGCTGGACGGCGTCTACGACGAGGTCCGCGCCCTCTTCGCCAAGTCCGGCTGCCACCTGCTCTCGCCGGCCGAGACCGAGAAGACGCGCAAGACGATCCTCATCAACGGCGCGCTCAACGCGAAGATCGTCGGGCAGAAGCCCGTCACCATCGCGAAGCTCGCCGGCTTCGAGGTCCCGGAGGACACGAAGATCCTCATCGGCGAGGTCGAGAGCGTCGAGCTCTCCGAGGAGTTCGCGCACGAGAAGCTCTCGCCCGTCCTCGCGATGTACCGCGCCAAGGACTTCGCCGACGCGCTCGCCAAGGCCGAGCGCCTCGTGGCGGACGGCGGCTTCGGCCACACCTCCTCGCTCTACGTCGACGAGACCGGCGAGCCGGAGAAGATCGCGCTCTTCCGCGACCGGATGAAGACCTGCCGCATCCTCGTCAACACCCCGAGCTCGCACGGCGGCATCGGCGACCTCTACAACTTCTCCCTCGCCCCCTCGCTCACCCTCGGGTGCGGCAGCTGGGGCGGCAACTCCGTCAGCGAGAACGTCGGCGTCAAACATCTGCTCAACATCAAGACCGTGGCCATGAGAAGGGAAAACATGCTTTGGTTCCGCGCCCCCGACAAGGTGTACCAGAAGAAGGGGTGCCTCGCGGTGGCGCTCCGCGAGATGGGCCCGGTCCTCGGGAAGAGGAAGGCGTTCATCGTCACCGACTCCTTCCTCTACAAGAGCGGCTACACCAAGCCCGTCGAGAAGGCCCTCGCCGCGCAGGGCATCCAGTTCACGACGTTCTCCAACGTCGCGCCCGACCCCACGCTCGCGTGCGCCAAGGAGGGCGCGCACCTGATGGAGGGCTTCCAGCCCGACGTCATCATCGCCGTCGGCGGCGGCTCCGCGATGGACGCCGCAAAGATCATGTGGGTCCTCTACGAGCACCCGGAGGCGGACTTCATGGACATGGCGATGCGCTTCATGGACATCCGCAAGCGCGTCTACACGTTCCCGCACATGGGCGACAAGGCCTACTTCGTCGCCGTCCCGACGAGCGCCGGCACCGGCTCCGAGGTGACGCCCTTCGCCGTCATCACCGACGAGAAGACCGGCGTCAAGTATCCGCTCGCGGACTACGAGCTGATGCCCGACATGGCGATCGTCGACGCCGACCTGCAGATGATGGCGCCCCCCGGACTCACGAGCGCCTCCGGCATCGATGCCGTCTCCCACGCGCTCGAGGCCTACGCCTCGATGATGGCCACGGACTACACCGACGGCCTCGCGATCCGCGCGCTGCAGACGATCTTCAAGTGGCTGCCCGCCTGCTACGACGCGGCCGTCGCGAAGAAGGCCGACCCCGTCGCCCGCGAGAAGCTGGCCAACGCCGCCACAATGGCCGGCATGGCCTTCGCCAACGCGTTCCTCGGCGTGATGCACTCGATGGCGCACAAGCTCGGCGCGTTCCACCACATCCCGCACGGCATCGCGAACGCGCTCATGATGGAGGAGGTGCTGCGCTTCAACGCCGCGTCCGTCCCGCGCAAGATGGGCACCTTCCCGCAGTACGACCACCCGCACGCGCTCGAGCGCTACCTCGAGATCGCCGACGCGCTCGGCATCCAGGGCAAGAGCCGCGGGGAGCGGTTCCTCAACCTGGTCAAGGCGATCCGCGAGCTGCAGGCGCGCATCGGCATCAAGCCGACGATCCGCGACTACGTCCCCGACGAGAAGGACTTCCTCGCCCGCCTCGACGACATGGCCCTGCAGGCCTTCGACGACCAGTGCACCGGCGCCAACCCGCGCTACCCGCTCGTCTCCGAGATCAAGCAGATGTACCTCAACGCCTACTACGGCAAGCACGTCGAAGTCTAGCGGCCGCCGCACGCTTCTCACACGAAGACACGAAGGCACGAAGAACATGGAATCCGTGACGAACATCGAAGCGATTTGCTCCGCCGTCGTCGACGAGGCGTTCCATGTCCATGCCGAAATCGGGCCTGGACTTCTGGAGTCCGTTGCCCTTCGCGGCTTCGTGTGAGTTCAACCCAACCCAACCTCTCATGAAAACAACCAAATCCAAGCCCGTCGGCAAGAAGCCGGCCCAGAAATCTTCCGCCCCCAAGTCCGCCCCCGCCGCGGGCGACGAGGTCCTGCAGGAGCGCACCGGCAAGCTCATCGTGCGCGACGGCGCCACGGTCCTGAAGATCTTCGGGCCGGAATACAAGGTCAGCGACATCCTCAACGAGGCCATGAACGAGGCCCGCGCCGCCGAGACCGGACTGCCGGTCCCGAAGGTGCTCGAGGTTCTCAAGCTGCGCGAGCACTGGTGCATCCGCCGCGAGTTTGTCGCGGGCAAGACCCTCGCCGACGCGATGGCGGCCGACAAGCGCCATCTCGACAGGCTGCTCGCGCAGTTCGTCGCGATCCAGACGGAGATCTTCAAGAAGACCTCCGCCCGCATGGGCAACCTCTCCGACAAGCTCGACCGCCAGATCAGCGCCTCGCCGCTCCCGCGCGAGACCCGCTACGACCTGCACGTGCGGCTGCAGGGGCTCCCGCGCGGCACCGCGCTCTGCCACGGCGACTTCAACCCCTCCAACGTGATCATCACGCCGAAGGGCGACTGGCGCGTCATCGACTGGGCGCACGTGCGCCTGGGCGACCCGCTGGCCGACGTCGCGCGCTCCTACCTGCTCTTCTGGCTCTCGGGCCACGTCGCCGCCGCGGAGAAGTACCTGGCGCTCGCGTGCGAGGCCCTCGGCGCGCAGGTTCCCGACGTCCAGAAGTGGCTTCCGGTCGTCGCCGCCGCCGAATCGGCCAACGCGAAGGACCGGAAGACCCTCGACCTGCTCTCCCACTGGGCGAGCGTCGTCGACTACGTCTAGCGCGGATCAGAGGGCGGCGAGCAGCGCGCGGCATCCTTCGAGGACGTCGCGCCAGGTCGTGGCGAAGTCGCGCGTGTACCACGGGTCGGCGACGGGGCCCGGACGGTCGGTCCAGTCGAGCAGGAGCGAGACCTTGCCCTCCGGGTCGCCAGGGAAGAGCCGGAGCAGGTCGCGGCGGTTCGCCTCGTCCATCCCGACGATGCGGTCCCACCGCGCGTAGTCGGCGCGCGTGGCGAGGCGGGCGGTCTTGCCGTCGCAGGCGATGCCGTGCGCGGCGAGCTCGCGCCGCGCGGGCGGATAGACGGGGTTGCCGATCTCGTCGGTGTGCAGCGCCGCCGAGGCGATCTCGAACTCGCCTCCGCGCCCGGCCCTGCGCACGAGGTCCTTCATGCAGAACTCGGCCATCGGGCTGCGGCAGATGTTGCCGTGGCAGACGAACAGGATGCGTGTCATGCGCCCGGGAAACCGAACGATCGGACAGAGGCGGAGGGCTCAGCCTTCCGCGATCTTCTCGCAGGCTCGCCAGTAGTCGATGGCGTGGCGGTAGCCGTCGACCATGTCCGGCAGCTCCCACGGGCCGGACTCGAAGTTCGCGTAGCCCTCGTAGCCGAGGGCGCGGAGGCGCGCGATGACGTCGGGCCACGGGATCGTGCCGAACCCCGGCGGGCGGTGCTCGTCGTCGCGCCCGCGGTTGTCGTGGATGTGGGTCGTGAGAATCCGGTCGCCGAGCCGGTCGAGCCAGTAGTCCACGCCGCCGCCCGCGTAGTGCGCGTGGCCGAAGTCGATGCAGTAGCCGGCGTTCGTCGAATGCACCTCGGCGAAGAGGTCGGGCAGGAGCGTGTTGTCCTCGTTGAAGAAGTGGACGTTCTCCATCGCGACCGAGACGCCGAACGCGCGCGCCTCCTCCGCGGCGGCGTCGACGTTGCGGGCCATGAGGCGCATGATCTCGGTACGCCCGATCCGGGCCATCTCCTCGTGGAAGGCCTTGTCGTACGCCGCGATGCTCCCGAGGCGCGCGATGGAGTTGCCGGGGTGGATGACGAGGACCTTCGAGTTGAGGTTCGCCGTCCACCGCGCGCACTTCACGATGTTCTCGACCACCTCGTCCTGGCTTTCGCCGGCAGGGGCCCACGTGGCGCAAAGGCCGTGGTGCTGCGCGGCGCACATCCCGAGCGAGTCGAGGAATCCGCCGAGGCGCTTCGTCTCCTCGTCGACGTCGAACGCCGCGGGCTCGACCGTCACGTAGCCGGTGAGCATGAGGGCATCGACTCCGGCGGCCTTGATGGCGCGGATCTTCGGCTCGTACCGCTCGGGCGGGAGCGGGCGGATGAAGCCGTCCGTCCAGCAGACGGTGTCGACGGGGTAGGAGAGGCGGTAGGGTGCGTTCATCGGTGTTTGGATCGTTGTGACGAGGTTTTCGCCGTTCGGTCGGCGGTCTTCGCCGCCTGGTCGGCGCGCTTTGCCGCCGGAACGGTGCCCGCCGCGTTCGGCGCGGGGGCGGCGCCGGGCCGGCCGCGCAGGGCGGCGATGGTCGTGTGGAGCTCCTGGGCGACCTTCTTGCGCAGGTGGCTCTCGTCGAAGAAGCCCGTCTTCCAGGCGACCTCGCCCACGGTGAGGTTCGTCGTGCGGAAGAGCTCCGCGGCGCGGCTCAGGCGCAGCGAGGCGAAGTACTTGGCGGGGCCGCAGCCGAAGGCCTCCTTGAAGGCGCGCAGCAGCGTGCTCTGCGACATCGCCGCGAGGTGCGCGAGCCGGTCGACGCGCAGGCGCTCCGCGAGATGGCACTGCATGTAGTTCACGACGCCGCCGAGGCGCCAGTCGGACCGCGTGGCCGGTGCGATGTCGGTCGTCTCGCGCGCGAGCAGGATCACCACGGACGAGAAGAGCGAGCCGAGGAAGAGGGAGCTGCCGGCGCCGGGCTCGCGGCGCTCGCGCACCATCGCCTCGAGCAGCTCGCGCGCCTCCTTGAGGGGCTTGGCGGGCAGGCGCGCCGGGATGCCGGAGTACGGATGGTCGCCCGCGCGGTCCGGCGGCGGATAGACGAAGTTGACGAACGAGAAGCCGCTCAGCGCGAGCATCGGGATCGGGACCTTCGCGTCGTAGAGCAGGTTGTAGAGCTCCGAGTCCGCGGACGTCCGCGGGTACGAGTGGCGCTGGCCGGGATGGAGCACGAAGAAGTCGCCGCGGGAGAGCCGTTCGGTCTCGCCGTCGATCTCGTGCTCGACCCAGCCCTTCGTCACGATCACGAGCTCGGAGAACTCGTGATCGTGGACGGGGACCGGCTTGCCGCCGCCCGCCATCCGGCGCACGACGATGGGGAACTGGTTCTCGCCGAAGTACAGCGAGTAGGGGAGCGTCTTGGACGTTTCGGTTTCCATGGTCGCAATCGATGGTGCGTATCTACCCCTTTTTGCCCGTTTTGTCAAGTGACGGAAATCCGGTTGTCTGGTAGAATGGTCCGCATGTTCCACGACGTTCCCGATCGCCCCTACTACGTCTTCGACATCGACGGTACGCTCACGCGCTACGTCGACGTCGATCCGTCGGCGTTCCTGCACGGCAACTTCCTCTTCCCGATCGTGCGCGACCTGATGGCCGAGCGCGGCGCGGACCCGGACGAGGCGGCCGCCGCGATCCTCCGCGAGACGGAGGCGAACGTCTACTGGGACTACTGCGACCTCGTCTCGGCGTTCGGCCTTCCCGCGCCGGAGGCGTACCGCCGCTTCCGGGCGTGGCACGCGGCGCACATCGCGCCCTGGGCGGACGCCGTCGCGCTCGCCCGCGAGCTGCGAGGCGCCGGGAGGCGCCTCTTTGTCGTGAGCAACAACCCCGTCACCGGGTGCCTGCTCAAGCTCCAGGCCGCCGGCCTCGCGGACGACACCGGCAGCGACGTCTTCTCGCGCGTTCTCGGCACCAACGTCCTGCGCGGCTGCAAGGGCGCGCCCGGCGTCTGGCGGCGCGCGTTCGACCGCCTCGGCGTCGACCCGGCGCTCGTCTGCACCGTCGGCGACAACCCCGTCGAGGACCGCGACCTGCCGCGCGCGTGCGGCGCCGGCGCCTGCTACCTCTTCGACCGCGGCCGCATCGAGCGCGGCATCGACCGTCCGTACGCCTGATTCGCCCGCGTCCGCGGGGCGGCGGGCGTTTCTGGACACGAATGGGGCCGCAACGTGCGGGGCGCTTGCGCCCGTGCGCGCGAATCGTGTAGAATTCGGGGACACGGGAGCCACCATGAAAAACACAAGCATCCTCCTCCTAGCCTTGTTCGCCCTGCCGGCCGCCACGTTCGGCGCGGAGCCCGGCGACCCCGTCGTCATCCGGACGCGCGCCGACCTGGAGGGGATCGCCACGAACCGCGTCGGCGCCTACGCCCTCGGCGCCGACATCGATCTCTCCGGCGCGCCCTGGAAGCCCCTCTTCCGGGAAGAGTCCGCGCCGTTCGCCGGCACGCTCGACGGCAACGGCCACGCGATCTCGAACCTGACCGTGGACATCGGCGGCTCCTGCGCCGGCCTCTTCGGACGCGTCGGCCCCGACGCGACGATCACCAACCTCACGCTCGCGAACCCGAACGCGAAGGGCTACGGCAGCGTCGGCGCCCTCGCGGGCGAGGCGAACGGGGCGACGATCGCCGGCTGCTTCGTCGTGGGCGGCACGGTCGTCGCCGGGACCGGAGGGGAGGCCGGACTGCTCGTCGGCTCTCTCCGGTCCTCGACGCTGCTTCGCTGCTCCGCGCTCGGCACCGTCGAGTCGCGGGGCTACAACGTCGGCGGGCTCGTCGGCCATCTCGCCGGCACCAACGCTTCCCTCTCCGAATGCTTCATGTGCGGCGCGGTTTCGGCGCCCGCCTCCACGAGCGTCGGCGGCTTCGCGGGCAGCGTCGAGGGCGACCCCGCCGTCTCCGACTGCTACGCCCTCGCGGACGTGAAGGGCGGCGGCTGCGTCGGCGGCTTCGCCGGGCAGCTCAACGGCAGCGACGCCTCCTTCGTGCGCTGCTACGCGGCGGGCACGACCGCCGGCTCTTCGGACGTCGGCGGCTTCGTCGGGCGGCAATACCGGGGCGAGCCGACCTTCGAGGACTGCTTCCGCCTCGAGGACGGCCTCGGCGACGTCGGCGCGGAATCGCGCGGCGGCATCGCCGCGCTCGACGAGGACGGGATGCGCTCGACCAACCAGTTTGCGGCCTTCCATGCGGCGGACCGCGGCTGGGCGCAGACCGACGGCCTCACGCAGCCCTACTTCGAGTGGGGGCTCGTGGACGGCGGCATGACGCTCTCCGGCCGGACCGTCGGCAGCGGTTCCGGCGCCATCGAGGGGCTCGGCGTCTACGTGCCCGGCACGGCGGTCGCGATCGAGGCCGTCCCGGAGGATTCCGCGTTCCTGTCCTGGACGGGCGACGCCGCCTACGACGACCGCGCCAGCGCCGCCACCACGGTGCTGCTCGACAACTTCCGCTTCGTCGTCGCCGAGTTCGGCACGCTGATCACCAACCGGCAGGAGCTCGCCGCCATCACGAACGCCCTCGCCGGCTCCTATGCGCTCGGTGCGGACATCGACCTCTCGGACGAGGCGTGGACGCCGCTCGGCTCCTCCTCGAAGCCGTTCACCGGATCGCTCTACGCGCAGGGCCACGTCATCTCCGGCCTCCTTTGCGACGACCCCTCCGGCAACTACGCGGGACTCTTCGCCGCGGTCAGGGACGCCACGCTCGACGGCATCCGCCTTGTGGGCGTCTCCGTGTCCGGCCGCCAATACACCGGCGCCCTCGCCGGCGACGTGCAGGGCGCGACCGCGATCCGCACCTGCTCCGCCGAGGGCGTCGTCTCCAACGGCCAGGGCTACGCCGGACTCCTCGTCGGCCGCGTCGGCGGCTCCGGCGCGATCTTCCAGGGGTGCGCGGCGACCGGACTCGTCGAATCCTCCGGCGGCGACGTCGGCGGTCTCGTCGGCGGCGTCTACTCCGCCACGGTCGCGTTCCTCGGATGCGCCGGCAACGTGGCGGTTCGCGGATCCTCCGGCGACGGCAAGGGCGGCTTCATCGGCTCCGTGCAGGGCGCCAGCGCCGCGCCGACGTTCTCGTCCTGCCTCGTCTTCGGTGCCGTGACGGCCCCGGACTCCGCCGGCGTCGGCGGCTTCATCGGCTCCGCGAGCAAGGCGTGCGCGTTCTCCGAGTGCGTCGCCAGGGGCGCCGTGTCCGGCAAGACCGGCGTCGGCGGGTTCGTCGGTTCGGCCTCCGGAGGAGGTTCGAGCTTCGATTCGTGCGGCGCGGCGGGCGGCGTGAAGGCGACGGGGAGCCGCGCGGGCGGCTTCGTCGGACAGAGCACCGCCGCGGGCATCCGCTACGAGCGGAGCATGGCCGTCGGCGGCGTGGCGGCGACGTCCTCCGATGCGGGCGGCTTCGCGGGCTACGTCTCGTCGTCCAACGACTTCCTTCGCTGCATGGCGGCGGGCGCGGCGACCGCCGCCTACGACGTCGGCGGCTTCGCCGGCAAGCTCTCCGGCGCCGGCACGACCGTCGCGGAATGCTTCGCGCTCGGGGACGCCACGGCCACCCGCGACGGCGACGCCCTCGCGGGCGGCTTCGCGGGCGACGTCTCCTCCGCGGCCGCGTTCGGCGACAGCTACTCGCTGGGCGTCGCCAAGGGGCGGCAGATCGTCGGCGGCTTCGCCGGGCGCAACGGCGACGGCGCCACGACGCTCGCGCGCTGCTACGCGGCCGGGCTCGTCGACTGCTCCGGCGCCTACGCCGGCGCCTTCGCGGGCCGGCTGTCTGGCACACCGACCTTCGCGGACTGCGCGGCTCTGTGCGACGGCATCCACGCCGTCGGCTCCTCCTCCGCCGCCTCCTCCGCCGAAAACGACGACATCGCCGAATACGACGCGGAAGGGATGAAGAGCGCGGCCAACTTCGCCGCCTGGCTCGCCATCGACGATGCCGACGGCTCCGTCTGGAACCAGGCGGACGGCGTGACGCAGCCCTACCTCGCCTGGAGCGCGGCGAACGGCCTCGAGGTCTTCGCCTCCGCGGGCGGCTCCGCCCCCGGCCGCGTCGAGGTCGAGGGCGCGGGGCAGTACGACCCCGGCTCGACCGTGACGGTGGGCGCCGAGTCCGACGAGGGCTTCTTCGTCGCCTGGACCGGCTCCACGCCCTACGCCGACCCGGCGAGCGCCACCACCACCATCGTGCTCGACAACCACCGCGTCGCCGCCGCCCGGTTCGGCAGGCTCATCGCCACCGCCGACGAGCTCGACGCCGTCCGCGACGACCTCGCCGGCGTCTACGGCCTCGGCGCGGACATCGACCTCGCGGGCGTCGACTGGACGCCGATCGGCACCTCGTCCGCCCCGTTCGCCGGCACGCTCCACGGCTTCGGCCACTCGATCTCCAACCTCGTCGCCACCAACGTGCCCTCCGCGAAGGGCTGCGGCCTCTTCGGCTGGACCGGCGGCGCCACGCTCGACGGCATCGTCCTCTCCGGCGCCGTCCGCGGCGGGGGCTACTACACCGGCGGCCTCGTCGGCAACGCCGCCGGCACCCGCATCGCGGACTGCGTCCTCGACGTGGACGTCTCGTCCTCCTCCCAGTGGACCGGCGGCCTCGTCGGGCTCGTCGGCGACGGCACCGTCGTCGAGGACTGCACCGTCTCCGGCCGCGTCTCCGGCGCGTCCGACGGCACGGGCGGCCTCGCCGGCGGCATCGAGGGCGCCTCCGCTGAGGTCCGCGGCTGCATCGCGGAAGCGGACGTGGCCGGCACGGGCGCCGTCGGCGGCTTCGCGGGCCGGATCGCGTCCGGGTCGCTCGTGGAGGACTGCGCCTTCGTCGGCACGGTGTCGGGCTCCGCGACGCAGCTCGGCGGCTTCGCGGGCTATCTCTTCGGCACGCCGTCCGTCGTCCGGTGCAGCGCCGTCGGAATGGCGCGGAAGACGTCGGGCTCCGGTAGCGGCTATGTCGGCGGGTTCGTCGGGCAGCAGGCCGGCGGCCTCGTCGCTGACTCCTACGCGCACGTCTCCGTGGGCGCCGGCGGCGCCGGCTACGCGGGCGGCTTCGTCGGCGGATCGGCGGGCTCGCGGATCGAACGGGCCTACTGCTCCGGCCGGGTGTCCTCCACGGCGTCCGGCTACGTCGGCGCGTTCGGCGGCCGCCTCGGCGCCAACGCCGTCACGAACTCCTACTACGACGCCGGCGCGACGGCGCAGCTAGCGCAAGGCCAGAACAACAAGGCGGCGGTCGACTGCCCCGGCATCGACCCGGTCGCGTCCGAGGACATGACGAGCCAGGGGTCCTTCGTCGCCTTCGACTTCGCGGAGACCTGGCGGATCGACGACGGGACGATGCCCTACCTCCGGCAGCCCTACGCGTTCGAGATCGCCGGCTACGCCACCTGGCTCCAGTTCCGGGCCGGACTGCCGGAGGACACGCCGCCCGAGGCGATGGTGAACGGCATCCCCGCGGTGGCGCGCTATCTCTTCGACATCCCGCCGGACTCGATGACGAACGAGGACGGCGACCCGGTGCTCCGGATCCACATCGCGGCGGACGGCTCGCCCTGGCTGAGCTTCCCCGCGCGGAAGAATCCGAACGAGCATGGTGCGGTGTTCTACGTCGAGTCCTCGCCGGACGTGGACGACTGGACCGATGGGAACGTCGTCGTCTCGGACGAGATCGACCTGGACACCGGCGTCTACGTCCCCGGCTACGACCCTGTCCCGGAGAAGATGTTCTTCCGGTACCGGATCGTGATCCCGGACTAGACATCGTTCGCATCTGATTGGATTCTACCTGTTTTTGCCCGTTTCATCGCATGGCAATTCCGACGGAGTCTGCTAGAATTCGCGCTGTCTCCGAACGAATACCATGCCATGATCGACGAACCCATCTACCGCAAGAAAGCCCTCGGCGCCTGGCTCGGCAAGGCCGTCGGCGGAACGCTCGGCGCCCCGTGGGAGGGCTGCCGCGGCCCGCTCGCGCTCACCTTCTACGACCCCGTCCCGACGGACATGGTCCCGAACGACGACGTCGATCTGCAGGTCGTCTGGGCGTGCCGTCTCGCGACGGACTGGAGGGGCGTCGTCTCCTACGCGAACTTCTCCGACGCCTGGCAGCGCAACATCGGCTTCGCGCTCGACGAGTACGGTGTCGCGAAGCGCAACCTCGCGCGCGGCATCCCCGCGCCGCACTCGGGCGTCTACGACAACGCCTTCACGGACGGCATGGGCGCTGCGATCCGCTCGGAGATCTGGGCGCTACTCGCGCCCGGGGACCCCGCCACGGCGGCACGCCTCGCGCGCGTCGACGCCTCCGTCGACCACGCGGGCGCCGGCGTGCACGCCGAGCAGTTCCTCGCGGCGCTCGAGTCCGCGCTCTTCGAAACGTCCGACCTTCGCGCCGCAATCGCCGCGGGCCTCGCGCAGATCCCGTCCGATTCGCGCCTCGCCCGCGCGATCGCCGACACGATCCGCCTCTGCGACGAGGGCGGCGACTTCGCGTCCGTCCGCGCCGCGATCCTCCGCGACCGCGGCAGCGAGAACTTCACGGACGTCTCGATGAACCTCTCGTTCGAGGTCGCGGCGCTCCTGCTCGGCGGCGGCGACTTCGCCAGGACCGTCTGCCTCGCCGTGAACTGCGGGCGCGACGCGGACTGCACCGGCGCCACCGTCGGCGCGATCCTGGGCATCCTCGACCCGGACGCGATCCCGGACGAGTGGCTCCGCCCCATCGGCCGCTCGCTCGTCCTCAACGAGGGCATCGCGGGCATCGAACCGCCGCCGACGCTCGACGCGCTCACGGACCTCATCGCCTCCCTGCGCGGCCGCGTTTCGATCGACGACGCCGAACCGCCGCGCCCCGACCTCTCGCGCTTCGCGATCCGCTGTCGGCGCGGCCTCTACCGCCCGTGGTTCGCCTACGACTGCCTCCGCGCGCGCCCGGAGGATCAGCCGCTCCCCGAGGAAGTCCTCCTCCCCGGCAACGTCTCGACGGTCGACTTCTCCGGCCTCCCGCCGGAGTCGCTCCTGCTGCTCGAGACGGACCTCGACCTTCCCGCCGCGCAGGACGCGCTCCTCGTCGTGAGCACGACCGCGGACTTCCGCGCGTGGCTCGACGGCGAGCCCGTCCTCGGCCAGGAATGCGGCCCGTTCGTCCCGGCGTTCCACCGCACGCCGGCCAACCAGCGCAAGGCGCTCCGCCTCGCCGCCGGCGTCCACAAGCTCCGCATCGGCCTCGCGCCGGCGGGGGAGGGGATGGCCTCGGCGCCGCTCGCCTTCGGCCTCGCCGCCCCCGCCGACTCCGCCTGGCTGCCCGACTCGATCTACGACCATCCCGGCGCCGTCGAGACCGGCTGCGCGGCCGGCTAGTCCGTAGACAGCGGGCGGCGCGGTCTGCTAGAATGCGCCGCGCCCGCGCTCCCCGTCCCGTCGAATCCCCTTTCCCTGCTCCAACCGTGCCGATCATCAGTCCAGCCACCCGACGCAACCGCAAGACCCGGTTCGCCTGCGCCGTGATCTTCGCCCTGCTCTCCCTCGGGGCGCTCACGATGCTCTACCCGTTCTCGCTGATGCTCGCGGGCTCGGTGCACAGCGAGGCCGACGACCAGGAGATCACGCCGTGGCCGTCGTTCTGGACCGACGACACGGTGCTCTTCCGCAAGTACGCCGAGAGCAAGCACGACGTCTCGCTCGACGCGATCGGCGAGGCCTGGGGCGACCCGCAGACGGGCTGGCGCCGCATCTTCGAGCCGGCGCCCGTCGCGGACGCCGCCGCGCTCGCCGACTGGAAGGAATGGCGCGCGACGCCCGAGGCGCGCGAGATCGGCATCCTCGGCCACGTCACGGGCGGCCGCCTCCTCCCGAAGAACGCCCGCCTCTTCCGCGCGCGCCTCGAGGCGTCCTACGCCGGCGACTTCCAGCGCTTCCGCCGCGAGACGGGCGCGACCGCCGGCAGCTGGACGGGCGTGA
This sequence comes from uncultured bacterium, assembly GCA_902761575.1. Taxonomy (GTDB): domain Bacteria; phylum Verrucomicrobiota; class Kiritimatiellia; order RFP12; family UBA3636; genus UBA3636. Next base: position 22,730 of record CACWKU010000027.1, read on the forward strand.
ACCCGCCCGTCGAGCGCATCGGCCGCCACGCCAACCACGCCTCTTCGCCGGCGCTGCTCGACGCCTTCCGCGCCTTCAAGCGCGACGCGCCGCCCGAGGACCTGCGCTTTCCGAACCCCGAGGCCGCCTACGCGCGGGCGTACCTGCCGTCGGTCCACGGGCAGGACGTCGCCGCGCTCGCCGCCGCCTGGGGAACGAACCTCGACTCGTGGGCGCAGGTGCGGCTCCCGCGCCGCGCGCCGGCCGAGGGCTCGGGCTCGCGCGCGGACTGGATCGCGTTCGTCCGCAACCGCGCGCCGCTCGATTGCGTCCGCC
>CACWKU010000028.1 GCA_902761575.1 uncultured bacterium
GGCCACGGCGGCGGCGCCATCCGCATCGACGCCGGCGGCGACATCGAGATCTACGGCGCCATCCGCGCGGACGGCGACGGGCGCAATCCCGGCAACGTCCTGCTCGGCGGCGCCGCGGGCGGGTCGATCGACCTGCGCGCCGGCGGCCGCTTCCGCTGGGGAGGCGACTTCGCGGTGTCGGCCGACGGCGGCCCCGCGTTCCGCGACGGCGGCGGCGGCGGCGGCGGCGGCCGCATCGCGCTGCGCGCCTCCGACGAGAAGTCGGACATCGAGCGCTGCCCCTGGAGCGGCAACAACGCCTTCTTCAACGCCGTCCACGCGTGGGGCGGCACGGGCGACACCCGCAGCCGCGACAACAGCCGCGCCGACGTCCACGTCCGCGCCGCGCCCGGGACGATCTACTGCGAGCACGCCGGCGGCGGTCGCCCCGCGGGCGGCGGCTCGATCCTCGTCCGCGGCAACCACCCGCCCGGGCTGGCGACGACGCGCCTGCCCTCGGACAAGGACGGCGACGCGACGCTCCAGGACGCGGAGGTCGTGCTCTCCTGGGGCGCGTTCTGCACGCTCGGCGCGTCCTGCACCGTGCGCGCGCTGCACGTCCGCTCGGACCAGGCGGGCTTCTCCCTCAACCGCAGCGTCCTCACCGCGTCCGAGGTCTCCTCCGGCGACCGGAAGCACGTCCTCTCCGAGTCCGGGACCTACCGCGGCAACACCGACGACGCGCTCGTCCCGATCCTCTTTGACGGCGGCACCCTCGTCCTCCGTCCCTACTTCAAACCCGCCCTCTGATCCCCCCAGGAGGCTTCCATGAAAACCGTTCGTCGTCAAAACTCCTCCCTCCATTCCCTCGCGGTGGCTTGCGCGTTCCTCTTTGCGCTCGTTCTTCCCGCGTCTGCGGTGAAAACTCCGGACGTCATTTCCCGTGCGACGATTGCCCGGCTTTATTATGACGACGGGTCGGTTGCAGATTTGTTCAAAGATCATGGAAATCGGGTGAATGAACTTTTCGACTACAATTTTGCCGACACCAACGCCGTGTATGTCTCCGACCGCGACGAAAAATCATGCGTCTTTCTCGACTTTCCCGACCTACCCGAAATCAACCATGCCGAACACAAGGGTGTCTACGTTTCCGAAATCGTTGTCGGGCACGTATCAAACTGCACCCGGGCCTTTTCCCTCTACTGGTCGGACACGGTCACGAACAAAACGACGACGACCCTTACATGGCATCCGGTGGAAGGCGCGCAAAACGTCGTCGTTCCCGGCGTTACCAACTTTCCCGTCAAATCGCGCGCTCTTTACGTAAAATACGTTTTTGAAACCACCGGAAGCGACTCCTTGTGCGAACTCCAAGTCAAAGGCTGGATTTCCGACATGCCTCATGTGGTGTCGAAAGCCTCTTTGGCAAAAATGTACTTTTCGGACGGAACGATGACGGGAAACAACGGAACGGAAGGATTCGGAGGAGGTTCGAACCACGGAACGATCGGGCATTTCTTCGATGGCATCTTCAACGAAGGCGTGCACATCGGACCAAACAATCGTCTCGACAACGGAGGATACCTCCAACTCGATTTTTCCGGGGAAATGCCGGGCGGTTATTTCATTCCGGAAATCAGGACGGGCAGCGAAACCATGCATTCCTATTCGCTCTACTACTCAATGGACGGAACGACGTGGCCTCCCGTCCCGGACGCGACGGGAGTCAAGTCGACCGAGAAAAAGACGTTTCCCTTGAACGAAACGGCGGTTTACGTCCGTTGCGTGTTCGATCAAATCGGCGGATGGACGGCGACATTCGCCGAACTTGAAGTTTGGGGAATGGACCCGGACGACCTACCCTGCACGCATCCGTCTTGGACGCCGTGGGAACCCGTCGAGGGGACGGCTACCTGTTTGAAGGCCGGCATCGACGAACAGTTTTGTACCGTCTGCGGAGAGCGCGTGACTCGCGAGTCGTCAACGTTGCTTCCGCTCGGGCACGATTTGGTTTCCCATCTCGACCGCGCGGGTGCGTTCAAACGGTTCGGAAGCGGCTACATTGCCTGTTCTCGCGGAGATTGGCGTCTGGACTTCCCGCATAACGACGACGATCCGACCGCCACGCAACCTCTTAACTTGATCACAAACCGGGTCAATGGAACCCGCATCGGACGCATTGCCGTGGACGAACAGTTCAACTTCACGGATGTCGTCTGCACGTCGACGGGAAATAGTGCCGAAGAGCCGAATCCGAACAACAACTGGGGCAACACGCCGGCGTCCGTCATCGATGACACCTGGACCTGGACATGGCAGCGTTACTGGTACGCCCGTGTCCGAGAGGATCAACATGTCGACTATACTTTCGCGACGGAAGTCGATTTGGCCTGGATCGACATTTCCGTCTGGAACGTCAACCATACGAACTACTTCTACAGCGTCGATGACGACACCGGGGAAGAAACGCTTCTCGCGGATTTCATGATTCGTCGTTACGACCGGGACGAAGGAGTCTCGGATCAGTACCACGTCTACATGCCCGCCGGCGAAGATCCGCCCCCGGACATCTATGGAGACAGACCCGAAGACCTCCATGATTGTTTGATCGTCGAAAAGGACGAGCAGCTTCCGTCCAGAAAACACGATGAAGAAGGAAACGAAATCCCGGACGATCCAAACACGACAAACAAGGACGAGGGAGACAACAACTACAACCAGCACCAACGGATGATCATCCGGTTCTACGAACAACCGATAAAACACCTTCGCATCCGACAGTCCCGTCTCAACGAAACGATGCGTCTTTCCGAGTGCCACCCTTGGGGTACGGTGCGCGGCGCGGGCGATCTACGCTACCGCAAGGAAACGATCATGATTTTCAAATAATCGAAAAAGGCCGTCGTCATGAAACCGATGTTGAATCTCGCCCGCAATTCCGACGCCCGTGTCGATGAATTTCGGTCGTGTCCGGCGTTTCGGTTTCGGGCTGTTTTCGTCGCGGCGGCCCTCGCGATTCTGTGTCCTAGTCTGGTCCGCGCGGCCGATTCGGCGATCATCTCAAACGTCGATCTGGCTTCCATGCACCAATCCAACGGCAACGTACTAAATGACAGTGATGGCAAGCCTTGGGGAGGTTTCGGCGGCGGACCGAACATGAACAACCTGTTCAACGGACGCTTTGGAACCGACTATGTCTACTTGCCGAACATGGGGCAAGACGGAGGAGGATACCTGATCATCGATTTCACGTCCAAACTCGCGACGGGATACTACATTACCGAAATCAAGATTGGAAGCGGAGGAACCAATCCGTATTCGCTGTACTGGTCTCCCAACGGAACAACATGGAACAATGTCGCCGATCAAGAAGGCGGAACGGCGGAAACGGCGGGATCAACGCTCGTCTATGCGATCGGTGAAATCGCGACGCATGTCAAGCTCGTCTTCCACAGGACGCCCCGGTGGAACTACTCGACGCCGCAGATTTCCGAGATTCAGGTCTGGGGCATCGACCCCGCCGAGATGGCATGTACGCATCGTGCGTGGTCGGATTGGGAAGTCGTGCGGCCCGCGACCTGCACCTCGCGGGCACTGGAAATGCACTACTGCCTCCAGTGTAATGAGGAGGAGACCCGGGAGGCGGGGATGCCCCTTGGCCACGACTATGTGACGCATCTGGACAAAGGAGGCAAGTGTAACCGCTTCGGTCGCGGAAGCATCACATGCACCCGTTGCGATTGGGTCGCGGACTTTCCCGAACCGCGGGATCTGTACGCCTTCGGTGGCGAAGCGGAGCTCTACAAGGTCCAGCTCGTGGACATGACGGCGTCCTCCGAAAACCATGCGGCCTGGGGAACGGGACTGGCAAAGGCCCATGACAACAACTGGACGAGCGGCTACTGGTCCAACGTCGGGCGCGAAGACGCCTGGATCGAGTTCGCGTTCGGAACAACGATCGACATCACGGCCGTCGAGTTCTCCGTCCACAACCACGCGCAAACGATCAAGTTCTATTCAAGGGACGGGGAAACGGAAACGTTTCTTTCCGAAGTCGAAATCGTACCGGACGAATCGGAAGACGCTCCTGCGACGCAACGCATGACGGTCCATTTTACCGAAACGCCCGTTTCGGCGCTGCGGGTGCGAATCTTCGACGAAATTGGCATTGAAGTTTGGAGCTCAATGTGCGTGATTCTGTACGAAATCCATCCGTACGGGACTGTTAAGGGCGCAGGGCTCCTCCTTTACGACCCGACGACGCTGATGATCTTCCGGTAGAAAATACCAGATTCAAAATGTGTAATTGATACATTTTGTCTCACAGTTTGTATGACAAAATGTATCAAATTTTGGATGATCCTAGTCCGGCGGGAACGGTCCTCGTCAGAGGAAACCGTTCCGAAAGGACGTTGCCGTGCCGCAGGATATGCGACGAAAAATGGTCTTTTTAGATAGGTTTTCCGATTCCTTAAGGGGACAGACCCCTTTAAAAGGCCCACCCGGACGGGGTAGTGGGCGCCACCCCGTCCGGGTGGGCACGGGGATTGCTTTCAAGAAGGCAAAGGAGCATTTTTCACCATGAATGACAATCTCACCCAGAAGGTCCAGGAGGCGCTGAAGGCCGCCCAGCAGGAGGCCGCGCGCCGCAACCACCAGGCGATCGATTCGCCCCATCTCTTCGCCGCCCTCCTCGCCCAGGAGGACGGCCTCGCCCCGCGCATCGTCGAGAAGGCCGGCGCGTCCGCCGCGGACCTCCGCGCGAAGGCGGAGGAGCTGCTCGCGCGCATCCCGTCCGTCTCCGGTCCCGGTTCGGCGACGGAACAGGGCAAGGTCTACGTCTCGCAGGAGCTCTCCCGCGTCCTCGCCGCCGCGGAGGAGACGGCGAAGCGGATGGGCGACGAATACGTGAGCGTCGAGCACGTCCTCCTCGCGATGGCCGCCGAGGCGAAGGCGTCCGGCGTAGCCGAGGCGCTGCGCAAGGCGGGCGTCACGGAGAGCGCCGTCCTCGCGGCCCTCAAGTCCGTCCGCGGCAACCAGCACGTCACGAGCGACACGCCCGAGGAGAAGTACGAGGCGCTGAAGAAATACGGCACGGACCTCGTCGCCCTCGCGAAGGCCGGCAAGCTCGACCCCGTGATCGGCCGCGACGCGGAGATTCGCGCCGTGACGCGCATCCTCTCGCGCAAGACGAAGAACAATCCCGTCCTCGTCGGCGAGCCCGGCGTCGGCAAGACCGCCATCGTCGAGGGCCTCGCGCAGCGCATCGTCCGCGGCGACGTCCCCGAGACGCTCAAGGGCCGCACGATCTTCTCGCTCGACATGACCGCGCTCATGGCCGGCGCGCAGTACCGCGGCCAGTTCGAGGAGCGGCTCAAGGCGGTCCTCCAGGAGATCAAGGCCGCCGAGGGGCGCATCCTGCTCTTCATCGACGAGATCCACACGATCGTCGGCGCCGGCAAGACCGAGGGCTCCACCGACGCCGCGAACATGCTCAAGCCGATGCTTGCGCGCGGCGAGCTGCACTGCATCGGCGCCACGACGCTCGACGAATACCGCCTCCACATGGAGAAGGACGCCGCGCTCGAGCGCCGCTTCCAGCCCGTCACCGTCGACCCGCCCTCCGTCGAGGACGCCATCTCGATCCTGCGCGGCCTGCGCGACCGCTTCGAGCTGCACCACAACGTCCGGATCCAGGACGCCGCCCTCGTCTCGGCCGCCGTCCTCTCCGACCGCTACATCTCCGACCGCTTCCTCCCCGACAAGGCGATCGACCTCGTGGACGAGGCCTGCGCCTCGATCCGCGTCGAGATGGACTCGATGCCAGCCGAGCTCGACGAGGCCACGCGCCGCGAGACGCGCCTCGAAATCGAGGAGACGGCGCTCAGGAAGGAGACGGACCCCGCCTCCAAGGAGCGCCTCGCCGCCCTCCGCGCCGAGCTCGCCGCCCTCAAAGAGAGGACCGCCGCGATGAAGCTCCAGTGGCAGCGCGAGAAGGCCGCCATCGAGGACGTGAAGAAGGTCCGCGAGGAGCTCTCGAAGGCCCGCCACGAGAGCGAGCGCCTCGAGCGCGCCGGCGACTTCGACGCCGTCGCCAAGCTCCGCTACGGCACCATCCCCGCCCTCGAGAAGAAGCTCGCCGAGCTCTCCGCCAAGGAGGGCCCCGACGCCTCCCGGATGCTCCGCGAGGAGGTCACCGAGAACGAGATCGCCGAGGTCGTCGGCCGCTGGACCGGCATCCCCGTCGCGCGCCTCGTCGAGAGCGAGCGCGAGAAGCTGCTGCGCCTCCCGGACGAGCTGCACCGCCGCGTCGTCGGCCAGGACGAGGCCGTGCGCGACGTCGCCGACGCCGTCCTGCGCGCCCGCGCCGGCATCCAGAACCAGAACCGCCCCATCGGCTCGTTCCTCTTCCTCGGCCCGACCGGCGTCGGCAAGACGGAGCTGGCGAAGGCCCTCGCGCAGGAGCTCTTCGACAGCGACCGCCAGATCGTGCGCCTCGACATGACCGAATACATGGAGAAGCACAGCGTCGCCCGCCTCGTCGGCGCGCCCCCCGGATACGTCGGCTACGAGGAGGGCGGCCAGCTCACCGAGGCCGTCCGCCGCAAGCCCTACAGCGTCGTCCTGCTCGACGAGGTCGAGAAGGCGCACCCGGACGTCTTCAACGTCCTGCTGCAGGTCCTCGACGACGGCCGCCTCACCGACTCGCACGGCCGCACGGTGAACTTCCGCAACACCATCGTCATCCTCACCTCCAACCTCGGCTCGCAGGAGCTGCTGGACGGCATCGGCAAGGACGGCGAGATCACCGAGGAGGCGAAGGAGCGCGTCAAGGCGCTGCTGCGCACGCGGTTCCGCCCGGAGTTCCTCAACCGGCTCGACGAGACCGTGCTCTTCAAGCCGCTCAAGCGCGACGAGATCCGCGCCATCGTGCGGCTGCTGCTCAAGGACCTGGAGGAGCGCGTCCACGGGCGCGGGCTGGAGCTGCGCGTGACGGACGCCGCGGTGGACCTCGTCGTCGAGCGGGGCTACGACCCGGTCTTCGGCGCGCGCCCGCTCAAGCGGGAGATCCAGCGCGACCTCGAGACGGACATCGCGCGGACCATCGTCGCGGGCGACTTCCGGTCCGGCGACACGCTCGTCGTCGACGCGAAGGCCGGCTCCTTCGCCTTCTCGCGCGAAGGATCAAAAAAGTAGGGGATGTCCAGCGAGCGGCGCGTTGCGCCGGGCGGCACCTTGCGCTATAATCCGCGACCTTCCACGCACGAAACGGGAGAAGAAGCATGAAAACGATCGGAGTCGCCATCCTGGGATTCGGAACCGTCGGCGCGGGCGTCGCCAAGGGCCTGCTCGAGAACCGCGCGGTCCTGCGCGAGCGCACCGGGCTCGACATCGAGCTGCGTCGCGTCGCCGACCTCGACACGACGACCGACCGCGGCGTGGCGCTCCCGGAGGGCGTCCTCGGCCCCGACGCCGGCGCCGCGATCCGCGACCCGGCGGTCGACGTCGTCGTCGAGCTCATCGGCGGCACCGGCGTCGCCAAGAAGTTCGTGCGGGAGGCGCTCGAGGCGGGCAAGCCCGTCGTGACCGCCAACAAGAAGCTCCTCGCCGAGGCCGGCGCGGAGCTCTTCGCGCTCGCCGCGGAGAAGGGCGTCGACCTCTTCTTCGGCGCGTCCGTCGGCGGCGGCATCCCGATCATCCGCTCGGTGCGCGACGGCCTCGTCGGCACCCGGATCGAGACGATCTACGGCATCCTCAACGGCACCTGCAACTACATCCTCACCGCGATGGAGAGGGAGGGGCGCTCGTTCGACGAGGTCCTCGCCGACGCGCAGCGGCTCGGCTTCGCCGAGGCGGACCCGACGCTCGACGTCGACGGCTTCGACACGCTCCACAAGGCCGCGATCCTCGCGGCGCTGGCGCACGGCTTCGCGCCGGACGTGCATTCGCTCCCGGTCCAGGGCATCCGCGGCGTCGTCTCGGCCGAGGACATCGCCCAGGCGCGCGAGCTCGGCTACCGAATCAAGCTGCTCGCCATCGTCAAGGACGCGCCCGACGGCCTCGAGCTGCGGGTGGCGCCGACGCTCGTCCCGGCCGACGGCATGCTCGGCTCCGTCTCGGGCGTCTTCAACGCCGCGATGGTGAAGAGCGACCTCGACGACTGGACGCTCTACTACGGGCGCGGCGCCGGCCGCCTCCCGACGGCCGCGACCGTGATCGGCGACGTGGCCGAGGCCGCGCGCAACCTCGCCGCCGGCACGCACCGTGCGGTGGCGGTCCCGAAGGCCTCGCGCGAGATCCGCGTGAAGCCGCTCGGCGAGTGCGTCTCGCGCTTCTACGCGCGCCTTTCGCTCAAGGACGCCCCCGGCTCGCTCGCGACCGCGACGGGCGCCTTCTCAAAGCACGGCGTCTCGATCTCCGCGGCCGTGCAGCGCGGCGCGTCGGCGGACGGCTTCGCGCGCGTCATCGTCCTCACGCACGAGGCGAAGCGCGCGGACATGGACGCCGCGCTCGCCGAGATCGCCGCGTCGCCCGTCTCGGGCGCCGCGCCGGTCTGCCTCGGAATCGAGGGTTGACTCCCCCACCCGGCTTCGCCGGGAGCCCCCTCAGGGAGGGGGCCGGCGCTACGCGCCGAACGCACCGCGCACCACGCGCGGATGGCTCCCCCGCTGGGGGAGCTGGCGAGCGAAGCGAGACTGAGGGGGTCTTCCGTCAAGCGCCGTCGAACGCTCGACTCCCCCACCCCCCACCCGGCTTCGCCGGGAGCCCCCTCAGGGAGGGGGCCGGCGCTACGCGCCGACGAAAAACAACGGGGCCGGCGCCCATCGGCGCCGGCCCCTGGAGGAATCGTCCGCTGTTTGACTATTCGGCGGGCGCAGGTTCCGCGGCGGCGGGAGCCTCGACGGGCGGTTCCGCCGGAGCGGCCTCGGGAGCCGGAGCGGCTTCGGGAGCCGGAGCGGGCTCCGCGGCGGGAGCTTCGGCGGGGGCCTCGGCGGCGGGGGACTCGGGCGCGGGGAGGTCGGCGAGGGCGTCGGCCAGGGCGGCCTGCATCTCCTCCTCGGACGCGGCGGCGGGAACCTGGATGGTCTCCGTGGCCTCGGCGACGGCCGGGGCGGCGGCCTCCTCCTGAGCGAAGCGCTCCGTCACGTCGGCGGAGACGACGCCGCGCGGCTTGAGGACCGCGAGGAGCGTCGTATTGACGAGGAAGACGATCGCGAGGATCACGGTCGTGCGCGTGAGGACGTTGCCCATCTGGCCGCCGAAGACGGACTCCGCGGCGCCGCTTCCGAAGGAGAGCCCGAGACCCTGGCCCTTGGACTTCTGGATGAGGATGATGCCGATCAGCATCAGGCACACGACGGCCTCGACCGCCAGCAGGAAGTGGATGAGGATGTTCATGGTGCTTCGGTTTTCCCGTGGGTCGTGGAGGGAAGCTAGGCGTTGGCGCCGGCCGCGACGAGCGCGAGGAAGTCGGGCGCCTTGAGCGACGCGCCGCCGATGAGGCCGCCGTCGATGTCCTTCTTGGCGAGCAGCTCGGGCGCGTTGGCCGGCTTCATCGAGCCGCCGTAGAGGATGCGGACGGTCTCGGCCGCGTCGGCGCCGTAGAGGTCGGCGAGGATCGCGCGGATCTGCGCGTGGACCTCCTGCGCCATGTCGGGCGTCGCGGTCTTGCCGGTGCCGATGGCCCAGACGGGCTCGTAGGCGATGACGACCTTCGCGAGGTCCGAGATGCCCTCGAGCGCCTTGCGGGTCTGGCGGTCGATCACGGCGGCCGTCTCGCCCGCCTCGCGCTCGGCGAGCGTCTCGCCCACGCAGATGACGGCGACGAGGCCCGCCTCGACCGCGGCCTTGGCGCGCTGGTTCACGGTCTCGTCCGTCTCGCCGAAGTACTGGCGGCGCTCGGAGTGGCCGACGATGACGTGCGTCACGCCCGCGTCGAGCAGCATGGCGGTGGAGACCTCGCCGGTGTAGGCGCCGCTCGCGGCCCAGTGGACGTTCTCGGCGCCGACCTCGAGCGCGGAGCCCTTCGCGGCCTCGACGACCGCGGGGATGGTGAGGTAGGGCGGGCAGACGAGGATCTCCGGAAGGTTCCCGGCGGGGAGTCCGGCGGCGATCTCCTTCACGAGGGCGGCGCCCTCGGCGGAGGTCTTGTTCATTTTCCAGTTGCCGGCGATGAGGATGCGACGAGACATGGCGTTGTTTCTTGCTTGGTGTTGGGAAAGCGTTCGTGCGGGCCCGGGCCGGGCCCCGTGCGGAACACGGGGCGGGAGTATGCGGAAAAACCAGCGAAAAGTCAAGGGTGAATCGCCCCTTTTCCCGGTTTCGGGCGGCTTGCCTCCGCAGGGGCGAGTGTGGTATCCTTGGTTGCGTTTTCCGCCCTCCGCAACCCCCATGCCCGTCCGTCGCCGCAAGAACTCCGACTCGCCCTCCGTGCGCCGCATGCCGTCCTATCTGGACTGGCTGGTGCGCATGCGCGGGCTCGGCAAGCGGACGGTCTCGACGACCGAACTGGCCGACGGCATGAAGCTCGGCTGGACGGTCGTGCGGAAGGACGTCGCCCTCGTCGGCCTCGCCGGCCGCCCCCGCGTGGGCTACGACGTGGACCGCCTCATCGACGCCATGCGCGCGTTCCTCGGCTGGAAGGAGCCCCGCTCCGCCGCGCTCGTCGGCGCCGGCGCGCTCGGAACCGCGATCCTCGGCTGCGACGAGCTCGCGCAGGGCGGGCTCCGCGTCGACGCGGTCTTCGATTCGGACCCGGCGAAGGCCGGGACGGAGGTGCGCGGCCACGCCGTGCTCCCCCTCGCGGAGATGCCCGCCGCCCTCGGCCGCGTCCGCCCCGAGATCGGCGTGATCTGCGTCCCGCCGTCGGCGGCGCAGGACGTCGCCGAGCGGCTCGTCCGCCACGGCGTGCGCTACCTCTGGAACTTCTCCGGAGTCTCGCTCGAGGTGCCGGAGGATGTCTTCGTCCGCCGCGGATCCTTCGCCGCCGGGCTCGCCGCGATCTCGGCGAAGATCCTGGAGGACCGCGCGGCGCGCATCCTCCCGCCCGCGCGCCGGCGCAAGGCGGCCCGGCGCTAATCCCCCTTCAACCACACGAAACACAAGGACCGATACCATGGCCAAGAAAGCAGAAACATCCGGAAACTCCGCCCTCGACTCCGTGCTCGCCCAGATCCGCAAGGAGTTCGGCGAGGGCGCCATCATGAAGCTCGGCGAGGTCGAGTCGCAGAAGGGCGTCCAGGTCATCTCGACCGGCTCGTTCGGCCTCGACCTCGCGCTCGGCGTCTGGGGCCTCCCCCGCGGGCGCATCGTCGAGCTCTACGGGCCCGAGTCCTCCGGCAAGACCACCCTCGCCCTCCACGTCATCGCCAACGCCCAGAAGGCCGGCGGCATGGCCGCGTTCATCGACGTGGAGCACGCCCTCGACCCGCAGTACGCCAAGCGCATCGGCGTGGATCTGGACAACCTGCTCGTCGCCCAGCCCACCACGGGCGAGGAGGCGCTCAACATCGCCGAGTCGCTCGTGCGCTCCGGCGCGCTGGACGTCGTCGTCGTCGACTCCGTCGCCGCGCTCACGCCCAAGGCCGAGCTCGAGGGCCAGATGGGCGACGCGCACGTCGGCCAGCAGGCGCGCCTCATGTCGCAGGCGATGCGCAAGCTCACGGCCCTGCTCGACACGACGAAGACGCTCTGCATCTTCACGAACCAGATCCGCGAGAAGATCGGCGTGATGTTCGGCAACCCCGAGACGACGCCCGGCGGCCGCGCGCTCAAGTTCTACGCGTCGGTCCGCCTCAACATCTCGCGCATCGGCGCGATCAAGGACGCCGCCGGCACGATGATCGGCAACCGCACGCGCGTGAAGGTCGTGAAGAACAAGGTCGCCCCGCCCTTCACCGAGGCGGAGTTCGACATCCTCTACGACCGCGGCATCTGGTGGGCGGGGTCCGTCCTCGAGGCCGGCATCAAGCAGGGCCTCATCCTCAAGCGCGGCTCGTGGCTGAGCTACGGCACCGACCAGATCGGCCAGGGCGCGCAGGCCGCGGCGCAGTTCCTCGAGGACCACAAGGACGTGGCCGACCGCCTCGTCGCGCAGATGAAGGGCGAGACTGCGCCGGCCGCCGACGGCGGCGACGGCGACAAGCCCGCCGGCCCCGCGGAGAAGTAGCGCGTGAGCGACGATCCGGAACGGCCCGGCCGCAACGATCCGCCCCCGCCCGTCCGCGACCCCTTCGGCGCGGACGGCGCGTCGCCGCCTCCTCCGCCAAGAGGCGGAACCGAGGAAAACGGGGAAAACGGGGAAGGGAAGAAGACCCCCGGCTGGCATCCTTCGCCGCCGCCGGCGCCGGAGGAGCTGCAGGGCCGCCCGCCCGAGCCGCCGCCGCTGCCGGGGGAGAAGACCGAGGAACACGGGGAACACGGGAAAGAAGGCCAGACGCCGGACGGCCAGACGCCAGACGACAAGACGTCAGACGGCAAGGAAAGCCCCGGCCCGTCCCGCAACGGCATGTTCGGCGCGTGGGCCGCGACGGCGCTGCTCGTCGCGCTGCTCGCCGGATTCTGGTTCCGCGGCGGCGACGGCGGCGGGGCCAAGACGGTCGAGCTCTCGTTCCGCCCCGAGTTCACGGACCTGCTGGAGCGCGGGTTCGTCTCGAAGGTGGACATCGTCCACGACGGCTCCGAGGCCTACGCCAAGGGCGAGCTCAAGCCGCCCGCGGCGACCGACGCCCGCGGCGCGGAGCTCGCGAAGGACTTCCCCGACGGCACGCCGTTCCGCGTGAACGTCGGCGGCGAGATGCAGGACTTCGAGCGCCTGCTCGACCGCGCCGGCGCGGGCTGGACGCACCGGTACCAGGACCACCGGCTGATGTTCGTCCTCATGAACATCCTGCCGATGGTGCTGCTCGTCGGCATCTTCTGGTTCTTCTTCTTCCGCCAGGCCCGCGGGCCCAACGGCCCGCTCGGCTTCGGTCGCAGCCGCGCGCGCCGCGCCGAGCGCACGCCGCGCGAGAAGACCACGTTCAAGGACGTGGCGGGGTGCGAGGAGGCCAAGGAGGAGGTCGTCGAGGTCGTCGAGTACCTCAAGGACCCGAAGAAGTTCGGGCGCCTCGGCGGCAAGATGCCGCACGGCATCCTCATGGCCGGCCCGCCCGGAACCGGCAAGACGCTCCTCGCCAAGGCCATCGCCGGCGAGGCGGGCGTGCCGTTCTTCTCCATCGCCGGCTCCGACTTCGTCGAGATGTTCGTCGGCGTCGGCGCGTCGCGCGTGCGCGACATGTTCGCCGAGGCCAAGAAGAGCGCGCCGTGCCTCGTCTTCATCGACGAGATCGACGCCGTCGGCCGCCGCCGCGGCGCCGGCATCGGCGGCGGGCACGACGAGCGCGAGCAGACGCTCAACGCGCTGCTCGTCGAGATGGACGGCTTCGGCACCAACGCCGGCATCGTCGTCATCGCCGCCACCAACCGCCCCGACGTGCTCGACCCGGCTCTGCTGCGCCCCGGGCGTTTCGACCGCCAGGTCGTCGTCGACCTCCCGACGATGGAGGGGCGCCTCGCGATCCTCAAGGTCCACGCCGCCAAGGTCAAGCTCGCCGAGGGCACCGACCTCTCGCGCATCGCGCGCGGGACGCCCGGCTGCTCGGGCGCGGACCTGGCGAACATCGTCAACGAGGCCGCGCTCATCGCCGGCCGCGCCGAGAAGCCCGGCGTTGACGAGGACGACTTCGAGGCCGCGCGCGACAAGGTCCTCTGGGGCAAGGAGCGTCGCAGCCGCGCGATGGACGAGCAGGAGAAGAAGTGCACCGCCTACCACGAGGCCGGCCACGCGCTCGTCGCCATCCTCGAGCCCGAGGCGGACCCCGTCCACAAGATCACCATCATCCCGCGCGGGATGGCTCTGGGCCTCACCGCGTTCCTGCCCGAGAAGGACAAGGTGTCCGTCACGCGGCGCCACCTCCTCGCCGACCTGGCGATCTCGATGGGCGGGCGCGTCGCCGAGGAGCTCTTCCTCCCCGACGTCTCCACGGGCGCCCGCCAGGACCTGCAGCAGGCCACGCGCATGGCGCACGCGATGGTGTGCGACTGGGGCCTCTCCGAGAAGCTCGGCCCGCGCACCTTCGGCAAGAACGAGGAGCTCGTCTTCCTCGGCCACGAGGTGAACCGAACCCAGGACTACAGCGAGGAGACCGCGCGGCTCATCGACGAGGAGGTCACGCGCCTGCTTCGCGAGGCGCACGCCCGCGCGAAGGAGCTGATCGAGTCGCACCGCCCCGCGATGGAGGCGCTCGTCGCGGAGCTCCTCGAGAAGGAGACGGTGGACGGCCCCGACGCCGAGGACATCGTGAGGCACGGCCGCGTCCGGACCCCCGACGAGCGCGGCGAGACGCCGCCCCCGGCCCCGCCGCCCGTTCCCGGGTCCTCGTCCTAGTAGACGTGGTCCGCGTCGGGGAAGGCGCGGGCGGCGACCTCCTCGCGGTAGCGCGAAATGGCGGCGGCGGCGTCGTCCGCCAGGTGCGCATAGGCCTTGGCGAGCTTGGGCGCGGGGCCGTCGCCGAGGCCGAGCAGGTCCGCGAGAACGAGGTACTGCGCGTCGCACGCGGAGCCGGAGCCGACGCCGATCGTCGGGATGTCCGTGCGCGCGGTGAGCGCGGCGGCGACGTCGGGGACGACGCACTCCAGCACGACGGAGAACGCGCCGGCGGCCGTCACGGCGTCGAGGTCCGCCTCGAGCGCGGCGGCGTCCTCCGGCGTGCGGCCGCGGACGGCGTAGCCGGTGCTCTTCACGGACTGCGGCTGCAGGCCGATGTGCGCCTGGACGGGGATGCCCTCGTCGACGAGCGCGCGGATCGTCGCGGCCTTCGTGACGCCGCCCTCGATCTTCACGGCGTCGCACCCCGCCTCGCGCAGGAAGCGGCCGGCGTTGTGGAGCGCCTCGGGGACCGTCGCGTAGGAGAGGAACGGCATGTCGCCCACGATGAGCGCGTCGGGCGCGCCGCGGCGGACGGCCTCGGCGTGGTGGACCATGACGTCCATCGTCGCGGGGATGGTCGTGGCGTGGCCGAGGGCGGTCGTGGAGAGCGAGTCGCCGACGAGCACGAGCGGCACGCCGGCGCGCTGCGCCATGCGCGCGGTGAGGAAGTCGTAGGCGGTGACGAGCCCGAGGGGCTCGCCGCCCTTGGCGGCGCGGAACTTGCGGACGGTCCACTTCATGGTCTTTCGATTCTCCGGTCTGGGGGTCGCACGGTCGAACGGTCCGCGGACCGTCCGTTGGGCGCGGATTCTACCAGATGGGCCGGACGCCCGCAAGAAAACGGGGCTACGGCAGGCGGGCGCGGCCGGTCGTCCGGCCGCGCTCGTCCACGAAGCGGACAGAGATCGCGCCGTCCGCGCGGATGTCGACCGCGCCGCACGTGTAGGTCCCGCGTCCCTTGTCGACGAGCGAGGAGCACACGACCGGGCATGGCGCGCCGTAGTCGTCGTGCGCGCCGCCGGGCGGCTCGAGCCAGCACTCGTGCAGGTGGCCCGTGAGCATCGCCTGCGGGCGCAGCCTCGCGACCATCCGGCACCAGCGGCGCCAGCGCGGCCCCTCGATGTCGAAGGGCGGGCGGATGCGGTGCGAGAAGGGGTTGTGGCACACGACAATGCGCCACTTCGCGCCGCGCGGCGGCCCGCGCCGCACGATGCCGCGCAGCCAGGCCTCCTCCTCCTCGCGGAACGCCTCGCAGCAGACCGTGTGGCCGTATTCGTCGCAGCCGTCGACCTTGTCCTCGCCCGTGTCGAGCGCGAGCCCCCAGACCGGCCCTGCGCGGAACTCGCAGTAGGAGCGGCCGCCGTCGGTCGGCGTGAGCTCCGCGTACTGCTCCGCGAAGACGCCGCGCAGGTCGTGGTTGCCGCGCGCGAAGACGCACGGGTACGCGCCGCCCGTGATCCGCCCCGCGATGAGGTGCGGTACGGCCATGCGCTCGGGGCTCCCGCAGTCCTCGGGGATGTCGCCGTTGAGGAGCAGCAGGTCCGGCCGCTCCCTCAGGCCGGCGGCCGCGCCGACGGGCCCCTCGACGAAGCTGTGCGTGTCGGCGACGTTGAGGAGGCGCAGGACGCCGCCGCGCGGCGCGACGGGACGGAACCGCGCGACCTCGAGGCGCTGCACGTCGAGCGTCTTCGTGAAGTACGCCTCGCGCTTCACGATCGGGCGGAGGCAGACGGCGTAGGCTCGCGCGCGGTCGAGGTCGCGCTGCGGGAGGGACGCGACGTGCACCGGGCGCCCGGAGCGCAGGATGCCGTTGGCGTGGTCGTAGTGCGCGCGCCCGGCGCATTCGACCCACATCGTGCACTCGGCGGTCACGGGCACGCAGATCCGGTATTCGTCGCCGACGGCGTAGACCGAGGGCGGCGCGGAGAAGAGCGGGGGGAGGTCGTTCATGGGACGGTTGCGTTCCGGTCGGCGGAACCGGCCCGATTCTAGCAGAAGCGGGCGCGCGCCGCCACCGCCTTGCGCCGCGCGGCGGGCCGTGGTATTCTCGGCGGCCATGAGGATCCTCTGCATCGGAGACGTCGTCGGCGAGCCCGGGCGGCGCGCCTTCCGGGAGCTCGTCCCGGGGTTGCGCGCGCGCGGCGAGGTGCAGGCCGTCGTCGTCAACGCCGAGAACGCCGCGGGCGGCCGCGGCGTCACCGGCTCCATCGCGGACGAGCTCTTCCGGGCCGGCGCCGACGCCATCACGCTCGGCGACCACACGTGGGACCAGAAGGAGACGGGCTCGTGGCTCGCCCGCGAGAAGCGCGCCGTCCGCCCTGCCAACTACGCCGACGCCTGCCCCGGCCGCGGCTGGGCGCGGATCGAGACGCCCGTGGGCGCGTTCGCCGTCGCGAACCTCCTCGGTCGGGTCTTCATGAACCCGGTCGACAACCCGTTTCTCGCGATCGACCGCCTGCTCGCGGGGCCCGTCCCGCGCGACGTCCCGGTTCTCGTGGACTTCCACGCCGAGGCGACGAGCGAGAAGATCGCGATGGGGTGGCATCTCGACGGCCGCGTCGCGGCCGTCTTCGGAACGCACACGCACGTGCAGACCTCCGACGCGAAGGTCCTGCCGAAGGGTACGGGCTACGTCACCGACCTCGGGATGACCGGACCGGTCCTGTCCGTGATCGGGCGCGAGATCGAGCCGGTGGAGCGCAAGTTCCTCACGGACATGCCCGGCAAGTTCGAGGTCGCGAAGGGTCCGTGCGAGCTCTGCGGCTGCGTCTTCGACGTGGACCCCGCCACGCGGCGCTGCCGCGCGGCCTCCGCCGTGCGCCTCGCGGCGTCCTGACGCGAGGCGGGCGGAGGCGCGGCGAATCGCGCCCCCGCCCGTCCGCGGGATTCCGGAGCGGCCCGGGGCTAGAACCGGCGGGTCGCCGAGAACGCGAAGCAGTGGCCGTCGGCGTTCTGGTACTTGCCGTCGTAGACGCCGTTCCTCACGCGGGCGTGGACGCGGTAGTCCTCGACGTATTCGTAGAAGTAGGATCCCTCGAACGCCCAGTCCTCGCCGCTCCAGCCGAGACCGAGCGCGAAGATGCTGCGGTTGTCGCCCGGAACGAGGTAGTCGGCGTGGACGCCGTTGATCGGGGACTGGTCCCAGGTGTAGCCCGCGCGGGCGGTCCAGTGCTCGTCGAGCGCATAGTCGCCGCCGAGCGAGACGCGCCACGCGTCGTGCCACTCCTTCACGCTCGCGAGCTCGCTCCGCCCGGGGAGCATCTCGCCGTCGAGCTTGATCAGGAGGTCGTCGTAGAGGTGCCACGTCGTGAACGTGAGGCCGCCCGAGAGCGCGAGGCGCTCGGTCGCCTGCCACGTGAGCGCGGCCATGAACTTGTCGGGATTGTAGTTGCGGGAGTTGAACGGCATGTCGTTGAACGCGCCGGGCGCCATCGCGGCCACGGCCGGCGGCTTCTCCCAGGTCGCGTCGCCGCGCACCTTGAACTGGATGCGGCTGTGGTAGGCGGCGCCGAAGACGAGCGCGTCCGTGATCCGCCACTGCAGGCCGAGGTCGAGCGCGGGGTGGACGTCGTCGCCGTGCAGGTTCTGGTCGACGTCGAACGGCGAGGGGGACGGGTCGTTGTAGCTGCGGAGGCCGTACATCCCGGCGGCGTCGAGCCGCTGCGCCAGCTCGATGTCGAAGTAGCGGATCGAGAGGCCCGCGGCGAGCGAGAGGCGGTCGTTCACCCGCCACGCGAGCTGCGGGGCGAAGTCCATCGAGAGGATCTCGGCCTTGTAGTTGCCGTAGCGGCCCGCCCAGGTGCGCGGGAAGTTGGCGCCGAGGCCGTAGCGCGTGAAGGCGCCGAAGCCGAACCAGAGCGAGTCGTTGAGCTGGTGCGTCACGTAGGCGCTCGGAAGCGTCCAGACCTTGCGGCGGGCCTTGCCGACGAGGTGCTCGCCCGTGTAGGGGCTGATTGCGAGGACTTCGGCCTCGGGCCGGATGCACGACACGCCGAACTCGACCTGCGTGCCGGGCAGCGCCGTGATCGCGGCGGGGTTGAAGTAGAGCGCGCCGGGCTCGGTCGCGCCCGCTCCGGACATGAGCGAGGCGGGGTTCACGTTGCCGCGGGCGGAGCCCTCCTCGAGGGCGAAGCCGGCGGCCTGCGCGGCGGAGGGGAGGAGCGCCGCGAGCGCGACGGCGGCCAGCGAGGAGAGAAGCGCGCTTGCGCGCGGGGAGGAATCGAGTTCCATGTTTTTCTTCGGTGGGGTGGTCGGAGTGATGGTAGGAAGGAAGACGGGCGCCGATTCTACCACAAAATCCCGGAAACGCCAGAAGAATGCGAAACGGTTCCGCCTTGCCCGAGGAAAAGGCATCTGCTATACTCCGGGGCAACGCTTTTCCCCCGATTTCCCATGACACGCCGATTCCACAATGTCGCCGTCCTGATGGGCGGCGGCTCCACCGAGCGCGAGATCTCGCTCGTCTCCGGCCGGGCCGCGCTCGCCGCCCTGCGCGAGGCCGGCTACGACGCCGAGCCCGTCGTCCTCGACGAGAAGAACCGCTTCGACCTCCCCGCCGGCGCCGAGGCCGCGTTCCTCGCGCTGCACGGCGCATACGGCGAGGACGGCGGCGTGCAGGCCGAGCTCGAGGCGCGCGGCGTGCCCTACACCGGGAGCGGCGTCGAGAGCTCGCGCGTCAGCTTCGACAAGACGCTCTCGCGCGCCGTCTTCGAGCGCGCCGGCGTCCCCGTCCCGGCGGGCTACGTCCTCGGCGCGGGCGTCGAGGAGGACGCGCCCCGCATCGCGTACCCCCTCGTCGTGAAGCCGCCGCGGCAGGGCTCGAGCGTCGGCGTCTCGGTCGTGCGCCGCGCCTCCGAGTGGGCGCCCGCGCTCGCACTCTCCCGCCGCTACGACCCGGACGTCGTCGTCGAGCGCTACGTCCCCGGGCGCGAGTGGACCGTCCCGATCGTCGGCGAGGGCACCGTCCTGCCGGTCGTCGAGATCCGCCCGAAGGTCGACTGGTACGACTGGCGCGCGAAGTACTCCGACGACGCGGGGACGGACTACGTCTTCCCCGGCGACGACCCCGCGAACGCGGAGCTGGCGGCGCGGACGCAGGAGATCGCGCTGCGCGCCTACCGCGCGCTCGGCGCGCGCGGGATGGGCCGCATCGACCTGCGCGTCGCGCCCGACGGCGGGATCTTCGCGCTCGAGAACAACTCGATCCCCGGCCTCACGTCGCACAGCCTTCTCCCGAAGGCCGCCGCGAAGGCGGGCATCCCATTCCCCGAGCTCTGCTCGCGCATCCTGGAGGACGCACGATGCGGCTGAGGGAGACGGCGCCCTGGCTCGCGGTCCTCGCAATCGCGATCGTGTGCTTCCTCGCCTGGAGATGGCTCTCCGCGGCGATGTTCACGCGCAACCCGCAGTACGAGCTGCGGCGCGTCGACATCTCGCCGGGCTACGCCAAGTCCGAGCGGGAGATCCGAGACATCACGGGGTTGCGCGAGGGCGTGAACCTCTTCTCTTTCCGCGCCTCCGAGGTGCGCGAGCGGCTGCTGCGCACGACGCCGAACATCGCCGACGTCGAGATCTCCAAGCGCCTCCCGGACGCCGTCTCCGTCGTCGTCCACGACCGCGTCCCCGTCGCCAGCCTCTGCTCGCCGACCCTCGCGCTCGACGCGGGCGGGTTCGTCTTCACGCTCCTGCCGCGAGACGCCGAGCGCTACCGCTCGCTGCCGCGCATCGAGAACGGCGTCGAGCCCTTCCGCCCGCCGGCCGGACGCACCCTCGCCGACGCGCCCGGGACGCCGTCCGGCGTCGAGTCCCGCGTCGCGCGCGCGCTTCGCGTCGTCCTGCTCTGCGACGGCCCCGGCCGTTCGTTCCGCCTCTCCGACATCGACGTGAGCAATTCGGTCTACCTCGTGCTGCTCACCGCCGACAACCGCATCGTCCGCCTCGTCTGGGAGGAGCTCGCCGACGACACGGCGATCCTCCAGAGCCTCTCCATGGTGGACGAGACGCTGCGCGATCCGGCCTCGCGCGGCAAGACGCGGTTCGACGTCATCCTCAGCGCCGGCAAGGTCTTCGCCAGCTAGCGCCGCGCGGCGGCCGGAAAGGGATCCTTCCATGACCTCCAGCAACATCGTATCCGTGATCGAGGTGGGGACGAAGCGCACCGTCGTCCTCGCCGGCCGCGCCCGGGAGGGCGGCGGCCCGCCCGAGGTGCTCGGCTTCGGAGAGGCCTCCACCACCGGCATGCGCAAGGGGCGCGTCGTCACGCCCGAATACGTCCGCACGGCCGTCGCCTCCGCCGTCGCCGCCGCCACCGAGAGCGCCCGGACCGACATCCGCGACCTGGCGCTCGTCCTCTCGTGCGGCGACGTCGCCGCCGAGGCGATCCGCGGCGAGGCGCGCGCCGACGATCCCGACGCCGTCTCGGAGGAGGACGCCGGCGCCGCCCGCGCCTCGCTCGAGCGGGCGGCGGCCGCGGCCGCGCCAGCGGGGCGCACCCCCTTCGGCTCGCTCTTCCTCTACTATTCGCTCGACGACGACCCGGCGGAGCTGCACGACCCCGCCGGCATGCCCGGCTCGGTCGTGCGCGCCGCCGGCCTCGTCCCCCACGCGCCCGAGCGCCACGTCCAGCCGATCCTCGACGCGATCTACGCCGCGGACTGCGAGGTGAACTACCGCGTCTTCTCCGGCCTCGCCGCCGCGCGCGCCGCGCTCACCCGCCAGCAGCGCCAGGACGGCGCGCTCTGCATCGACATCGGCGGCGGCACCACGTCCTGGTGCGCCTACCGCGGCCTCCGGCCCGTCGCGCTCGGCGCGCTGCCCGTCGGCGGCGACCACGTGACGAACGACCTGCTGTCCGCCTTCAACCCCGGCTCCACCGCCGCCGCCGAGCGCTTCAAGCGCGAATCCGGCCAGGCCTCGCTGCGCGGCATCGCGGCCGACGAGCGCGTGCCGCTCCATCCCGACCTCGGCGACCCGGACCGCACCGTCTCGCGCCGCGCCGCCGCGCAGGTCGTCAACGCCCGCATGTCCGAGCTCTTCCGCCTCGTCCGCGAGGACCTGCGCCGCCACGACGCGCTGCGCCACCTCGGCGCGGGCGTCGTCCTCTGCGGCGGCGGCGCGCTGCTCGGCGGCGCCGCCGCGCTCGCCTCGGAGATCTTCCACGCGCCGTGCTCGCTCGCCTCGTTCTCCACAGGCTGCCGGGAGCTCGACGCCGACCCCGTCCGCAACGCGACGATCTGGGGCGGACTCGTGCAGGCCGTCCGCAAGGACGAGGCCGAGCGCGAGGCGGCGGCCCGCCGCGGCGGCCTCCTCAAACGCGGGCTCGACCGCATCTTCGGAAAGGAGGATCGCTGATGGAAACGCCCCCCGTCCAGCGCGTATTCGGTCTCGGCGGCTGCGGCGGCCGCGTCGCGGACGCCGTCGCACGCGCCACCGCCGGGCACCTGCCCGCCACCGTGGTCGACTGCGACTTCGCCTCGCTCGGCTCCCTGAAGGCCTGCCAGCCGTTCTTCCTCGGCCAGAACTCCAGCCGCTTCAGCGGCGGCCAGGGCTCCGGCGGCGACGCCGCCGCCGTCCGCATGGCCGCCGAGGAGCAGTCCGGCGCGCTCTCCGCGCTGCTCGACGGCGTCTCGCTCGCGATCGTCGTCGCCGGCGTCGGCGGCGGCGTCGGCTCCGGCCTCCTGCCCGCGTTCCTCGACCTCGCCGCCGAGCGCAACGTGCGGACGATCGTCTTCGCCGTCACGCCCTTCGCGATGGAGGGCCCCGAGCGCCTCCGCGCCGCCGCCGCCGCGATCTCCGCCGCCGAGGGCAAGGGCGACCTGCGCCTGCAGTTCTCCAACGACGACCTCGCCGGCCGCGCCGCCGGCATCACGCTCGAGGCGGCGTTCGCGCGCGCCACCGACACGCTCGCCGCGGGCATGACGCTGCTCTGGCGGCTCGGCGCGCACCCGGCCTACCTCGCGCTCGACCCCGGCGCGCTGCTCTCGCTCGCCGTCGACGGCCGCGGCGCCGTCGACCTCGGCGTCGGC
>CACWKU010000029.1 GCA_902761575.1 uncultured bacterium
CTGCGCGGCGAGCTCGGAGGCGACCTGCGTGCGGAGCGGCAGCGCGCCGACGGCGACCGGGTCGAGCACCCACGGGCGCCCGGCGGCGTTCGCGGCGGCGACGGCGCGGCGCATGGCCTCGGCCTGCTCGCGCTCGATGGTGCCGACGTTGACGAGGAGCGCCGAGGCGACGCCCGCGAAGATCGAGGACTCCTCCGGGTCGTGGATCATCGCGGGCGCGGCGCCCGCGGCGAGGAGGACGTTGGCGGTGAAGTTGGTGACGACGTGGTTCGTCAGGCAGTGGACGAGCGGGACGCGCGTGCGCATCGTCCCGAGAAGAGCGCCGGCGGCGCGGAGGGTTTCTTCGGATTTCATTTCGGCGGGGATTTCCCGGAACGGGGAAAAGGGGATCACGGCGCGACGACCGGGCCGCGCCTGGCGAGCTCGGTCTCGAGCGCGCGGGCGAACTGGTCGGGGCAGGAGGTGCCGTTGCGGCACGGGACGCCCTTGAGGGTCGCGATCAGGTCGGTCGCCTTGCGGCCGACCGCGAGGCGGGCGACGCCGGCGGTGTTGCCGGGGCAGCCGCCCTGGAAGGAGCAGGAGGTCACGACGCCGTCTGCGTCGAGCTCGAACGTGACGGACTTGGAGCAGGTGCCGGTGTTTGCGTAGGTGGGCATGGCGGAGGGTCTCCGGAGATATGCATGTTTCGCCGCCATTCTACCACGCGGCGTTCGCGGAGTTCAAGCCCCGCCCGGCGCGTTCGCGCTTCTTGGCTCCCCCCCTGGGGAGCTGGCGAGCGAAGCGAGCCTGAGGGGGTTCTCGCACGGAGAGCGCAGAGTCTGATTCCTCACGCGGAGAGCGCAGAGGACGCAGAGTGGTCAAACGAGTTCCTTCGCGAGGGCTTCGAGCGCATCCGCGAGGTCGCCGTCCGGTCCGGCCGCGGCGAGCCACGCTTCGCGGATCTTCGCCGTCATCCGGTTCTTGAGGCGGTAGATCGCGTTGGGCGTGGTCTTGTATTCGGCGGCGAGCGCCACCACGGACGCCTCCTCTTCGACGAGCCGCAGGAAGATCTCCTTGCTCGTCTCCGACATCCGCGTCTGCGCGAACACGCGGTCGACGAGCGCCCGCCACAGTTCGCGCCGCAGCGCCTCGCGCTCCGCCTCCGCCTCGCCCTTCCGCAGCACCGGCTCCGCCGCCGCGAGCGCCTCGGCCGCCCTCGCGGCGAGCCGTTCGCGCCTGGCGAACGCGAGCGCCTTGTTGCGGACGACGCCGAAGAGGAAGTCGCGGAAGCGTCCCCGCGATCGGTCCCAACGGCGCTCCGGCAGGAGCCGCGCGAGCTCGACGAGCGTCTCCTGCGCGATGTCGTCGTCCCACGCGGGGTCCAGCCACGGGCCCGACCGCCTCAGGATCGCGAGGTAGACGCGCGCCACCGGCCCGTAGATCCGCGCGAACCGCGTCCATTCCGCCGCCGGCGCGCCGGCGGATGCGAGCGCGTCGAGGAGCGTCGTCGAGGTGTCCGGCGCCGGGCCGTCCGTCTTCCGTTCGGGTTCCATGCGGCCCATTCTAGCAAAGCGCGCTCCGTTTTGCTAGACTCCGGCCCCGTGCAGAACGACGCCCCGCCCCTCGCTCCCGGCCGCCTCTTCGGCGGAGCCTTCACGCTGCTGCGCCCGATCGGCGCGGGCGGCGCGGCGTCGGTGTGGCTCGCGCGCGAGGACGCGCTCGGCCGCGAGGTCGCGCTCAAGGTTCCCGCCCGGACCGATCCGGCCGCGCGCGGGCGATTCCTCGACGAGGCCCGCGCGCTCGCCGCCGTGCGCCATCCGGGCGTCGTCGCCGTGCTGCGCTGGGGCGAAGACCCCGCCACGGGGCTTCCCTTCTTCGCGATGCCGGTCCACCCCGCCACGCTTGCCGACCGCTTCGCACGCGAGCCGCGCCTCCCCGAAGCGGACGCGGCCGCGCTCGGCCTCGCTCTCGTCCCCGCCCTCGCCGCGCTCCACGCCGCGGGCATCGCGCACCGCGACCTCAAGCCGTCCAACGTCCTGCTCGACGCCTCCGGCGCGCCCGTTCTCGCCGATCCGTGCGGCCCCCGCGGCGGCACCCCCGCCTGGGCCGCCCCCGAGCAGCTCGCGGGAGAGAACGAAAACTCGTCACTCGTCACCTGTCACTCGTCACTCGTGCCGGCCGGCGGCGCCGCCGCCGACTGGCACGCCCTCGGCCTGCTGCTCTACCGCGCGCTCGCCGGCGCGCTTCCGCCGCCGCACGGCATTCTCCCCGCCGCCATCGAACCGCCCCGCGGATCTCTCCCTCGCGACCTCCGTCCGCGTCCCTCGCGCGGCTGGGAGCCGCTCCTGCGCGCCCTCCTCGACCCGGACCCAGCAAGGCGTCTTTCGGACCCCGCGGCGATTCTTCGCGCGCTGCGCCGCCTCCGCCGCCGCGCGCTCCTTCGCGCCCGTCTGCGCCAGCTTCGCCGTCCCGCGCTTGTTGCGCTTGTCGCGCTCGCCGCCGCTGCGCTTCTCGCGGCGGTCCTCCGCACCGCGGTCGGTTTTGTTCCCTCCGGGAGTCCCGTTCCCGCGCCATCTCCCGCAATGGATTGGACCCGGCAGTATGCGGACAATCTCCGCAAACGCCTGGCCGCGGTCCTTCCCAATCCGGCGCCGGATTCGGAAAACCGCATCGTCGTGCCGGCCGGATCGTTGCTTCTTTCGGGGGACATCCCGTCCGCCGCCAATCCGCCGACGATCGTCCTCGACGGGGGGACTCTTCTTTTCTCGCCCGGTATCGGCGCCTTGCGGGAAATTGCCGGTCGGTGCGACCGTTTCCTTTCGGAAGCGCCCGACACCGCGACCGGAACGCCGGACGTCCTTCCCGCGCGGAGGGAGTGGTTGGCCAATCCAATCCTCGTCACGGCGCGTGGCGGATTTCTCGATACGGCGGACGGCGAAATCCATGCGTTTGTCACCAATTCGGTCCGGCTCGCTTCCGGCGCGGAATCCGCGACGCTCGACGTTTTCGGTTTCTCGTCGATCATTCTCGACCGGAACCGTCTCGATCCCGAACTGTCCGTCACCGGTTGCGGATCCGTCGCCGACTTCCTCCCGGACGGCCGCGTTCGCAACCGCCGCTGGTTCGACCCGGAGGAGCCGCTGTAGCCCCTCGCTGCGCTCGGGGCCTACGGGCGAGGGCTCCGCCCTCCCCGAACCCCTCCCGGCATTGGCCTCCAGGAAGCCCCCGAGGGCTTCCCGGCGCAGCCGCGCCCCGGCCCCCTCGCACGCCTTCCAGCCGCCTTCACCGGGGTGGGGTTCGGGGAGGGGCGCAGCCCCTCTCCCGACGTCAGAACGGGAACACCCGCGGAAACCGGTCCTTCCGGCGTATGGTCGCGCAGGTCGGAAGCTTCCCGCCGCGATCGCGCCCCGGCTTCCGGATGGCCCACGCGTAGTTCAGCTCGCGGTAGATCCGGCGCAGCCGCCGGCCGAGTTCCGCCTCGTCCAGCGGAATCGCCTCGATCTTGTCGGAGACGCCGGCCGGTCGCTCGGGCCGCGGTTCGCCCTTGACCCCGTGCTGGAGTTTCGCCAAATAGTAGAGGGCCTCGAGCTTCCGCAAGGCGTATTGCAGATACGGATGAATCGCTTTCGGGGAGATGCGGCCCTTCCAGGAAATGCGCGGCGGCTTGCCATGCCGCGGCCGCGGCGGCTGCCGGAGGTCGGCCTATCGCGCCCGCCTCCTCCCGCGAAGCAGGGCGAGGCTCGACTCCTGTCGTCTTGTCGTCTCGTCGTCTTGTCGTCCTCGCGAGGGGGCGGCTTCCCACGAGGACGACGGGACGACAGGAAGACGAGACGACGAGAAATCGTGCTACTTGCGGTTTCGCTCAGTGTGGCAGGGTATATTTGCGTGGTGGGGCCGCTTCGCGCGATGCCACCACTCCTCGGGGCAAGGCCGGGGAAGGGTGACGTGATCATTTCCCGTCGTCAGAACAGGAATATCCGCCGATCAACTCCGCGCATGGACCGCAAAGCTCGGGCTTCGCCGTAAATGTTCAGAACTGGCCGTCCGACATCGTCTCGTTCGCAAGAACGCCGCCTTCTTCCCAGAGCCCGCGGGGTTCGGCGGCCGACTCCGACTTTGCATTGTCCGCCGGTTCCGCGGGAACGGTTTCCAGTTCGGTCTGCGATTCCCGTTTCAGGCGAATTCGGGCCTCGGCGACCGCATTCGCCAGTTGCCCGGCGGACGGACGGCACACGGCTGTTTCCGTTTCGGAGACGGCGACCACGGCAACCCAGAGATTGGTCGCCGGTTGCGTCTCGCAGACGATCTCGGCGCTGGCGGGGCCAGATGAGCATGATTCCTTTCCCCGCAGTCTATTCCATGCGGCACGTCGTTCCCGGGGCGTGGAAGCCGCCGGCCATTCCGCCGATTCGAAAAGTTGGTGATCCCATTGTCCCCAGGCGAGGATTCGTGCCTTGCCGAACCCGACGGATGCGCCGAGACGGTCTTCGGACGTCGCCCGGCCAACGCAGAACACGAATCCTCCGGCTGCCACGACATTCGTCGAAAGAACCGCATCGCGGTTTTGCGCGAAGACCTCGCCGGCGGAAGCGGCGGAAGCGTCCGCTGGACTAGCGAGAAACGCCGCCGCCGTGCAAACGGCGGCGGCAAGACGGCTAGAACGCGTCTTCATCGGCCTCGGTTCCCTGTCCCTGAAGCGATCCGTTGGGGTTGGCGACAGGCTGCGGCGTGGCCCCGGCGCCCGCGCCGGAAGCGGCGGAGTCCATCGCGCGCTTCATCGACTGAGCGCGGGCCGCCGATTCGGGACTCCACGAGCAGACGGCGCCATAGACCATGCGCCCCGTGAGCGGGTGCTTGGCCTCCCAGTTCTTGATGGTGGCGATGCCGGAAATCTTGAGCGATTCGGCCACGGCCTTCACCTTTTGAGAATACGCGGATACATCCTCATAGGATTCCGCCGCGTTTTCAAACTCCTCGACGCTCTCGGCGTTGATGGCATCGGTTGTCACGGCGACGGTCTCCCCGGCAAATTCGCGGATGGCTGCCATCGCCTGCATCTTGGCCTTGTTGCGGGCCGCATTCGCAGATTGCGGCGAATCCGTCGCGGCTCCGGCCTGCCCGAACGCCACCAGCACGAGGTGACCGCTTTCGTCGATCTTCTGCTGGACGCCGAACGTGGAAAGCAACACTTTCTTGTCGGCGGGGATTTGTTCCTTGACAGGTTTCTTGCCGACGCCCGCTGGAAGTTTTCCCCCGCGTGAAATGGACTGCGCCATAGCCTGCAGTTTGGGACTCCAGATCGCGACGACACCGATTTCGCCTTTTTTGCCGGCCGGAACGCCCTCGAACGAGCACATCACCTGCATGCCGGTGATTTCTGCTTTCGCCGCCGTGGAAATGACTTTCTTATAGAAGTCACTGTTGAGCTGCTTTTTGGCGACGCGCTCGCGGGCGGCGCGGTCGGCGGCGTCGGGATCGAGCCCTTCGGCGCGAAGGGCGTCGTCGAGTTTGGCCACGACGAGCCGTTTGATTTTGGACCCGATGCTCAATTCGTCACGTTCCGCCTCTTCGTTTCCGCCGAAGTTCCCTTCGGCATAGTCATGTTCGGTTTCGGTGCGGATCGCGAGTTCGAGGTATTCGGCCATCTTCGCCTTCGCGTCGAGCATGGCTTTGTTGTAGGCGTTGACGCGCGAATCGCCGTAGCTGCGACTGTCGAGCGGCGCCTGGATGACGCCGTATCCGACGGCGACATAATAGGACGAACCGTCCCGTTTCGTGTTTTCCCCTTCGGTCATGCCCTTGGAGGAGAGGTATTCGGACACGATGTCCTGGACGGTCTTCCGCTCGACGGCCGCCTCGTTGGCGACAGCGTCTTCGGGGGAGGATTCCTGCGCGTATGCGGCGCAGAACGCGGTTGCGGCGGCGAGCGCCGCGAGGAGGGTGCGGGATGCATTCATGGGTGTTTCCTCGGTGAGAAGTTGAAGGTTGAAAGTTGAAAAGCCAGTCTGTCACCAGGCGAAAGATATCGAATTGGCGTCGTTGCCGATCTGGCGGGGCTTGAACGGAACGTTCTCGCCCTCCATGGCGTCGGGCAGGTATTTGCGGACATCGTCAATGCTGGCGGTGCAGCGGAACGAGATGGTCGCCACACCGCGCACGATGTCGGTCGCGATCGTTGGCGCGCTGCAACCGGGGACCTTCTCGACGGCGGCGCTAATCGCCTCGATGGATTCAGCGTATGCATCGGAATAGTTGTCGAACTCCAGTCGCGCATCGCGTCCGGAGGCCACCATGCCGCGCACCATTTCATCGAGTTTTTCGTGGATGGTGCCGTGGATTTCCTTCATGGCCTTTTCGGCGGAAAGCCGACGGCGGCGAACATCGTCTCCGGTGAACGAAACGGACTTCTTCGGGTCGTTCTGCGCCGTCAGCATCTCGCGCCCCGTGGCGCGGTCGAGGATGCGAATGGAAAGAACGCAACGGGTGCCGTCGCTTCCGTTGGCCGGGTGTGTCACGCCCTGGAACGAGCCGTGGCATGCGATGAGATATTGCGCGGAGTCCTTGTCCTCCGTCACATTGCATCCCCAGCCGGAAAACGCCTCGATGGCTTTTTCCCGGATGAATGTGTCGCCGCACTCCACATGGAATTTCACGTCCCCGAGCGATTCAAGCGCCGACTTGTAGGAATTGAGGAGTTCGTCCTTGGCAACCTCCACGACAACTTCGACCCGGTAGGCGGAATCGCCGACCTTGCCCTCCTGTATTACGCGGAACTGCTTAATGAAGCCGGCGGCGTTGGCAAAGACCTTGGCACTTGCCTTGTCGTCCTTCGAGGCGTCCGTGGCAGCCACCATCGTTCCAAGCACCTGCTCGATGGCCTGCGCCTTTGCGCTTTCGGATGCCATCCGCTGCGCGAGGGCGATGTCGCCGCCGTTCAGCGGCGCGAATCCGGTCACCGTCACGGTGTTCGGGTTTTCGCCAAGCGCGTTTGCGAGCGCCCCCGAGGCGTCGGTGTTCTTCTGCGTCGCAAGGAGGACGATGTAGTTTGCGCCGTCCGCATCGACCGTGCCGAGCGTCATCGCCCCTTTCAGCAGGGTGTCGACGTTGATCTTCACGCTTGCCATGTATGATTCGGACGATTCCGTTTCATCGCCGCCGGTCGTCTCGGATGTCGAGAAGATTTCGGCCGCCTCGACGTTTTCCCCTCCGGCGATGCCGGCGATCATGCGCTTTGCGGCGATGCGGGCGGCGCTCATGGCCTCGGCGGCGTCGCCCGTTTCGGGGATTCTGGCGATCGCCATGATGTAGCCGCCGGTTTCGGCGCTATTTCCCATTCGGGACGCTTCTCCCTCCGCGGCCATCGTTCTGGCCGTCGCGAGCCAGTCGGCGTCAGCCGCGAACGTTTGCGCGGCGCAAAGCATTGCCGCGGCGGAGGCAACGCCGGCAATGCGTGTCAGTGTCTTGCTCATTACCTTGCATCCATCGGGTTTTCGGGAACACCGTAGCCTACGGCGAAGACCTCGTTGTTCTTGATGAACGCCTTGGGGTCGGCGTCGAACTTCTTCTTGAAGATCGCGGCGTCCTTGCCTGTCTTGTCCCATGCGTACGGGATGATGCCCGAGGTATTATCGGATGGCTCCGCTCGGGCGTAGCAAAGCGGGATCTTGACGCCTTCGTCTTCGACGAACACGACGCACTGCTGTCCGCCGGCGATTCCCTGCTCGAAGCCTCGGTCGAGCGTCATGCGCTCGCCGGACGCTGCGCATCCGACGATGCGTCCGCCGGCCGGATAGGTGTTGCCGAGTTTGTTCGCGACGACCGAAATCGCCTTCAAAGCCGCTTCGAATTGGACCGCGTATTCCTCTTCCTCGTTGAATCCGCCACGCATTCCACCGGTAATGCTCCACCGCTGCTTGCGCGAGGCGATCCCGGTCGCCGTATCGCCAAATGCCTGCGTGCCGTCCTGAAGGTTTCTGCACTTGAAGTTGAACTCGGCGACATATCGCACCTGCGTGTAGTCGCTGAGTTCGTGGATTTCCTTGGTCAGGACCATGCTTCCCGTCAGTTCCAGGTCGACCTGGCGCAACTCGTCCGGCGCGGCGACATTCGCTTGTCCCGCGTCTTCCATGTCCTTAAGAAAGCCATTGTCGTCGTATCCCATGTCGACGATCGTGAATCGTTTCAACTTTCCCATTTCGATTTGAAGCCTGTTGGAAAGGAAACTATCGACTTTTAGCGGCTTTCCGGTGGCCCTGTCAACGGCGGAGATGTTGTTGAACTTCACCGCGAGCCCGAGTTTGCGGAAGTTCTGCGTGTTGGCGTTCGGTGGCATCACCACCTGGCAGTTTTCCAGATCCTTCTGGAGGATGAATCCACCGCCCGACCCCGGCTGGGGCGGAAGCGGCGCCGAGGCGCAGCCGCAGAGCGCGGCGGCGGCGATGGCCGGACCGAAAGGAAGGAGAATTCTTTTCATGGCAGGGCAGGGGTATCGCGTGTCGTGAACGTGCAGGGCACAAATGAGCTGCTCGCCGGGCGGCGGCATGGAATGCGTCGCCGCCCGGCGGGCGGAGGAACCTACTTTGCGACTTCGGCTTCGGCTTCCTTGGTCAGGCGCTGGACTTCCTTGTCCTCGGCGTCAAGCGCGGCCCAGAAATCCTTCGCCTTCGTCGTGTCGTCGAGGATCTTCTTCAATGCGTCGGCATCCTTGCCGACATTGCGAGTCTGCGAAATCAGCGCGACGCCGGCGAGCTTCGCGAAATTGGGATCTTTCTTCGCCATTGCGACGAGACCGCCGATTTCGACGCCGGCCTGGGCCAGTTTGGGAAGCATCGCCTTGAGCTGGTTTTCACGCTCGCCGAAATCCTGGTCGACGACGTACTTGACGTAGGCGTCGTAGGCGGACTTCTGCTCCGGCGTGAGTTGTGCAAGAACATCTGCCTTGACCGCTCCTTCCGCGACATCTCCCTCGACGGCCTTGTAGAGTTTGCGGCCCTTGGCCGTGGCGTACGCCTGATCGACCTTGTCGTAGGCGCTGCGCTGCATCATTTGGAGCGGAGTGCCGATGGCGTTGATCGCCGTCGCGACGGTTCCGACCGAGCACTGCGACGCAAACGCCTTGTTCGCATCTGCTCGGGAATCGATCCATGTCTTTACGACATCGATCTCGTTGCCATGTTCCGCTTTCTGCTTGGGCGTTGAGGCGCAGCCGGCGGCAACGAGGACGGCGGCCGCGAAGGCGAGCGCCGCGTTGAGTTTGGATTTGGTTTGCATGATTTGGTTTTCCTTCCGTTCCCCGTTCCTGTTGCCGTTGGCACGCGGGGAAAGGAAGGGGGCGCGCCTCCGGGATTGTTTCCGCAGAAGGCACGGCCAAGCGCCTTGGGAACGAAACAAGCCGAAGACACGCCCTCGGGGCGCGCGACGGACAAGCGCGTTCCACCTTTTGAAACCGGCGCCGGAGCGCCGTTTGGCCGTTTCTCTGCGGTTGGGTTGCTTGTCCAGATCGAAGTCGATGCTGGCGCCGCGTCGCTTGCGCGTCGCGACAGGGCCGGATGATACCCGATTCGCGTGCCCGAGGCAAGCGGAAAGTTCCGCCGGCCGCGCGGGCGTGCCTTCGGCAAAAGGGGGCTTGTGGGGCGCGGCTGCGCCGCGCCGGAATGGTTGGGAGAGAGGACCATTTTCCTCTCTATTTCACAGCAGGCGCCGAAATCTGCCGCAACCTACGGGAGAGGGCCTCGCCCTCCCCGAACCCCTCCCGCCACCGCCTTCCGAGCGCACGCAGGCGCGACCGGACATCTCTGCGCCCCCAATCGCCCCATCCGCGCTCCGGCCCGCCGAGGGAAGGGGCCGTGGAGGGGCGCCCTCCCGAACCCCTCCCGGCAGTGGCTGGGAAAGGTCTGCGAGGGCCCTCCGACGCAGACGCGCCCCAGTCCTCGCTCACCCTTCGGCCGCCTTCCAGGGCGGGGTTCGGGGAGGGGCGCAGCCCCTCTCCCGTAGCCATCGTTCGCGCGGCGTGCCGCTCGAGCGGCGCGGTCAGGCGAGGCGGTCGGCGAGCATCGGGATGGCGCGCTCGAAGCAGACGCCGTACCAGTGCGAGTCGGGCGTGGCCTCGATCGAGGCGCAGACGACGTCCGCCGCGAGCGCGGAGGCGTCGAGCGCGGGGAGGCCGCGCAGGACGGCGCCCGCGAAGACCGACGCGAAGACGTCGCCCGTGCCGTGCGCCATGCGCGCAAGGCGCGGGTTGAAGTCGTAGCGGATCGACGAACCGTCCGAGACGGCGGTGCCGAGCCGCGCGGGGTCGAACGAGACGCCCGTGAGGACGACGTTCTTCGCGCCCAGGGCGTGCAGGCCGGCGACGGTCTCCTCGACGAACGCCTCGCCGTATCCCTCCAGCACGGGCTCGCGCCCGAGCAGGAAGGCGGCCTCGGTGAGGTTCGGCAGGATGTAGTCGGCCCCCTTGCAGAGCCGCGCCATCTTCGACGGGAAGTCCGCCCCGAATCCGACGTAGAGCTTGCCGTTGTCCGCCATCGCCGGGTCGACGAACCGCAGCGCGCCGGGCGCGGCGCAGTGCTCCATGATCGAGAGGATCGGGTCGATCTGCGGCTCGCACACGTAGCCCGTGTAGAACGCGTCGAAGCGGATGCCCTGCTTGTTCCACTCCGCCTCGATGCCGGCCATGTCCGGCGTGAGGTCGCGGAAGGTCCACGACGGAAACCCGCCGGTGTGGTTGGAGAGCACGGCGCTCGGGAGCGCGGCGCATTCGACGCCGCACGCGGAGACGAGCGGCAGCGCGACCGTGGCGGAGCACTGGCCGACGCACGAGATGTCCTGGATGGTGAGAAGCCGCTTGGGCGCGGCGATCGGTTCGTTGGAAGGCATGGCGGTGTCCTCGGACCCCGCTGTGCGCGGGGAACGGGTCAGGAGTCTATTCGTTTCTATTGATAGAGTCAAGCGTGAAAGCGGCGGCGCGTGCGCCGCCGCCGTCACGCCCGCCCGGCGCGGCGCGCCGCGCCGCGCCGGGGGGACGTTCAAGCGAGCGCGCGGTCGAGCTCGGCGAGGATGTCGTCGATGTGCTCGAGGCCGATCGAGAGGCGGACGAGCTCCGGCAGGACGCCGCCCTTGCGCAGGTCCTCGTCGGAGAGCTGCGAGTGCGTGGTCGAGGCCGGATGGATGACGAGCGACTTGGCGTCGCCGACGTTCGCCAGCAGCGAGAAGATCTCGCCGTTGAGGGAGTCGGCGAACCGCCGGGCCTCGTCGGCGCCGCCCTTCACGCCGAGGACGACCATCCCGCCGGCGCCGTCCGGGAGGTACTTCGCGGCGAGCTCGGGCTGCGAGAGCGAGGGGTACTTCACCCACGCGACCTTCGGGTGCGCCTGCAGGTGCTTCGCGACGGCGAGCGCGTTCGCGCTGTGCCGCGCCATCCGCAGCGGGAGCGACTCGACGCCCTGCAGGAACACCCACGCGGCGTCCGGCGCGAGCGTCGGCCCCTGGTTGCGGATGCCCACGGTGAGCAGGCGCAGCGAGAACGCGACGGGCCGCAGCGGCTCCGGGAGGTCGTGCGCGAAGCGCAGGCCGTGGTAGCCGGCGTCGGGCTCGTTGTAGAGCGCGAACTTCGGGTCGGTCCAGTCGAACTTCCCGGAGTCGACCACCACGCCGCCGATGCCGGCGCCGTGGCCGCCGATCCACTTCGAGAGCGAGTGGATCACGATGTCCGCGCCGTGCTCGATCGGGCGCAGCAGCGCCGGGGTCGCGAAGGTCGCGTCCACGACGAGCGGCAGGCGGTGTTTGTGCGCGAGCGCGGCGTAGGCCTCGATGTCGGCGATGTCGAGCGCGGGGTTGCCGATGGCCTCGACGAAGACGAGGCGCGTCTTCTCGTTGATGAGCGCCTCCGTGGCGGCGATGTCGTTCACCGGCGCGAAGCGCGCCTGGATCCCGGCGTTCGGGAGGATCGCGTCGAACTGCGAGAACGTGCCGCCGTAGAGGTTGGAGGCCGCGACGATCTCGTCGCCGGCGCGGGCGATGTTCGTGACGGTGAAGAAGATCGCCGCCGTGCCCGAGGAGAGCGTCTGCGCCGCCGCGCCGCCGTCGAGCGCCGCGATGCGCGCCGCGAGCGCGTCGTTCGTGGGGTTCATCAGCCGCGCGTAGATGTTGCCGAGCTCGCGCAGGCCGAAGAGGTCGGCGCCGTGCTTGCTGTCGCGGAAGTTGTAGGCGGTCGTGCGGTAGACGGGCGTGTTGCGCGCATACGTGGCGGGGTCGCCCTTGGGGTTCTGGCCGGCGTGGACGGCGAGGGTTTCGAGATGGAACTTGCTCATGGTCGGGTCTCCTTTCCTTGAATCACTACCGTTTCGGTTGTGAAAAACGGCGCGGAGTCTAGCAGACTCGGGAACGAATTGCAAGCGGAAAAATTTCGCCGAAAAATCGGCGAAATTTTCCGCTTACTTGGTAGGGAAAATCAAGAGGGACGCCAGAAAGCGACGCGCGGGGTCGAGTCAAAACACTTTTACTTCGGTAGTCTTTCGGCGCGGACTCTCGTCGGCGCCCGCCGCAGGGACTGCGTCGCGTTGGACATTGAGCGTTGGCGGACACCCCCTCCGTTCGGATGGTTCCCTACGGCCGGGCGTTCTGGTAGACTCTGCGCCATGAACGCATCCCTCCCCGCCTTCGACCCTTCAGCCCTGCCGCGGCCCGTGCTACCGGGGCACGAGGACTGGCTCTCGCTCTGGAACCTGGCCTGGCGGCTGCTCTTCCGCAACGTCAAGGACCCCGGCGTCCCCGGCTGGAAGCCGTACCTCACGTGCTTCCCCGGCGTCGACATGATCTGGCAGTGGGACTCGTGCGTGATGACGTTCCTCACGAACTGGTCCAACGGCACGGTCTCCGCCTTCGACAACCTCGACGACCTCTACGCGCTGCGGCGCGAGTCGGACGGCTTCATGGCGATGGCCTACGACACGCTCACCGGGAAGCCCTCGTACCCCGAGTTCGACGGTCGCATCAACCCGCCGCTCATGGCGTGGGCCGAGCGGGACTACCTCCTCGCCACGGGCGACGCCTCCCGCCTGCCGCGCGTCCTGCCCGCGCTCGAGGGCTTCTTCGGCTTCGTCGAGGCGCGCCGCCGCCGCGTCTGCGGGCTCTACTACTTCGAGGACCCCGGCTCCTCCGGCATGGACAACTCCCCGCGCGGCGGCTACGTCGCCGCGCAGAACCTCGGCAGCGACGTCTGCTTCGTGGACCTGGCCTGCCAGCAGGCGCTCTCCGCCCGCTGCATCGCGGACCTGGCGCGCGCGCTCGGCGACGGCGCGAAGGCCGCGCGCTACGAGGCGGAGTTCGACCGCATCCGCGGCCTCGTGGACCGCTTCCACTGGTGCCCGCGCGACCGCTTCTACCACGACTTCTTCGCGCGCGACCGGGCGGAGGACCGCGTGAAGTTCCTCGGCACGAAGACCGCCGCGGCCTTCTGGACGCTCCCGAGCGGAATCGCCCGCGGCGACCGTCTCCGCGCGATGGCGGACCACCTCTTCGACCCGGCCGAGTTCTACACGCCCGTGCCGTTCGCCTCGCTCTCGCGCGACGACCTCAACTACGACCCGGACGGCGGCTACTGGCTCGGCGCCGTCTGGGCGCCGACGAACCTCGCCGCGATCCGCGGCCTCGCCGACAACGGCTTCGCGGACCGGGCGCGCGAGGCGACGCTTCGCTACCTCGGCGCCATGGTCGCCGCCGCCGCCGACCCGGCGCTCGGCCCCTCGATCTGGGAGTGCTACGCGCCGGAGAACCCGCCGCGCCCCGCCACGACGGAGAAGGGCGAGCGCTGCGGCCGCGACTTCGTCGGCTGGAGCGGCCTCGCGCCCATCACGCTCCTCGTCGAGAACGTGATCGGCCTGCGCCGCGACGTCCCCGCGCGCACGCTGCACTGGCAGCTCCCGGACGAGCCGCTCGGCCTCGAGAACTTCCGCTTCGGCGAAGGGCACGTCTCCGCCGTCTGCCTCCGCCGCTCGCCCGAGCCCGGCGGCACCGTCCTGCGCGTCGAGACCGACGTCCCGCTCGTCCTGCGCGCGACCGTCGCCGGCCCCGCCCCGCGCGAGGCGGCGTTCGACGTCGCCCCGGGCGCGCGAGAGATCCGCCTGTAGCCGGGCGTCCCGGAGGGGCGGCGGAACGGCCGCCTCTACCGCGCGAGGAAGTCCTCGAGGGCGACGCCCGCCGCCTCGCACGGATCGCGCGAGACGGCGATGCGGACGAAGCGCGAGGGGTGGCGCGACGCGTCGGCGTCGACGGAAAGCGTCAGCGCGCCGCCGGTGCCGCGGACGCTCGGGGCCTCGGAGAGGAACGGATCCGAAAGCGCGTCGGCGGCGAAGGCGGTGTACCAGAAGCCCGCGTCGGTGCCGACGAGCGCGATCGAGAACGTGGCGGCGTCCGGGAAGACGAGCGCGCCGCCGGCATCGGCGGCGCGGAAGACGGGCTCGGGGACTTCGACGGGGTCTGAGACGAGGGCTCTCTGGACGCCGCGGAAGTCGGCGAGCGCGCCCGGACCGGCGAAGACGACGCGGCGGATCGAATCGACGGACCCCGCGAGCGGCAGCCATTCTGCGCCGTCGGCGGTGAGGACGGCGCCGCCGAGCGAATACCGGACGCGCGGTGCGTCGTCCGACGAGAAGTCGAGTTCGATCTTCCACGGCGTTCCCGGTGCGGCGGCGGGCGCGCCGTCGAGCGCCGTGCGTCCCTGCGCCGTCCAGCCCTCCGGGCCGTCCGTCCCGAAGGCCAGCCCCGCCACGGGCGTCTGCTCGGGATCGGAGATTGTGCCGGCGCGGGCGTCGAGCACACCCTCGATGACGAGGTCGACGCCGGCCGCCGAGGCGTTCGTGGGCGTGAAGGAAAGGGTGCCACCTTCCGACGGAAGGGCGAGCGCCAGCACGCCGTCGGCGAGGGCGGAGTCGTCGCCGGCGGGTCGCGTCCAGACGCCGCCGGAGCGCGTCTGCGCCGCCGGATCGGAATCCCAGTCCGTGCCCGCCGGATAGCCGTCGGCGGTCCAGCGGACGTGGAACCATTCGGTGAGCAGGTAGGAGACGAAGGACCCCGAGACGGCCGAGGTTTCGCCGTCGGCCGCGGCGACGAAGGCGAACGTGTGGGTGGCGCCGGCGCGGACGGCGATGGTGCGCGAGAGCGTGCCGGAGGCCGATGCGGAGAAGACCTCGTTCGTTTGGCCGTCGACGAGCAGGACGACCGAGGCGGCGGGGGCGTCGAGCGCGAGGGAGGCGGTGAGCGTCGCGTTCGTGCCGCCGTCGTCGACCGCGGCGGCGGGCGCGGCGAGGGCGACGGCGGGACCGCGGGTCGTCGCGGTGCCGCCCTGCGTGGCGGTGCCGAGGCCGCTATCGGCCGTCGCGCTCCAGGCGTAGTCCGTGGCGGAGTTCAGCCCGTCGAAGACGAATTCGAACGTCCCGGTCGCGGAGACGGAGCGCGTCTGCGTCGCGCCGCCGAGCGCGACGGAGAGGTCGGCCGCGGCGGCGCCGGGGCCGAAGTCGGAGAGCGTCACGGAGACTGCGACCGAATGGGCGCCTGCCGTGCGCCTCGCGGCGGCCGTCGCGGCGATGGCCGGGCGCGAGGTCGCGGTCCGCACGGTGCCGGACGCGGCGTCCGTG
Source organism: uncultured bacterium (assembly GCA_902761575.1). Lineage (GTDB taxonomy): Bacteria > Verrucomicrobiota > Kiritimatiellia > RFP12 > UBA3636 > UBA3636. The sequence goes on from CACWKU010000029.1 coordinate 15,612, forward strand.
CCGCCGTCGGAGACGAGCGAGACGGACCAGGCGTAGTCCGTGTCCGGGGCGAGGCCGGGAAAGTCGAACGCGAACGTGCCGGTCGCGGAGAGGGCGAGCGTCTGCGTCGCGCCGCCGAGCGCGACGGAGAGCGTGGCGGCGGAGCAGCCGGCGCCGAGCGAGTCGACGCGGACGGAGAGCGTGGCGTTCGTCACGCCTGCGGCGGCGGAGACGGCGCCGAGCGCGGGCGAGGTGTCGATGTCGCCCGTGCGCTTGATCCAGACGCAGTCCACGAGCTCGCAGAGCGAGCCGGAGTTGGGCGTGACGCGGAAGGCGACGTCCGCGCCGCGCAGGAGCTCGAACTCGGAGGAGAGGAGCGTCGTGGACGACTCGTTCTTGGTGTTCGAGGCGGACCAGACGGCGACGCCGTTCGTGACGACGGCCCAGGTCGAGTGCGCGGTGCCGGAGGGGCGGTTGTACTTGTAGCCGAACTTGTAGCGGCCGGGGCCGAGATGGCCGAGCGGGACGTCCGCATCGGGCTCGGGGCGCGCGGCGGCCTGCATGCTCACGCCCCACGTGACGGCGTCGTCCACGCGCGCGGCGGGCAGGAGGTCCTCGCCCTCGGCGTAGAAGACGACGCCCGACCAGCCGATGCCGTAGTTCTCGCCGATGCGGTAGACCCAGTTCGTCGCGAACGACGGGTTCGTGTCGTCGAGCGAGAACGAGCCGCCGCAGAAGGGAAGCCACCCCTTGCCGCCGGAGGAGCTCGGGTAGCGGTCGGGGTCGATGCGGTAGAGGTCCGTGCCGTGCAGGAAGAGGAGCGGGACGGCGTAGGAGACGTTGGTCGGCACGTTGCAGCGGCCGGCGGAGAGCGTTTCGCCGGTGATGGTCTTGACGACCCACGAATACTTCCAGTCCTCGTCGAGGCGCGCCTGGCGGGCGTCCTTCGCCGGGCCGGGGGCCAGGAGGTCGATCAGGTACTGCGCGTCGCGGGCGATGCAGGGGTTGGCGAGATACTGCTCGTGCAGGGCCAGCAGCTCGTCGACGTCGTCGAGAACGTGCGGCTCGGCGCCGACGTTGAGCGTGACGCCGTCCGCGTTCTGCGCGGCGTTGGCGGTGACGGCGCCCTCGAACGCGAAGTCCGACGCGCCGGCGAGGCCGGGGAGGTTCACCGTCACCTCGCGGAAGCGGTGCTTCGGGGAGGCGGGGAGGCGCACGTCGAACGCGAGCGTCTCCGTGGCGGGGTCGTAGGCGAGGTTCTCGACCGAGGCGTGGTGGTAGAGCCAGTAGTATTCCCAGATCTCGTCGACCGACGCGACCCAGAAGAGGTCGGACTGCCGGATCTCGCGGGCGAAGAACGACTTGAAGGCGTCGCCTATGCCGTGCGTGCCGGCGAGGATGAACTTCGTGCCGACGCCGGAGGAGATCACGGCGTTGACGGCGTTGGAGAAGCTCGATTCGGAGCCCTGCGCCCAGATGCGGGCGAAGCCGCCCTGCGGCTTGCTCTCGAACGACGAGGGGATCCCGGCGGCGCGGTTCGTCCAGTCGTCGATCTTGAGCGAGTTGTCGGGGTAGGTCGCGTTGCCGTTCTGGAAGATCGACCAGCAGATCTCGTCCGACAGGCGGCAGGCGTCGAGATACTTGTGGTTGCCGTTCGGCTCGGTCATGATCTTGAGCGGCTGGCCGGTGCGCGCCTCCCAGCGCTCGGAGATCGGCCCGAGGCGCGCGGCGATGGACTCCGGGTCGCCCACGTCGCAGTCGTTCACGTCGTGGAACGTGCAGGACCAGCCCGTGCGCATCATCGTGCGGGCGTCCTCCGGGGAGATCTGGAGGTAGTTGCCGTCGGAGTAGGCGAAGACGGCGGACGAGCAGGCGAAGCGGCGGCGGCCGCCGGCGCCGTCGGAGAACGTGAGCGGCTCGTGGACGCCGTCCGCGGCGCCGTCGAGGTCCGCGTCGCCGTCGTAGAAGCCGTTGGGGAGGCCGCGCACGGCCTCGTCGAGCAGCAGGTCGCCGCGGGCGTATTTGCGGTCGTGGGTCGTGGCCGCGTGCGGGTAGCCGTTGAAGAGGGCCCACGCGGAGCAGTAGTCGCCGAGCGACATGTCGTCGCTGATCATGCAGAGCGGCGCGGCCTTGTTGAACTTGACGCGGGCGAACTGCGGGGCGTTGGCGGCCGTGTAGCCGGGCGCCTTGAGCGTGACGTGGACGACGGCGTCCTCCTCCGCGCCGGCGGGGAGGGCGAATGCGGCGAGAAGCAGGACGGAAAGGGCGTGGGAGGGGAGACGGCTCATGAGGCCGATTGTAGCACCCCGCCCGTCCGCGCACAAATGGGCCCGGGCGGCGCGGAGACGCGGAGGCCTCAGCGCTCTGCGGCGGCGCCGACGACGTTGCGGATGCGCTGGGAGAGCGGCAGGGAGGTTCCGATGGCCTGGAGGAGAACGACGCCGCCGAGGCCGTGCGCGGGGTCGGTCCACGTGAGGGTGCCCATCCAGCCGCCCCATCCGAACGAGCCGCGGCCGGAGAGCAGTCCCTGCGGGCCGTTCTCGGCCTGGACGTGGTTGAAGTAGCCGTACTGCTGCCCCTCGCAGTTGTCCCAGACGAAGGACGCCTGCTGGCGCGGCGTGAGCAGGCCCGACGTCATTGCGCGGAAGGCGGCCGGCGAGAGCAGCCGGCGGCCGTCCGGCGCGACGCCGCCCGCGAGCAGCATCCGCGTCCACGCCTGCATGTCGCGGGCGGTGGAGAAGAGCCCTGCGCCGCCCGACTCGAACGGCGGCGGCGCGTCCCAGTCCAGGACGCCGAGGTGGTCGACGCGCTCGACGTGCTCCTGGAAGCGCCCGGTCTCCGGGTTGAGCCAGTAGGGCCTGCAGAGGCGGTCGCGCTTCTCCGGCGGCACGAAGAACGCGGTGTCGCGCATCCCGAGCGGCTCGAGGATCTCCTCGCGCAGGAAGTCGCCGAAGCGCCGCCCCGTCGCGACCTCGATCACCGCGCCCATGACGTCGGCCGCGTAGCCGTACTGCCAGCGCTCCCCCGGGTCGAACGCGAGGCCGAGGCGGCCGAGCTCGTTCGCGAATTCGACGGTGGGCATGCCCGGATGGTCGTTCCAGGGGAACTCGTAGGTCAGGCCCGACGTCATCGAGAGCAGGTCGCGCACCATCGGCGGGCGCGCGGCCGGTCGGCGGTCGGGCCCGACGCGGACGTCGGCGAAGCCGGGCAGGAACCGCTCGACGCGGTCCTCGAGCGAGAGGAGCCCGCGCTCGACGCAGATCGCGGCGGCGAAGCCGGTGAACGGCTTCGTGGACGAGAACATCCGGAAGATCGTGTCGCGGTCCGGGGCGCCGGGCCGCGCGAGGTCGGTGCGGCCGAAGAAGCCCTCGTAGAATTCGCGCTCGCCGTCGAAGACGAGCGCCAGCGCGCAGGGCCATTCGCCCGCGTCGATCGCCCGTCCGATCGTCTCGTCGAGCCGGGTCTTGAGGAAGGTGGTGTCCATGGGCGGCGATTCTACTCCGCCGCCCAGCCGTCCGCAAGACGAAAGGAATCTGGACATTCTCCGCATTTTCGGCGCCCGGGCGCGGCGCGGATCGCAAACGACCAGCCCGGAATCGGTTGCCTTCGGAGCGGGATTCTGGTAGCATCCCGGCCCGTTCCGAAGGCCTTCGCCCCATGAACGACGCCACCGACCCCGCCCCCGTCCCTCCCGAACCGCCCGCCGGCGGTCCGGCCTCGGGGGATGCGCCGGGGGAACCGGCCCGCCGGGGGTCCCCCAAGGCCCGAGCGATGACCCGGGCCGCGGTCCGCCACGCCGCGCCGTTCCTGCTCTGGATCGGCGCGATGCTCGCCGGGCAGCTCTTCCACCTCACCCCCTCCTCGGCGACCGAGGAGGCCGCCTCGGTGGACCTCCTCTCGGACGCCGGCCTCTACGCGGTCCAGACCGTTCTCTGCCTCGGTGCGCTCCTGCTCCTGCGCCCCTGGCGCCACCATCCGGGCGCGTTCCGCCCGGCGCACGTCCTCCCGGCCCTCGCGGTCGGCGCGGCCGTCTTCGCGGTCTGGGCGCTCCCGGGCGCGGAGTTCTGGCAGGGGCTCCTGCCGTGGGACGGCGGCCGCGACCTGGCGAAGGCCGCGGCCGACGCGGAGGCGCGCTACGCCCCCGCCGCGACCGGCTGGCCGCTCTTCGCCGTCCACCTGCTCGGCACGGGCGTCGCGATCGCCTTCGCCGAGGAGTTCTTCTGGCGCGCCTACCTGCTGCGCGCGGTCCGGACGCCGGACTTCCTCGACATCCCCGTCGGGACGTTCCACGCGCCGTCCTTCCTCGCCGTGGCCGCGGTCTTCGCCGCGGAGCACGGCTCGCTCGCCGTCCCGGGCCTCCTCGCCGGCCTGGCCTACGGCCTCCTCTTCATCCGCACCCGGGACGTCTGGGCCGCCTGCCTCGCGCACGCGACGACCAATCTGGCGCTCGGGGCCTACGTCCTCTCGACCGGACACTGGGAGTTCTGGTGAAAGACTTCTTCCGACGCACCTATTCGAAGATCAAGGCCGACCCGTCGTGGTCGTTCTTCCTCGCCTTCGCGTTCCTCGCCGCGGTGTCGCTGCCGCTCGCGCGCATCGCGATGGTCCTCTCGCTCGTCTTCACGCTCGCCTCGCCGGGGCGCCGCCGCTCGATCCGGATCACGTCGCCCACGCTGGGCTGGCTCGTCTACCTCGCGCTCGCCGCGGGCGTGACGGCGGCGATGTGGGCGCTCGACCCGGAGCCGGACTTCCTCGAGCCGGCGCGCGGCTTCCGCAAGCTCGGGAAGCTCGTCTGGTACGCGGCGATCCCGCTCGCCGTGGCGCAGGTCGACTCCCGCCCGCGCCTCGTCGCGACGCTCCGCGCGCTCGTCTGGGGCGGCGCGGTCGCGGCGGCGGGCGTCATCCTGCTCAACCCGGTCCTCGCCTGGATCCAGCTCTCGCTCCCCTCGGACGTCGACCTCGCCGCCGGCACCGCCGCGCCGGCCGCCGAATGGCTCCACCGCGCGGCGAAGGCGGTCGGGAAGCTCGACGACCTCCGCCGCTGGGTCCTCGCCTGCGGCCAGCCCCAGACCTTCCAGGGCGCGCTCATCAAGGTCGGGACGATGCAGACCGCGCAGCGCCTCATGGTCGCCGTCCCGGCGGCGCTCTGCCTGATGCTGGAGGCGTTCCGCGCCCCCGGCCGCGGCCGCCGCCTCGGCGCGGCGCTGCTGCTCCTGCTCTGCGCGGCGGGGCTCGTCCTCACCTACAAGCGCGGCCCGCTGATGGCGTGCACCGCCGTCTCGTTCGCGATCCTGCTCTCGCGCCTCTCCCTCTGGCGCGCGGTCCTCGTCGCGGCGCTCCTCGCCGCCGCCTTCGGCGGCGTCGCGGCCGCCGTCCCGCCCGTACGCGAGCGCTTCGGCAAGCTGCCGGCGGAGCTGGACCTGCGCCGGACGCCCGGCGGGCGCACCGCGATGTGGACGGTCATCGTCCCGGAGCTCCACCGCGAGCACCCCTGGGGCATCGGCTTCCGCGCGCTCACCTGGAAGAAGATCCACTACGGCATGCCGGCGCTCGACCAGGCCCGCGACCGCCGCATCCGCCAGGTGAACCGCCGCATCGAGCTCAACCAGAACCACATGCACTCCGTGCCGATGCAGTCGTTCGTCGACTTCGGCTACGCGGGGCTCCTCGCATGGCTCTTCTGGACGATGCTCGGCCTCCGCGCCACGGCGCGCCTCGCGCGCCTCGCGCGCCGCCCGGCGCCGGGCTCCTCGCTTCCCGAGACGGCCTGCTTCGCGGCGCCGCTCGCGATGTTCGCGGCCCTCGTCCTCTACGGGCTCGTCGAATACAACCTCGCCGACTCGGAGGTCGTCCTGCTCTACGCCCTCGCGATGGGCCTCACGGGCCCCTCGCTCCTGCGCGCGGCCCCCGACGCCTCCGCCGGCGCCGCGGAGGCCGCGCCCGCCGCGCGCCGCCGGACGTGGGCCTGGCTCCTGGCCTACCTCGCGCTCGGCGCCTTCCTCTGCGGCGGCTTCGCGGTCCTCTGCCGCGCCCACCTCCGCATCCTCGCCCTCGGCTAGCCGCCCCTAGCCGCGCTCGTCCTTCGGGTCGCGGCCCATCAGGCGCGCGACGGCCTCCGAGGGCGGAATCGAGCCTTGCAGGACGAGCCGCACGGTCTCGCAGATCGGCATCTCGACGCCGAGCTCCGCCGCCATGTCGCACACGAGCGTGCAGTTCCACACGCCCTCCGCGACCTGCCGCATCCCCGCCTGGATCGCCGAGAGCGGCTCGCCGCGGCCCAGCCGCTCGCCCACGCCGCGGTTGCGGCTGTGGCGGCTCGTGCACGTCACCACCAGATCGCCCAGGCCGCTCAGGCCCGAGAACGTCTCCGCCCGGCCGCCGACGGCCACGCCCAGCCGCGCCATCTCCGCGACGCCGCGCGTCACGAGCGCCGCGCGCGAGTTGTCGCCGAAGCCGAGGCCGTCGCTCATGCCGACGGCCAGCGCGAGCACGTTCTTCACCGCGCCGCCGAGCTCGACGCCGACCGGGTCGTCCGAGGTGTACACGCGGAAGCGCGGCCCGTTGAAGGCCGCCTGCACGCGCGCGGCG
>CACWKU010000030.1 GCA_902761575.1 uncultured bacterium
GCCGCAGCAGCGCGCGCCAGCATCGCGGCGGCCGGTGGTCGAAGCACGCGTCCGCGAGGACGCCGAGCGCGTAGGTGTCGCTCGCGGGCGTCACTTCGCCTCCCGCGAACTGCTCCGGCGCCGCGTAGCCCGGCGTGCCGACGCCGACGGCGCGCCCGTCGACGATCGACAGGGTTGAAAGGTTCGCCGGCCCGGACGACCGTGCGACCGTGCGGTCGTGCGGCCGTGTGACCAGCCCGAGGTCGATCAGCACCGGCGAGCCGTCGGCGCGGAAGAGGACGTTGGAGGGCTTGACGTCGCGGTGCACGACGCCGCGGGCGTGGAGGTGGGCGAGGCCGCCGCAGAGCGCGAGGACGAAGCGCGCGACGTCGCGGTCGCGACGCGGCAGCTCGCGCTTCTCCAGCTCCTCCACCGCCATCCACGGGCGGCCGTCCGGCGTTTCGCCCGCGTCGAGCAGCCGCGGCAGCGCCGGATGGTCCGTCCCGCGCAGGATTCCGACTTCCCGCCGGAACCGCTCCGCCGCCGTCGCGTCCGTCCGATGGAGGATCTTCAGCGCGGCGCGCCCCGCGTTCTCCGCGCTCTCCGCGTGATAGACCTCGCAACTTCCTCCGCGCCCGAGCGGACCTCCGACGCGCCACTCGCCGATCCGCGCGCCGGGCGAGAGAATCCACTCGCCGCGCTCCGCCTCCCCGCCCTCCGCGCGCTTCCGCGCGCCGAGCCAGTCGTCGAAGAAACCTGCGGACGCGGCGGTCACGGACGGACGTCCCTCCGCTCCCGTTCGCAGAAGCGCGGGAGGAATCGCGCGGCGTAGAAGGGAAGAGACACGAGTTCGTGCGAGAAGTCGCGGCCGGTCTCGGAGAAGGAGACGGTCTGCCGACCCGGCGGATTGGCGTCGAGGCGGAAGGCCGTCCGGGGGCTCTTCGCAAGGACGAACTGCCGGAGCGAGCGGAGAGTTCCGCTCTTGCCGGCCTTCACCTCGACGGGGAAGATCTCCGGGCCGGAGGCGAGCAGGTAGTCGACCTCGGCGTTGGACTTGGCCCCTTCGCGCAGCCAGTAGGCCAGGCGTGGCTCCTCGAAGCCGCCGTCGGCGTAGAGAAGCTCCTGGCCGACGAACTGCTCGGCGATCGCCCCCTCGTTGACGAACCTCGTCGCGTCGAGCGCCTCGAGCATCCGCCAGTCGACGCCGCAGGCGTGGTTCGCGAGCCCGACGTCGAGGAAAAGGGGCTTCCAGACGTCCGGGTCGGCGCCGGCGAACAGCGGGACGCCCGAGGCGTCCGTGCTTTCGACGGCCTGGCAGACGCGGGCCTTGCGGAAGAGGGAGAGGATGCCCTTGACCTCCCGCGCCCTCGCCTCGCGCGAGAAGTTCACGTATTTGACCTTGCGGCAGGCGACGGCCGGCAGACGGCGGAAGATCTCCTGCATGAGCGCCAGGTCGCGTCCGCCGGCGTATTTGGCAAAATCGTCCTCGTAGGTCTGTAGGATGTCGCGCTGGACCTCCGACGCCGCGGGCAGCGAACCGCCGTCCGCGTAGGCGGCGACGGCCTCCGGCATCCCTCCGACGAAGCAGAACTGGCGCGCGCGCCGAAGCAGCTTCTCGTGGGCCGTCGCGGGCAGCTCGCCCGTGTCGGCGAACCGCTCCAGCCACGCCCGAAGGTCCGGCTCGACGGCGCCGAGGAACTCCGGGAACGAAAGCGGGCCGAGGAACAGGTAGGTGATTCGCCCGACGGGCATCGACAGCCGGGCCTTATCGAGCGCGAACTCGAGCAGCGAGCCCGCCGCGACGACGGGAAGGGACGGCCGGTCCTGCCGCAGGTATCGCAGCGCCTCAATCGCCTCGGGAACCGCTTGGATCTCGTCGAGGAAGAGCAGCGTCCCCGGTGCATCGACGGCCCGTCCGGCCAGAACCGAGAGCTCCTCGCAGATCCGATCCGCGTCCAACGAGGCGAACACCCCCTTCAGCCCGCGGTGCCGCTCCAGGTCGATTTCGCACAGGGATAGACCGCGCGCGGCCGCGAACTGCTCCACCAGCGTCGACTTGCCAACCTGGCGGGCGCCACGGATGACAAGCGGCTTTCGCCGCGGCTGATTCAGCCATCGGTCGAGAAAAACGAGAGCATCGCGCTTGATTTCCATCGATTTCGAACCTTTCATGCACGAAATTGGGGGTAATTATGACCATTGTTTGACGATTGTCAAGGGAAATCAAGGCCACCCCGGTCGCGCGGCGCGCATCCGCGCGCGACGCGACCGGGAGGACTTGCGTCCCCGCGTAAGATTTCGCGGATTCGCGCAGGTAAGGGTAAGAAACCCCTTGGAGATCACCCCGATCAGGAAGCGCGAAACGGAGTTGAATCCGAGGCGCGGGTCTGCTAGACTACGCGCCAACAGATTTGCTCCGCTGCAAACCGTCGATCGTCCGAAACCTGGAAAACTTCGAGATCAAGACGGCTGGCAGGCAGGGTGCGCGCGCAAGCGCGTCCTTCCTTCTCGCTTCTTGATCGGGCTTTCCAGGGCCTCGGACGAAACGGGAAGGAAGGACCCTTTGAAACCATCGACTCCACAGCTTTTGCGAGGGCGCCTCGCCAGTCGAGGGCGCCTGGCGCGGCGTTCGCCGCGCCGGCGCCCGTCGGAGCTCGCTCCGCTCGGCCCCATCGATCCTTCGGCGGGACTAGAACGCGGCCAGCGGCGGACGGCCCGGCAGGAGGGCCCGGAGGAAGTCCTCCACGGGCAGGACGAGGATGCCGTCGCTCAGGAAGCGCTCCTCCCCGCGGTAGAGCAGGACCGGTATCCGTTCGCTGTCAACGAAAATCCGCCATCGCTAATGGCGGATTTGCTTCGATTCCGCCAATTGGAATGGCGGATTTCCGGCCACGCTTCCCGCAAGGGCGCCTGGCCAGGCGAGGGCGCCTGGCGCGGCGTCCGCCGCGTCGGCGCCCGTCGGAGCTCGCTCCGCTCGGCCCCTCGTTCCTTCGGCGACAGGGGCGCGACCTTTTGTCCTGTCGTCGTTTCGTCCTGTTGTCGACCGGTCGCGGATGGGGGAAATCTTCCCCCGGAACCCGGCCATCGCCGACTCGCCAAGTCGCTCCGCTCACCGATTGTCTTCGCGGAGCGCAGGGCCTTTTTCTCACGCGAAGTTCGCGAAGTCCGCGAAGGGGAGGCATCAAGTCGCTAAGTCATCCTGCAAGATTGAACATCCGCAAAGGAAATGCAAGCATGATTTTGATCACTCAACAGTCTGCCGCTCTTCTTTCCCGCTCTGGAGTGGCAGCCCCATGTCAAACGGAGCGGAAAACGGAAAGGACTGAATCCAATGAAATTCACACACGCTTCGCACATCCAGGAATTTACCCATCTTCAGCGCTCGCTTGAAGAACTGAATATTCCGTCGTCGGACGAGGATTACAAGAGAATTGAAGGCTGGAAGAATTCGGCCTTGCTGTTGATTGAAACAACGTTTGGCAATAATCAAGTCGCGAAACAATTCATCGCTCGGATTCAACCGCTGTTCACGGAACCTCTTTCAATCGGGTTCGGCGATGACACCGACCATCTTTCGGAAGAAGAAAAGAAGGATGTTTTTGAAACATCAATCACAGATGCAAAGGCGATTCTTTCGGAGTGCATTCAACTCTTGGACGCCCGATGAAATGAACACGATCCACTAACTGATCAATCCATGGCAATGATTGATCAGTTAGTGGGTCTTTCAACAACATTACAAAACACTCGCATGAAAACACGCCGCCCCCTCCTCCCCGCCCTCGCTCTTCTTCTCCTCCCCCTCTCCTCCCGCGCCGAACCCGTTGTCACGGACGTCGTTGCGAAGCAGCGGTATCCGTGGAACGGGAAGGTTGACATCACCTGCACGGTCTCCGGGTTTGAAGAGACGGCTTCTGGGTGGAAATTTTTCGTCAAGGCCGTGGATCCGGATTCGGGTGATGCCACAACCGTCTCTCACGTTCAGGTCATGCGCGACGGCGTGGCTTCAAACGACCTGAAGGTGCAGGCCAACGGGAACTACCGGCTCGTCTGGGATGCAAGCGCCGATCTCGGCGAAGTCGTCTGCAGCAACATGGTCGTGCGCGTCGAAGTCATTGAACGCAAGGTCCAGCTCTGGGAAGGGGGACCCTATTGGGCTGAGACAAATATCGGAGCCGAGAACCCCGAGGACTACGGCCTCTACTTCTGGTGGGGAGACACGGTGGGCTACCGCCGCGAGGGGAGCGCCTGGGTCGCGAGCGACGGCTCGTCGCAGAACTTCTCGTTCGGTTCCGGCAACACGCCGACCTACGGCGCGAGCAAAGCCTCGCTCCAGAACGAGGGGTGGATTACGGCGGACGGCGTCCTTGCGTCGGCGCACGACGCGGCGCAGGCTCACTGGGGCGGCTCGTGGCGCATGCCGACCTTCGCGGAACTGTCCGCCCTCAACGGCAACTGCGACTGGTTGTGGACAACGCGAAACGGCGTGAACGGCTACGTCGTGCGCGGGCGCGGCGACTTCAAGGCCAGCAGCATCTTCCTCCCTGCCGCCGGGTACGGCTACGGGACTTCCCTCGACCGCGCCGGATCGTACGGCTACTATTGGTCGTCCGTCCCGTACAATAGCTTTTCCTACACCACGCAGTACCTCTTCTTCTATTCCAACTACTATTCCGACAAACACTGCACGTACGAAGACGGCAGCCGCGACTACGGGCAGTCCGTTCGTCCCGTCCAGGGGTTCGCCCAATAGCGAGCGAAGCGAGCGCATTCGATTCTTCGATTCTTTGATCCTTTCATACCGATGAATACTATGAAAACATCTTTCCTGCTGGCGGGGATTCTGGCCGCAACGCTTTCACGCGCTGGCGACTCCGCGCCGTTCCGGTTGGACACGCGTGCCGGCATCCGAGCGGCGCGGGCAACGGAACCGCTGGCCTACTCGACGGACTGGAACTCCGGCGCGACGGGCGTCGCCATCGACCTCGACGGTGCGCCGCTTTTCTCCGCCGCCTCCCCGGCCTCCGGCGACTACGTCTGGAACACGGACGGTCTCCCGGACGGTCTTCACACTCTCATGTTCGACGACGGTGTGGAGACGCTCGACGCGCAGTTCTACGTCAATCCGGGACGGATTGTCTTCAACGCCAACGGCGGCGAGGAAACCATGCCTGACTTCACGCTTATCCCGGGCGCGGAGCAGACACTGCCCGAATCGACCTTCACGAAGGACGGCCATTTCCTCCTCGGCTGGGCGTTCAGCCCCGACGGCGAGGCGACGCTCCTTGATGGCGACTCCACGGCGGACATCGTGGCCGAGGCGGGCGAGACCGTCACGCTCTACGCCGTGTGGCATGAGGGCGAGGACGGCGGAAGTGGCGTCGGATCAAATCTCGTTCTCAATGGCGACTTCGAGGCGGCTGGATATACCGGCAACTACATAGAGAATTGCGGGTCTGCTTATCTGATCAACTGGCTTTCAAATAACGCCGGGATTTGCACTCCGAAGGGAACTTATCTTTCGCGTTCAATCGCTGGTACCAACAGTTCGGCGTGGGCATTTCTGAAAGGGGCAAGCAGCATATCTCAATCGATTGTGGTATCGAAACCTGGAAAATATCGCTTGGAATTCGACTTCTGCGGCCGCGAATTCCATATTACTTCCGCCAATGCGCTTGTTTCTTTTGGGGAAATTGCCATAACGAACATTGTCGACGATGGTGGAACGGCCAACGGGTCGAAAGTTGTCCACTACTCTTTTGACGTGCCAGTCGTTTCAAGTGGTGAATATCTTTTAAAATTTGAGCAAACAACTTCAGCAGATCGTTCGCCGGCATTCGACAACATTTCTTTCAGAAAAGAAGCGTCCTCCTACGCCGTCCGCTTCGACGCGAACGGCGGCGAGGGGGCGATGGCGAAGCGGGTGTATGCTTACGGCGATGACGTGACGCTTCCGGCGATGGGCTTTGCCCGCGATGGCTGGACGTTCGTCGGCTGGGCGACGGAGGCGGACGGGCCGGTGGTGCCTTCCGACGGCGAGGAGATAGAGGGCAGACTCGATGTCGTGCATGGCGCGGCTGTGACGCTCTACGCCCGCTGGGCGCAGAGCCAATACGCAGTCCATTTCGACGCGAACGGCGGCGAAGGGACGATGGTGGACGAGTCGTTCGGGATTGGCGTCCCCGGCTGGCTTTCGTCCAACGCCTTCACGCGGACGGGTTACGCCTTCGCGGGCTGGGCGACGGCGGTTGACGGCGAGGTGGAGTTCGGCGACAAGGCGCTCGTCACCAACCTGACGGAGACGGCGAACACGACGGCGAATCTCTTCGCTGTCTGGATGCCGAATGAATATGAGGTCTCGTTTGACCCAACCGAAGGCGCGTTCGCCGAAGCGGCACCGACCGTGGCTGCGGTATTCGATTCGCCCTACGGCGAACTGCCAGTTCCTTCGCGGACGGGCTACACTTTTGCCGTGTGGATGCTTTCCGGCTCCCCTGTCACAGCGGAGACGATTTGCACTACGCCGTCGAACCATACGCTCGTCGCGGCGTGGACGCCGAACGAATACACGGTTACGTTCGACGCGAACGGCGGCGCGCTTGGTGCGGGCGAGTCGTCGAAGGCCGTGACATTCGACGCCGCCTACGGCGCCCTTCCGGTTCCGGTGTTCGAGTGGCATTCGCTCAAGAACTGGCTGCTGGACGGCGCTGTCGTGTCGGGTGAGACGATTGTCTCCATGGCGACGGATCACACGCTTGTGGCGGACTGGAATCTCGCTATCGGCGGTGGCGAGTGGGATTATCCCGCGGGCAACGGGCCGATCACTCTCGGCGCGCCGCTTGTGGCGCCGTCGGGCGATGTTGTGGTGCCGGTGGAGATCGACGGGCGGCCGGTGGTGGAAATCGGCGCGGACGCGTTCGCGGGGAACGAGGCGATTACGTCGATCACGATTCCCGCGAGCGTGACGAACGTCGCGGATGGCGCGTTCGCAGGTTGCACAGGGCTCAAGACGGTTGCGGTTTCGTCCCTCTATGAATGCGAGCGGTTCGCGGAGCTGTTCCCAGAGATTGCGGACTCTGTGGAATGCGTGGTCTTCCTCGACGGCATGACGAATATCCCGGACAACTTCTTCGTGGGATGCACGGCGCTGCGGTCGATGGATCTCGCGGAGAGCGTGGTGGACATCGGGACGAACGTGTTCGAGGCGTGCAGTGCGCTCACGACGACGGTGCTGGAGAACGGGCTGGAGATGTATCAGGGCTGGGTGCTCGGCTTCGCGGGTGGCTCGCTCGGAGCGCTCGCCCCATCGGATCTGGCGATTCCGGCGGAATACGAGGAGGCAGACGGCTCGGGGAGCCGTCCCTACCAAGTCCGCGGGATCGCCGCGGGGGCGTTCGAGGGGGAGTTCGGGATCGGGACGGTGTCGCTGCCGGAGTCGCTGCGGTTTATCGGCGCGCGGGCGTTCAAGGACTGCACGTCGTTGGAAAGCATCGCGGTGCCGGAGGGCGTCTCGAAGATCGACCGCGAGGCGTTCCGCAACTGCACCTACGCGCAGGGGCTCGCGCTGCCGGGAACGCTGCGCGAGATCGGCGACGGCGCGTTCGCGAACGCGTCGATGCTGATGGGCGCGACGATTCCCGACGGGGTCGTGTCGGTCGGCGCGTGCGCGTTCTCGAACTGCTGGCGGATGCTGTCGGTCGCGATCCCGCAGAGCGTGGAGCGCGTCGGCGACGGCGCGTTCGCGGACTGCCGGCGCGTCGTCGGCGTCACGGTGCCGCTGCACGTGCGGCCGATGTCGGAGCTCTTCCCGGCGGCGTATGCCAGCCTCGAAACCATTTCGATTTCGAGGCTGGATCTAGAGGCGCTAGAGCATCTAGAAGGTCTAGAGAGCGAAAACGCCATTCAGGCATACATCGCCTCGCGGCAGATGGTGCCGGAGGTGTTCAAGGGCTGCGCGGCGCTGGAGGGGATCGAGCTGCCGGCGTGGGTGCGCAACGTGTCGGACGGGGCGTTCGAAGGGTGCGCGTCGATTTCGTCGCTCGAGCTCCCGGATGCCGTGACGAACGTCGGGGCCCGGGCGTGCGCGGGGATGGCGGCGCTCGAATCGGTCGCGCTTCCGGCGTCGCTCGTCTCGATCGGAGACGAGGCGTTTGACGGCGACGCGGGGCTCGCGGCGCTGCACCTGCCGGAGGGGCTGCGGACGATCGGCGAGCGGGCGTTCCGGGGGCTCGTGCCGCTGGCGCGGGCGGAGATTCCGGGAAGCGTCCGGGCGATCGGCGACGGAGCGTTCGCGGGATGCGCGTCGATCCGCGCGGTGTCGATGCCAGGCGACGCGGGGACGGCCGCGGCGGCGTTCCCGGACTGCTACGCGGACATCGCGTCCGCGACGATCGTCGCGGAGGACGGCGGCGCGCTCGGCGAGCGCGCCCTACCGACGCTGATGGACGAACTGTTCGCCGGCTGCACCTCGCTCACGCGGGTGGAACTGCCGCAGGACCTGGCGGAGATCGGGGCGGAGGCGTTCGCGGACTGCACGTCGCTCGCGGAGATCGGCCTCCCGGCGGCGGTGACGAACCTCGGCGAGCGGGCGTTCGCGGGGTGCGGGACGCTTTCGTCGATCGCGCTCCCGAAGAGCCTGGAAGAGCTGCGGGACGGGACCTTCGCCGGGTGCGCGTCGATCGCGGAGATCGTCGTGCCGGAGAGCGTCCGGCGGTTCGGGAACGGGATATTCTCCGGCTGCACGCTACTGCGGTCGGTGCGGTTCGTCGGGAACGCGCCGGACTACGGCACGGCGGACGGCGGCCCCTACGCCGGCGTTCCGGCGGGGGCGAAGAGCTACGTGGCGAACGGCTCGAAGGGCTGGGACGGCATCGCGACGTCGATGGCGCTGCCGGAATACTGGCCGGCGGACACGACCTACGAGATCGCCTTCTGGACGCCGAACCGCTGCGCCGTGTCGTTCGACGCGAACTACGAAGGGGCGGGCGAGCCGGCCGAGGTGGAGCAAGTGACGGGCACGAGCTACGTGCTCCCCCCGAATCCCGTGCGTCTCGGCGCGCGATTCGACGGCTGGTGGACGGCGCCGGAGAACGGCGCGCGGATCACGGCCTCGACGCAGGTGACGGCGACGCGTCCGCACACGTTCTACGCGCACTGGACGATGAACCGCTACTACGTGCACTTCGACGCGTCCGGCGGGAGCGGGACGGCGGATACGCTCGAGATGACGGTCGGGACGCCGACGGCGCTGCCGCCGTGCCCGTTCGCGAAGGTGGCCCACGACTTCGCGGGCTGGGCGACGGAGCCGGGCGGCGAGGTCGTCTACGCGGACGGCGCGCAGGTCGCGGACCTGGCCTACGCGCAGAACGCGGCCGTGACGCTCTACGCGGTCTGGCGGTCGCGCGACTGGACGCTCGCCGACTACCTCGACGCGCCGGCGCTGTCCTTCGGGACGGCGGGCGGCGGCGAATGGGGCCCGGACTGGGACGACGCCAAGGCGGGCGGCGTGTCGCTGCGGTGCGACGGACTCCCGCCCGCCGCCGGCGGCGGGACCGTCGAGGCCACGCTGCGCGCGACGGTCGTCGGCGCGGGCACGCTCTCCTTCTGGTGGAAGACGAGCTGCGAGGAGATGGACGAGGAATACGGCGACTGGTTCGACTACGCGGCCTTCTCGGTCGACGGCGCCGAAACCGCGAAGATCGCCGGCGAGAGCGGCTGGCGGAAGGTCGAGTGCGCCGTCGAGGGCGCGGGCGAGCACGGGCTCGTCTGGGCCTTTGTCCGAGACGACTACGACGAGGACGGCGCCGACTGGGAGAACGCGCTCTGGGTGGACGGCGTCGAGTGGACCCCGGCGCCGGTGACGCTGACCTTCGCGAGCGGCGGCGCGGCGGAAGGCGCGCCGCCGGCGGCGATCGTGAAATACGAGGGCTACGCGCTCGCGCTGCCCGGGCCGGGCACGCTCGCCGATCCGCCGCGCGTCTTCGCGGGGTGGACCGACGGCGAGAGCGTCTACGCCGCCGGCGCGACCTATGTCTTCGGCTCGGCCGACGCCGTCCTCACCGCGGTCTGGACGCTCCAGACCTGGACGCTCGCCGAGGCGGTCGACGCGCCGGCGCTCGTCTTCGCGACGGGCGGCGACGCCGACTGGGCGGTCGACGCGACGGCGGGCTGGACGAACGGCGTCTCCGCGAAGAGCGGGAGCGTTACGAACAGCCAGGCGTCCTGGATCGAAACGACGGTGAGCGGCGCCGGAACGCTCTCGTTCCGCTGGAAGGTGCTGGGCGGCATCTACCGCAACAACCCCTTCGCCTACGCCAAGGCAGAGGTGGACGGGACGCCGATCTCCTCGACGCACCTCACGGACGGATGGGAGGCGCAGACGCTCGACATCGTCGGCACCGGGCCGCACTCGATCCGATGGACCTTCCTCCGGACGTCGGCCCGCGACTGCGACGGCGACTGTGCCTGGCTCGACGGCGTCGCATGGACGCCCGCCGGCGCGCCGGACATCGTCGTGGAGGGCGTGTCAATCCCGATCGCATGGCTCGACGAAGCGGTGGCATCCATCGTCGCGGCGAATGGCGGCGACTACGAAGCCGCCGCGCGGGCAACCGCCGCCAACGGCGCGAATGCGGTCTGGCAGTGCTACGTCGCCGGGCTCGACCCGACGAACGCGACAAGCCGGCTGCTCGCGACGATCAAGATGGAGAACGGCGGACCGGTCGTGACCTGGACGCCCGACCTCAACGAAGGCGGAACGAAGAGCGATCGCGTCTACACGGTCGAGGGCAAGGAGAAGCTCGCCGATCCGACTTGGGGCCCGACGAACGAGGCGACGCGGTTCTTCCGGGTGAAGGTGGAGATGCCGTAGCGCCGCGCGGAGCCGGGCGGTGCAAGCTCTCGCGTGGCGGGGTGATCACCCCGCCACGCGAGAGCTTGCGGATCGGGAGAACGATGGAGTTTCCAAATTCGTGACAACCTTCGTATGGCAATTTTTCAACTACGTGACAAATCCGTCAGCTAGATTTTCCCATTTCGTGACGAGATATTGACTTTTGATGCCAGATTTGCTAGTATGGACATGTCTTTTGGAAGGAACGACGAAAATGGAAAAGATCCGTTTCCGGCGAAAAGCCTACGAACAAATGCTGGACTGGAAGAACCGGCTCGCGGACCGCTACGCGCTTCTCGTCGAAGGGGCTCGTCGCGTGGGCAAGACGTTTCTCATCAGCGACTTTGTTTCGCGAGAATACCAATCCTCCATCTTCATCGATTTCTCCCATGCCGACAAACGGACGAAGGCCGCCAAGAGGGAATTCGCCAACGCGGACGGCGTGGAAGACCTGCTGACCCGCCTCGAGCTTCTCTACGGGGTCCGTCTGGTCCCCGGCGGGTCATGCGTCGTCTTCGACGAGGTGCAGCGGTTCCCCGTCGCGCGAGAGATGATCAAGTCCTTCATGGAATACGGGAAGTACCATTTCATCGAATCCGGTTCGCTCGTCGGCATCCGGGAGAACGTGAAGGACATCCAGATTCCATCCGAGGAGCACGGCATGAAGCTGTTCCCGCTCGACTTCGAGGAGTTCCTGGACGTCCTCGGCGAGACGATGATGAAGGACTACATCCGCAAGCGCTTCGAAAGCCGGAAGCCGCTTGGCGAATCGCTCCACGGGAAGGCGATGTCGCTGTTCCGCCTCTACATGGCCGTGGGCGGGATGCCGCAAAGCGTCGCGGCGTATCTTGAGGCGCCGGACCACGCGCTCGAAGCGGCCGAGGACGCGAAGCGGGATATCCTCGCCCTCTACGACCGGGACATCGGCAAATACGCGAAGGGATACGCCTCGAAGGTTCGGTCGGTCTTCCGGACGATACCGGCCGCGCTGTCCAGGCGGGAGAAGAAGTTCCATCTTTCGGACATCGACTCGAACGCGCGGATGCGCCGGTACGAGAACGCCTTTCTCTGGCTCGAGGACGCGATGGTCGCGAACATCGCCTACAACGCGACGAACCCGAACGTGGGGCTGGAGATGTATCGGGACAGCTCGTCCTTCAAATGCTATTCGCTGGACACGGGGCTGCTGCTCTCCCAGGCGATGGCCGGCGAGCCGGAACCGGACGGCAGGCTTCTGCGCGCGGTCCTGCACGACAACATCGGCGTGAACGAGGGGATGTTCTTCGAGAACGCCGTGGCGCAGTCGCTGGCGGCGCGCGGGCGGTCGCTGTTCTTCTATTCGCGAGCGGATCCGAAACGAATCGAGAACACGATGGAGATCGACTTCCTGATCAAGAACGGAATCAAGGTCAGTCCCGTCGAGGTCAAGTCCGCCAACTATCGTTCGCACAAGTCGCTGGACCGTCTGATCGCCAAGTTCCCCGGAAACCTTGGAACCAGGTACGTGGTCTGCACGGCCGACTACCACGAGTCGCAGGGCATCGAATACCTGCCCGTCTACATGGTTCACCTCGTTTGAATTCCCGGAATGGATTCCCGTTCGTCCAACGATCCGCCCGCGCAAGGCGCGGGCCATGCGGACGCCAACGGCGTGGCGGGGTGGACACCCCGCCACGCCGTGCAAGGCCGCGAAACGCGAACTAGCCGTTCTTCTTCTGGAAGTCGGCCATGAAGGCGACGAGGTCGTCGACGCCCTTGGCGGGGAACGCGTTGTAGATCGACGCGCGGAGGCCGCCCACGCTGCGGTGGCCCTTCAGGCCCGCAAAGCCGGCGGCCGTCGCCTCGGCGACGAACTTCTTCTCCATCTCCTCGGAGGCGTTGGCGCCGTCGGGGAAGATGCGGAAGGTGACGTTCATGTCCGAGCGGCACTCCGGAACGGCGGTGCCCTTGAAGAAGCCGCCGGAGCCGTCGATCGCCGCGTAGAGCTTCGCGGCCTTCTCGACGTTCTGCCGGAAGAGGTTCTCCTTGCCGACCTTCTTCACCCAGCGCGTGACGAGCGCCAGGAGGTAGATGCCGAAGGTGGGCGGCGTGTTGTAGAGGGAGTTGGCCTCGATGTGCGTGCGGTAGTCGAGCATCGTCGGAAGGCCCGCGGGGGCCTTCTCCGCGAGGTCCTTGCGGACGATCACGAGCGTGACGCCGGACGGGCCGAGGTTCTTCTGCGCGCCGGCGTAGATCAGGCCGAAGTCCCTCACGTCGAACGGGCGGGAGAGGATGTCCGAGCTCATGTCCGCGACGAGCGGCGCCTCGGTCTTCGGGAACGCCTTCCACTGCGCGCCGGCGATCGTCTCGTTGGACGTGATGTGCACGTAGGCCGCGCCGGGGGTGAACTTCAGCGTCTCCATCGCGGGAATGCGCGTGGGGATGTCCTTGGCGGTGTTGGCGACGACGTTGACCTGGCCGACCTTCTGGGCCTCCTTGACGGCTTTGTTGGCCCAGGCGCCGGAATTTACGTAGTCGGCGCTCGTGCCGGGCAGGAGCAGGTTCATCGGGACCATCGAGAACTGCATCGAGGCGCCGCCCTGGAGGAAGAGCACGGCGTAGTCCTCGGGGATGCCCATCAGTTCGCGCAGGTTGGCGATCGCCTCGTTGTGGACGGCGTCGTAGGCCTTGGCGCGGTGCGAGCTCTCGAGCAGCGACATGCCGGTGCCCTGGAAGTCGACGAGCTCGCGCTGGGCCTCCTCGATGACCTCGAGGGGCAGCGCGGCGGGGCCGGCGTTGAAGTTGTAGATGCGGGACATTTCGGTTTCTCCTTGTGTTGGATGCGGGCGCGGGGCGGGACCCCGGCCGCGGGGTGGGGGAGGGGATGCGCCGTCGGGCGGGACCCTCGGGCGCGCGAACGGGGCCGGAGGATAGCACACGCCCCCGCGCGGGTCAAACGGAGCGGCTCCGCGGTCGGATTCGGTTTGCACTTCCCTTTTGCCCGGGAAAAAGGTAGACTGAACGGACACGAAACGAATGGCGCGCCGCGCGCGCCCGGAGACCCCCGCATGAACCTCGAAGCGTTCTTCCGCAAGCACGACTTCTCCGCCGACGTCGACGCCGGCGCGCTCCTGGCCGAGTTCGACCGCCAGATGGACGAAGGGCTCGCCGCCCGCCCGTCGTCGCTCGCGATGCTCCCCGCCTACGTCGACTCCTCGCGCGAGGTGCCGACCGACACGCCCGTCGTCGTCCTCGACGCCGGCGGCACCAACCTGCGCGTCGCCGTCGTCTGGTTCGACCGGGCCGGCAAGGCGCGCGTGGAGGACTTCCGCCGGTACCGCATGCCCGCCGCGGACGGCACCGCGCTCTCCGCCAAGGACTTCTTCGACACGTTCGCCGGCTTCCTCGAGCCCGTCTGCCAGCGCTCGGACGCCGCCGGCTTCTGCTTCTCCTACCCGACCGAGATCTTCCCGGACCTCGACGGCCGCCTCATCCGCTGGTCCAAGCAGATCGACGCGCCCGAGGTCGTCGGCGAGAAGGTCGGCTCCCGCATCTCCGAGGCGCTCTTCGCGAAGACCGGCCGCCGCCTCGCGCTGCGCGTCCTCAACGACACCACCGCGACGCTCCTCGCCGGCAAGACCGCCGGCCTCGCGCGCCGCTACTCGTCCTACGTCGGCTTCATCCTCGGCACCGGCACCAACATCGCCTACATCGAGCGCAACGCCCGCATCGCCAAGGTCCCCGGCCTCGATCCCGCCGGCTCGATGATCGTGAACGTCGAGAGCGGCGCGTTCGACGGCGCCCCGCGCTCCGACTTCGACCGCCGAGCGGCCAGGCGCTGGAAGAACCCCGACGAGGGCCTCTTCGAGAAGATGATCTCCGGCGCCTACATCGGCGACGTCGGCCTCGAGGCGCTCCGCGCCGCCGCGGAGGACGGCCTCTTCTCCCCGGCCGCCGCCGCCGCGCTCCTCAAGCTCGACGCGCTCTCCACGAAGGACTTCGACGACTTCGTCGCGAACCCGTTCCTCGCGACCGGCGCGCTCGCCGCGATCCCGTTCACGGAGGACGACCGCCGCACGCTCATGGCCGTCGGCGAGCCGCTCTTCCTGCGCGCCGCCGCGCTCACCGCGGTGAACGTCTCCGCCGCCGTGCTCCGCACGGGCGAGGGGCGCGACCCGCTCCATCCGGTCTGCGTGACGATCGACGGCTCGACCTACTACAAGACCCGCACCGCGATGTTCAAGAGCCGCGTCGAGCAGGGCCTGCGCGACATCCTCGGCGCGCGCGGCGTCTTCTTCGACACCGTCTTCGTCGAGGACGCGCCGATGATCGGCTCCGCCGTCGCCGGCCTCATCGCCTAGCGCCCCCGGGTCCTTTCAACCGTTTCAACCTCTTCAACCTCTTCAACCCTTTCAACCGTTTCAACCCTTTCAACCTTTCAACCTTTCAACCGATGATCATCCGCACGTCCGCCCCCGCCCGCGCCGCCCTGATCGGCAACCCGTCCGACGGCTACTTCGGCAAGACCATCTCCTTCGCCTTCTCGGACTTCAGGGCCGAGGTGACGCTCTGGGAGTCGCCGGACCTCACGATCCTGCCGACGCGCCGCGACGGCCTGCGCTACGATTCGCTCGACGCCCTCGTCCAGGACGTGAGCCTCTTCGGCTACTACGGCGGCGTGCGCCTGCTCAAGGCCGCGATCAAGACGTTCCACGCCTACGCCCAGAAGAACGGCATCACGCTCGACCGCCGCAACTTCACGATCCGCTCCGAGTCCACGATCCCGGGCCTCGTCGGCATGGCGGGCTCCTCCGCGATCGTCACGGCCGCCTACCGCGCACTGATGTCGTTCTACGGCGTCACGATCCCGAAGCCGGAGCTGGCGAACATCGTCCGCGCGACCGAGGAGCAGGAGCTCGGCATCGCCGCCGGCCTGCAGGACCGCGTGATCCAGATCTACGGCGGCCTCGTCTACATGGACTTCGACCGCAAACTTCTCGAGGGCCGCGGCTGGGGCGACTACGTCCCGCTCGACCCGGCGCTCCTGCCGCCGCTCTACGTCGCCTACCGCACCGACCTCTCCGAGGCCTCCAGCGTCTACCACAACAGCCTCAAGGCGCGCTACAACGCGGGCGACCGGGCGGTCGTGGACGCGATGCGGTTCTGGGCGGACATCACCGAGGAGGCGCGCGGCTGCCTCGAGCGCGGAGACCACAAGCGCCTCTCCGAACTGATGGACGCCAACTTCGACAAGCGCGCCGAGGTCTCGCACGTCTCCGACGAGAACAAGCGCATGGTCGCCGTCGCGCGCTCCTGCGGCGCGAGCGCCAAGTTCACCGGCTCCGGCGGCGCCATCGTGGGCGTCTGCCCGGACGACGAGACCTTCGCCCGCCTCGAGGCCGCGCTCGGCAAGCTCAAGGTCAAGGTCCTCCGCCCCCACGTCGCCCCGGCCGAACCATAGTCCGCACTTCACGTCCATCACGATGAAAAAGAAGCCCTCCCCGAAGAACGCCCCAGCGAAGAAGTCCACCGCGAAGGGATTCCCCGCGAAGAAGCCCGCGCCCAAGGTCCCGCTCGCGGCCGGCGCGAGGAAGCCGCAGAAGCTCGGCGGCCTCGGCCGCGGTCTTGACGCGCTCATCGGGCGCGAGGCGACGCGCAACGTCGCCGTCGTCGCCGAGACGTCCGCGCCCGCCGCGAAGCCCGCCGCCGCGGCGGCGCCCGCGCCCGCCGAGCCCGCGCGCGGCGTGATCGAGGTCGCCGTCGAGCTCGTCCGGCGCAGCCCGTTCCAGCCGCGCACCGTCTTCGACGAGGAGGCGCTGAAGGAGCTGGCCGAGTCGATCAAGGCCCACGGCATCATCCAGCCGCTCGTCTGCCGCCGCAAGGACGGCTTCTTCGAGCTCATCGGCGGCGAGCGCCGCTTCCGCGCCGCGGGGCTGCTCGGCCTGAAGACCGTCCCCGTCCTCGTCATCGAGGCGCTCGACCGCGACGCCGCCGAGCTCGCCCTCGTCGAGAACCTCCAGCGCGAGGACCTCAACGCGATCGAGGAGGCCGAGGGCTACAAGTCGCTCGCGGAGGAGTTCAAGCTCACGCAGGCGGACATCGCCGAGCGCGTCGGCAAGGCCCGCGCGTCCGTCGCCAACGCGCTGCGCCTGCTGGAGCTGCCGGACGAGGTGAAGCAGATGGTCGGCTCGGGCCTGCTCTCGACCGGCCACGCGAAGGTCCTGCTCTCGCTCCCGCGCGAGGCGGACCGCGTCGAGCTGGCGCGCCTCTGCCTCACGGAGGGGACGACCGTCCGCACGCTCGAGCGCCGCGTCCAGGCGCGTCTCGCCGCGCCCGCGCGCAAGCCCGCGGCGCCGCGGTCCGACATCCCGCCGGACTACCTCCGCACGCTCCTCGACAAGCTCGCCGCGCGCTTCGCCACCTCCGTCCGGCTCGAGCCCTCGGTCACCTACGCCAACGGCCGCCACGGCCGCGGGAAGATCGAGATCGGGTTCTTCGACAACGACGACCTCACGCGCGTCCTCGAGCTGCTCGGCGTGGACGTCAACGAGTAGCGCGCCATGGACATCGTCAAGTACGGAAGCCCCGTCCTCAGGAAGCCGGCGACGCCGGTCCGGGAGATCACGCCCGAGCTGCGCGCCCTCGCCCGCGAGATGCTCGACGCGATGTACGAGGCCGACGGCGTCGGCCTCGCCGCGGAGCAGGTCGGGCGCACCGAGTCGCTCTGCGTGATCGACGTCCCGCCGGACGCCCAGGGCAAGGACGCGCCCCTCAACGCCGGCGTGAAGATGCCGATGATCCTCTTCAACCCCGTGGTCTCCGCCCCCGAGGGGACGCAGCGGGGGAGCGAAGGGTGCCTGAGCTTCCCCGGGATTTCGGCGCAGGTGACGCGCGCCCGCTCGGTGACGGTCGACTGGACCGGCGAGGACGGCAAGCACTACTCCGCCCGGGTCCACGGCCTGCTCGCGCGCGCCGTCCAGCACGAGACCGACCACCTCGCGGGCGTCGTGTTCGTGGAGCGCGCCTCCCCGACGCAGCTGCTTCTCCTCAAGGGCAAGCTCGCCCGGCTCCGCCGCGAGACGGAAAAGCAGTCCTCGTGAACGCGCCGCTCTGGATCGACATCGCGCCGCTCCTCGACGGACGCGAGGCGGAGATCGAGGCGGACCTGCGCCGTCTCGCGCGCGAGACCTGCGTCGACTCGGTCGCGTTCTCCTGTTCGCTGCACCCCGAGGGCGATCCGCCGATCGACAAGGCCGCCGCCTACGCCCCGCTCGTCGCCGCGATGAAGCGGCGGCTCGAGGGCTCCGGCCTGCGCGTCGGCGTCCTCGTCCAGTCCTCGATGGGCCACGGCTCCGAGCCGGACACGCCGTCGCCCTTCCGGCGCCTCGAGCTTCGCGACGGCCGCAAACCCTACGTCTGCTGCCCGCTCGACGGCGCCTTCCGCGCCCACGTCCGCGCGCAGGTCGCGGCGCTCGTCGCCGCGACGAAGCCCGACTTCCTCCTCGTCGACGACGACACGCGCCTCGGCTCCGGCTACGGCGGCTGCCTCTGCCCGTTGCACCGCGCCGCGCTCGCGGAGCGCACGGGCGCGCCGGAGATGTCGTTCGAGGCGCTCGCCGCCGCGCTCGCCTCCGGCGCCGACCCGGCGCTGCAGCGCGCGTTCGACGAGACGCAGGCCGCGTCGATGGAGCTTTTCTTCCGCGACCTCCGCGCGGCGATCGATTCGGTCGACCCGGCGCTGCCCGTCACGCTCTGCAGCTGCGGCTACGAGATGCCGCTCGCGCCGCGCTTCTCCGGCATCCTCGCCGCGCCCGGCCAGCGCCCCTCGGTCCGCCTCAACAACGGCCGCTACATCCGCGAGGGCCTCCGCGACGTCCCGTTCTGGCTCCACGGCACCGCGTGGCAGCTCGCGCAGGCCGGGCCGGACACGGACGTGCTCTGCGAGCCCGACACCTGCCCGCACAACCGCTACGCGACGCCCGCGGCGATCCTGCACTACCACCTCTGCATGAGCCTCCTCGAAGGCTGCGCCGGCGCGAAGCTCTGGATCACGAACCTCCACGACTGGGAGCCCGCGAGCGGCGAGGCCTACCGCCTCCTGCTCGCGAGGAACAAGGCCCTCTACCCCGCGCTCGCCGCGCTCCGCCCCGCGTGGGAGGGCGTCCGCGTCCCGCTCGCCGCCACCGCCGCCTGGGGCATCGACTGGGGCTCCTCGATCCTCGGCCGCTTCGGCTTCCCCTACGCCAACGTCCGCGCCCCGGCGGATCATTCAGCATTCAGCATTCAGCATTCAGCATTGGCGCCCTGGGCGCTGTCGGCCCACGACGCGATGGTCCTCTCCGACGACGAGCTCCGCGCGATCCTCCGCGGCCGCGCGCTGCTCGACGGCGGCGCGGCGGTGGAGCTCGCCAGGCGCGGCTTCGCGGCGCTGACGGGCGTCGATGCGCGAGGCCGCGGCGACCTTCCGCGCGCTTCGTTCGAGGCGTGGGACGGCGGCGCCGTGAACCGCTCCGTCCCGGACGCGGCGGACCTGCGCGCGCACGACCCCGCCGCGCGCGTGCTCTCGACGCTCTTCCACCGCGCGTGGGAGCTCGCGCCGGACGCGACGCCCGTCGGCCCCGGCGCGCTGCTCTTCGACAACGCGGAGGGCGGGCGCGTCCTCTCGGTCGCCTTCCGCCTCCCGACGCTCGACCGCGACCTCGGCCACTACCACGCGTGGGGCGAGACGCGCAAGCGCGTCCTCGCGGACTGGCTCGACCTCCTGTGCGGCGGCGACCGCGCCGCGTGGACCGGCGGCGCCCTCTTCCCGGGCGACGCCGACCTGCTCCTCCGCGCCGGCCGCGCGGCGGACGGCACGCGGCTCTGGGCGGCGCTGCGCACGAGCCTCGACCCGCTCGACGCGCTCCCGCTCTCGCTCGCCGGCCCCGCGCCGGCGCGAATCGAACGCCTCGCCCCCGACGCCTCGTGGGAGCCCGTCCCCTTCGAAGCGACCTCGGACGGCGTCATCCTGGGCCTGCGCCTCCTTCCCCTCGAACCCGCGGTCCTGCGCGTCCGGTAGCGTCGCCGCGCCGGAACGAGACGAAGGCGCGCGGACGGCCGAAGCCGCCCGCGCGCCCCACGGAATCCGGACGGGCCGGAACTAGTTGACCTTGCGGCCGCCGACGCCGGCGGCGGTCTTGGCGCCCGCCTTCTCCGGCTCGTGCGGGCGGAGGCTGCGGCAGACGGCGCCGGCCGCCCAGCACTCGCTCTCGCGCATCGCCTTGAGCTGCCTCTCGAGCCACTGCTTGTAGTTCTTCTTGCCGCAGTCGCGGATGACCTCCTTGCACTCGGTGCGGTTCACCACGGAGCGGTAGAGCTTCTCGAAGACCGGCTTCACGGCCTTCTTGAAGATCTTGCGCCACTTGAGCGCGCCGTGCTGCGCCGTCGCCGAGCAGTTCTGGTACATCCAGTCCATGCCGTTCTCGTCGACGAGGCGGATGAGCGACTGCGTGAGCTCCTCGCAGGACTCGTTGAACGCCTCGGAGGGGGAGTGGCCGTGCTTGCGGAGCGTCTCGTACTGCGCCTCGATCATCGCGCAGAGCGCGCCCATGAGGGAGCCGCGCTCGCCGGTGAGGTCGGAGGAGACCTCGTTGTGGAAGGTCGTCGGGAAGAGGAAGCCCGAGCCGATCGCGATGCCGATCGCGAGCGTGCGCTCGAGGGCCTTGCCCGTGGCGTCCTGCGCGACGGCGAAGGAGGAGTTGATGCCGGCGCCGGAGAGGAAGTTGCGGCGGACGTTGAGGCCCGAGCCCTTCGGCGCGACCATGATGACGTCGATGTCCTTGGGCGGGATGATGCCCGTCTGCTCCTTGTACTCGTAGCCGAAGCCGTGCGAGAAGTAGAGCGCCTTGCCCTTGGTGAGGAACGGCTTGATCTTCGGCCAGATCTCGCGCTGCGCGGCGTCGGAGACGAGGAACTGGACGATGTCGCCCTTCTCGGCGGCCTCCTCGTAGGTGAAGAGGGTCTTGCCGGGGACCCAGCCGTCCTTGAGCGCGCGCTGCCAGGAGGAGCCGGGGCGGTCGCTCTTGCGCTGGCCGACGATGACCTTGAAGCCGTTGTCGCGCATGTTGAGCGCCTGGGCGGGGCCCTGCACGCCGTAGCCGACGACGGCGATCGTCTGGCCCTTGAGCGCCTTGCGCGCCTTCGTCATCGAGAATTCCTTGCGCGTGACGACCTGCTCGTCGACGCCGCCGAAGTTGATCTTGGCCATGTGCTTTCTCCTGGAGGGATGTTTGGTGTTTGCGTTCGGGGTAAAAAAATGGTTGCCTCTCCAGGATTCGAACCTAGACAAACTGATCCAGAGTCAGTTGTGCTACCATTACACCAAGAGGCAAGAACGGGGCGGGATTATAGGCGGGCGCCCCCCGGAACGCAAGCGGAAAAACGCGGTTCCGGAAGGCGCGCGGAAACGGGCGGAAAATCATTCCATCCCGAGGGGCACGGCGCTGATCCGCTCGAGCTCGTGGGCGTAGGCGCGGAAGTCGACCTTGGAGATGCGCCACGTGAAGACGACGCCGTGGTTGGTCGTGCAGAGGCTGTCGCCCTCGAAGTGCGGGCGCTTGTCGCCCTTGAGCATGAGGGCGGGCCTGCGCCCTCCGAGGTATCCCGAGCGCGCCGGGATCTTCGCGGAGGCGGCCGCCCACTCCTCGTCGGTCGCGCCGGAGAAGGACGACGGACCCTCGGGGCCGGACACGGGCGGAAGGACGTCTTCCCCGACGAGGTCCGAGAGCTCGTCGTCGCTGATCCTGGACACGTCCAGGCCGCGTTCCGCGGCCTCCTGGCGAGCCCTCTCGATCGCGGCGCGCCGCTTCTCGCCCTCGATCCGGGCCGCGACGCGGGCGTCATGCTCCGCCTTGCGGGTGCGGACGAGTGCGACCGGCCAGAAGGGGTCGCGGCGGAACGCCTCGGGCTCCTCCTCGGCCTCGGCCTCGGCCTCGGGCGGGACGGGCGCGGGCTCGGCGGCCGACGAGGCCGTCGGGAGGGCGGCGGCTTCCGGCGGAGCTTCCGGCACGGCCTCCGGCGCGGGCGGAACCGGGAGCGGGGGCGCGGGCGGGGGCTCGGCGGTCTCGG
>CACWKU010000031.1 GCA_902761575.1 uncultured bacterium
GGGCGCCGCGGGGCGCGCGCCGGCGGGCGCCGCCGCGCGCTCGCGCGGGATGCCGAAGGCGATGAGGCCCATCTGCGCCTGGAGGGCGAAGCGGAGGCCGACCGCCTCCGCGGGCCAGAACGCGAACGTGTAGTACTGCCGGGCGTTCGGGTCGGCCTTGGGCGTGCGGCCCACGCCGAGCAGGAAGCCCGGCCGGTTCGGATCCTCGGCGCGCTTGAACGAGATCGAGGTCGTGGCCGAGGGCGAGTTGTGGAAGAGCCCCTCCTTGCCCGCGTGCGTAAGGACGGAGGCCTGCCCGCCGAGGACCATCAGGATCTCGGCGACCTCGATGAAGTTGAGCTTCACCGACGCCTTGTTCTGCCAGTCGAACGAGGCGTAGCGGTCGAGCCCCTGCGCGGAGGCGTTGCCGACCGTCTTCTGCCTCGCGATCGAGAAGTAGAGCGCGCCGTCGCGGTCGGGCGTGGCGGGGTCGACGCTGAACTGGATCGCGAAGCCGGAGTTCTTGCCGTTTGCGTGGTAGAACGAGAGGTGGGTGTTGAAGCCGGCCCTGGCGGCGGCGGGGTCCGCGGTGTCGAAGACCGTCGTGGCGGGAGTGGTGGCGTTGTCGTTCATGTGGATTCCTCTTTCTGTTTTTGGGGGTTGGTGTTGCGTCGCGGGGGACGTTCCCCGTCGACGAGGGAGGAATCTACGAAAACGCCCCCGCGAAAATGTCGCCTGCCAGGCGACATTTTCGCGGGGGGCTTTGCTAGAATCGTTCGGCTCCGCAGAACCGGTCTTCCGAACGGGCGGTTCCCGTCCGAAGCGGAACGTCGTCGCGAAAAAAATGAAGGGGCGGCGGAAACCGCCGCCCCTTCCGGGTCGTGTCTGTTCGGTCCGTGCGGCCTAGAAGCCGTAGGCGGCGCCGAAGGAGGCGATCCACTCGACGTCGTAGGCGTCGTCCGTGAGGACGTCGTCGTCGATCTGCGCCACGTAGGTGCAGCCGACGTAGCACTTGCCGACCGTGAGCTTGGCGGTGACGTCCGCGCAGGCGAGGCCGGAGTCGAGGTCCGAGCCGTCGACGTCGTCGTTGTTCACGTACCAGATGTCGGCCGAGACGCCGATGCCGATGTCGCCGACCGCGGTGCCCTCGGCGATCGTCTCGGAGTGGCCGATCTCGAAGCCCGCCTCGAGCTTGCCCTTGCTGTCGCCGCCGACGCGGTACTTGGCCTTGAAGGACGGATTGAGCCAGCAGTCGTAGCCCATCGAGAAGACGATCAGGTTGTCCGCCTTCCAGTCGTAGCCCGGGTAGTCGTACTCGAGGTAGCCGATCGACCAGGAGAAGTCCTCGTCGGGCTTCCAGAGCGCGCCGAGGTCGAGGTCGACCTCGAGGTCGATCTCCTCGAAGCGGCGCTTGTGCTGGTTGTTCTTGAACTTGTATTCGTTTCCTTCCTCGTCGACGACATAGTCGTCGTAGCCCTCGAGGTCCATGCAGCCCCAGACGTCGAACGAGATCGGGATCTCGGTCTCGCCGGCCTTGATGCCGCCGACCCGGAGATTGGGCATGGCGACCCAGCCGTCGAGGCAGGTGGCGCCGGTGGCGACGTAGGCGGACTTGAAGTCGATGCTGACTTCGGCGTCGGCGGCGATGGCCGGGACGGCGCAGATCCCCGCGAGCGCGAGGGAGGAGGCAAGGAGGGTGGACTTCATGTGCGCGAATTGCGCGCGAACGGGGCGTATTATGGGCGAAACGGGCGGAAAAGGGAAGAGAAAAATACGCCTTTCCTCCGCGGGGGCGTTCTGGTAGGATGGCGGGCCCATGGAAACGCCACACGCCGCCTTCGACAACGACAAGTACATCGCCCTGCAGTCCGCCGCGATCCGCGAGCGCGCGGAGCGCTTCGGCAACAAGCTCTACCTCGAGATCGGGGGAAAGCTGCTCAAGGACCTGCACGCCGCGCGCGTGCTTCCCGGCTTTGAGCCGGACGTGAAGCTGCGGATGCTCCAGACGCTCGGCGACCAGATCGAGTTCATCGTCTGCGCCTACGCCGGCGACATCGAGCACCAGCGCTACCGCGCCGACTTCGGCACGACCTACGACGCCGAGGTGCTTCGCCTCGTCGAGGACGTCCGCGCGCGCGGCCTCGCCGTGCGGTCGGTCGTGCTCACGCGCTTCGATCCCTCGATGACCGCGGCCGCCGCGTTCGCCGACCGCCTCCGCCGCGAGGGCCTCGCGGTCTACCTCCACTCGGCCATCCCCGGCTATCCTGCCGATGTCGACCGCATCCTCTCCGACGACGGCTTCGGCCGCAACCCGATGGTCGAGACGACCGCGCCGATCGTCGGCGTCATCGCCCCCGGCCCCTCCAGCGGCAAGCTCGCCACCGCGCTCTCGCAGGTCTGGCACGAGAACCGCCGCGGCGTCGGCGCCGGCTACGCCAAGTACGAGACGTTCCCCGTCTGGAACCTCCCGCTCTCCCACGCCGTCAACATCGCCTACGAGGCCGCGACGGCGGACATCGAGGACTTCAACCAGATCGACCCGTTCCACCTCGAGGCCTACGGCGAGACGACGGTGAACTACAACCGCGACGTCGCGGCGTTCCCGATCCTGCGCGCCCTCCTCGAGCGCCTCCTGCCCGCCGACCAGGTCTACCGCTCCCCGACGGACATGGGCGTCAACAAGGTCGGCTTCGCGATCGCGGACGACGAGCGCGTCCAGGAGGCCTCGCGCCAGGAGATCGTCCGCCGCTTCCTCAAGGGCGGCTCCGACCTCGCCCTTGGCCGCGTCACGGAGGCGACGGTCGAGCGCCTTCGCTCGATCATGGCCGCCGCGGGCCTGAAGGACACCGACCGCCCGGTCGTCGTCCCGGCGCGCGAGGCCGCCGCCGCGGGCGCGGCGGCCGGCAAGGGCTTCGGCGGCATCTGCTGCGCCGCCGCGCTCCAGCTGCCGGACGGCTCGATCGTCACCGGCAAGAACTCGAGCCTCCTGCGCTCGCCGGCCGCGACGATCCTCAACGCCGCCAAGCGCCTCGCGGGGATCCCCGACTCGCTCGAGCTGCTGCCCAAGACGATCGTGCAGTCCGTCGCCGACATGAAGTCGGGCCTGCTCGGGCGCCGCAGCTCCAACCTCAACGTCGAGGAGCTGCTGATCGCGCTGGCGATCTCCGCCAACATGAACAGCGTCGCGGCGCTCGCGCTGCAGAAGCTGCCGCTCCTGCGCGGCTGCGAGATGCACATGACGCACCTCACCTCGGCCTCCGACGCCTCGGGGATGCGCCGCCTCGGCCTGCGCGTCACCTGCGACCCGCTGTGGCCGGACAAGTCCCGCCTCGCGCTCGGATAGCGTCCGCGCGAGCGCTGGGGCTCCGGAATTCCGCGGGCCGCTACCTCGCGCGCCGGCCGCGGAGGATGACGTCCTCGCGGCCGGGGCCGGTCGAGAAGAACGTCACGGGCACGCCGAGGCTCCTCTCGATCCAGAGCACGTAGTCGCGCGCGGCCGCCGGAAGGGCGTCCCAGTCGCGGGCGCCGCGGATGTCGCACTTCCAGCCGGGGAGCTTCTCGACGACGGGCTTCGCGTCCCACAGCCACGGCGTGGGCGGGAAGGAGTCGACGCGCTTCCCGTCGATCTCGTAGGCGACGCAGACCGGCACCTCGTCGAGGTAGCCGAGCGCGTCGACGAGCGTGAGCGCGACCTCGGTCGCGCCCTGCATCTCGCAGCCGTAGCGCGTGGCCGGCAGATCGAACCAGCCGACGCGGCGCGGGCGCCCGGTCGTGGCGCCGTATTCGCCGCGGTCGCCGCCGCGGCGGCGCAGCTCCTCGGCCTCGTCGCCGAAGATCTCCGAGACGAACGGACCGGCGCCGACGGCGCTGGAGTACGCCTTCACGACGGTGATCACGTCCTTGATCTCGTAGGGCGGGATGCCCGCGCCGATCGACGCGTAGCCGGCGAGAGGCGAGGAGCTCGTGACCATCGGGTAGATGCCGTGGTCGGGGTCCTTGAGCGTCCCGAGCTGGCCCTCGAGGAGGATGCGCTTGCCGGCGCGGATGGCGTCGTGGAGGAGCTTGTTGGTGTCCGTCGCGTAGGGGCGCACGATCTCCGCCAGCTCCGCCAGCTCCGCCTTCACCGCGGCCGGGTCGAGCGCGGGCTTTCCGTAGACGCCGGTGAGAAGCGGGTTCTTGCGATCGCAGAAGAGCCTGATCCGGTCCTCCATCCGGTCGAGGTGGAACAGCTCGCAGACCTGGAATCCGATCTTGGAGTACTTGTCCGCATAGAACGGCGCGATGCCGCTGCGCGTGGAGCCGAAGGAGGCCTTGCCGAGGCGGATCTCCTCGAGGGCGTCGAGCTCCTTGTGGACGTCCAGGAGCACCTGCGCGCGGTAGGAGACGGCGAGGCGCGGCTCGATGCCGGCGGCCTTCAGGTCCGCGACCTCCTTGGCGAACGCGCGGACGTTGAGCGCGACGCCGGGGCCGATCACGTTGAGGACCGCGGGGTTGAAGCAGCCGGACGGGAGCAGGTGCAGCGCGAAGCGGCCCTTGTCGTTGATGATCGTATGGCCCGCGTTGGCGCCGCCCTGGAATCGGACGACGATGTCCGATTCGCGGGCCAGCAGGTCCGTCATCTTGCCCTTGCCTTCGTCGCCCCAGTTGGCGCCTACGATCGCGGTAGCCATGTCTCTTGCGTCTCCTCGCCCCCGGAGGGGGAGGGCGAGGACTACGCCTCGGCCTGCTCCATCAGCTCGTCCGGGATGTCCGCGTTGTGGTAGACGTTCTGGACGTCCTCGTTCTCGTCGAGCGCGTCGACGAACTTGAGGATCGCCTTCGCCTGCGCGAGGTCGCTCACCGCGACCGTGGTGCCCTCGACGGGGAGGTAGACGATCTCGGAGGAGACGGTCGGGACGCCCTTCTCCTCCAGCGCCGTCTCGACGGCCTGGTAGTCGGAGGGGGCCGTCGTGATCTCGAAGCCCTCCTCGGTCGACTTGATGTCGTCCGCGCCGGCCTCGAGGGCGATCTCCATGAGCATGTCCTCGGTGACGGGCGTCTCGCCGATCTTGGCGTCGGCCGCGACGAGGATCTGGCCCTTGCGCTCGAAGTTGCGGGAGACGGCGCCGCGCGTGGCGAAGTCCGACCCGTTGCGCTTGAAGATGTGCCCGACGTCGGCCGCGGCGCGGTTCTTGTTGTCGGTGAGGACGTTCACGATGATGCCGACGCCGCCCGCGGCGTAGCCCTCGTAGGTGATCTCCTCGAACGCCGCGGCGCCGGCGAGCTCGCCCGTGCCCTTCTTGATCGCGTTCTCGATGTTGTCCTTGGGCATGTTCGCCTTGCGG
Source organism: uncultured bacterium (assembly GCA_902761575.1). Classification (GTDB taxonomy): domain Bacteria; phylum Verrucomicrobiota; class Kiritimatiellia; order RFP12; family UBA3636; genus UBA3636. Next base: position 5,304 of record CACWKU010000031.1, read on the forward strand.
CCCTTCTCGACGAGGGTGCGGAGGGCGGGGTTGGTGTTCGGGTCGCCGTTCACCTTGGCGGCGAGCATGATCTCCTTGGCGATACGGCTGAAGATCTTGCCCTTCTTGGCGTCGGCGGCGGCCTTGGCGTGCTTGGTCGTGGCCCAGTGGCTGTGTCCACTCATTTCTGTTTCTCCGTTGGATGGGATGTTTGCTTCGAAAGGGGGGAGCGGAGGGCCCTTGAAGGGCCGCGTGCTCGCGACGGGCGGGGAGTATAGCCGAAAACCGCGCGGCGGGAAAGCCAAAAATGGAGCTACACGCAGACCCGGCGGACGCGCGAGCCGATGGCGCAGAGCACCTCGTAGGCGTGCGTGCCCTTGAGCGTCGCCCATTCGTCGATGTCGATCGAGCGGTCGCCCTGGCGGCCGAGGCAGACGCACTCGTCCCCGACGCGCGCCTCGGGGACCTGCTCGAGCGAGACGGTCGTGAAGTCCATGCAGATGCGGCCGATCACGGGGCAGGGCACGCCGCGGACGAGGATCGAGCCGCGGTTGGAGAGGGCGAGCGGGAGGCCGTCGGCATACCCGGCGGCGACGGTCCCGACGAGCGTCTCGCGCGGCAGCGCGTAGGTGCGGCCGTAGCCGAGCGTCGCGCCGGCGGGGACGCGGCGCACCTGCGCGAGGCGCGCCTTGAGCGTGAAGACGGGGCGCAGGCGCAGGCGGCGGTTGCCGAGCGGGTCGAAGGAGCCGTGCAGGTTGATGCCGGCGCGCACGTGCGTGAACGGCGCGCGGCACGCGGCGGGGACGTTGTTGATGCCGTCGGAGTTCGCCAGGTGCAGCGCGGCGAAGCGGATCCCGCGCGCGGCGAGCCGGCGCGCGAGCGCCTTCACGGCGCGGACCTGCGCCGCCGTGGCGGGGTCGCCCGGGACGTTCGCCGTCGGGAAGTGCGAATAGAGCCCCTCCAGCTCGATGCCGGGCAGGGCGGCGAGGCGCGGGATCAGCTCGTCCGCCTCGTCGAGCCGCACGCCGACGCGCGACATCCCGGTGTCGAGGGCGACGTGGCAGCGCGCGACGCGCCGCTGCCGGACGGCGGCGGCGGAGACGGCGCGCGCCTCGTCCCAGTCCGAGAGCGGGATGCGGATCCCGGCGCGGACGGCGGGCCCGATCTCGTCCGGCAGGAGCGAACCGAGGATGCCGACGGGGACGCGCCCGCCGGTGGCGGCCTGCGCCTCGAGCGCCTCCGCCAGCTCCGCCGTGGCGATGCCGGCGGCGCCGGCGCGGCCGAGGCGGCGCGCGATCTCGGGCATGCCGAGGCCGTAGGCGTCGGCCTTCAGGACGGCGACGACGCCGAGCGGGGCGACGCCGGCGCGGATCCTGCGGAAGTTGTCCTCGAGGACCGAAAGGTCCACTTCGAGCGTGACGCGGCTCGGGGCGGGGGAGGGTCGTTTCATTCTCGATCGGTTTCCTTCTTTTCGCGGCGGAGGTCCCGGAAGAAGCCCTGCAGCTCGGCGAGGACCCCGGGGCCGCCGACGGGGAAGAGCGTGGCGGGGCGGTGGTTGAGGCCGGGATGGTCGAACATCCCGAAGACCGTGTGCGCGCCGCGCTTCGGGTCGGAGGCGGCCCACGCGACGAGCGCGAGGCGCCCGAGGACGATCGCGCCGCCGCACATCGGGCAGGGCTCCTTCGTGACGTAGAGCGCGCAGTCCGTGAGGCGCCAGTCGCCGACCTCGGCGGCGGCCTGCGTGATGGCGAGGACCTCGGCGTGCGCGGTCGGGTCCTTGAGCGCCTCGACCTGGTTGCGGGCGCGGCCGACGGGGCGCGCGGTGCCGTCGGGCAGGCGGCGCACGACGACGCAGCCCATCGGCACCTCGCCCTCCTCCGCGGCGGCGCGCGCCTCGGCGAGCGCCATCGCCATCCACTTCTCGTGGAACGCGGCGGGCTGCGCGAGGAACCAGTCGGCGGTCTCGGCGGGGGGCGGGTTCATGGATGGGCGATTCTACATCGTAGCCCGCGCGCGCGCAAGGTGGGGGACGCCTCCGACAATCCCGGTCGTTCCCGCCCGCAATCGCGGATTTCGCGCTTGAAATCCGCGCGCGCAAGCCGTACACTCTTGCGCCGTCACGCAAACCCCACGGGTGCAACCATGCTCGACCTCAAGAAGATCCGCGAAACCCCCGACGCCGTCAAGGAGGGCCTCGTCGCCCGCGGCGCCGATCCCGCCGCCGTCGACGAGATCCTCGCCCTCGACGCCGTCCGCCGCGAGAAGACCGCCGCCGTCCAGGCGCTCCAGAACGAGCGCAACGCCACCTCCAGGAAGATCGGCGCGGCGAAGAAGGCCGGCGAGGACACGTCCGCCATCCAGGCGGAGATGCGCGCCCTCGGCGACCGCATCGCCGCGCTCGACAAGGAGGCGTCCGAGGTCGACGAGAAGCAGCGCGCGATCCTGCTCGCGCTCCCGAACCTCCCCGCGCCCGGCGTCGTCCCCGGCGGCAAGGAGGCCAACCAGGTCGTCTCCGTCTGGGGCGAGAAGCCCGTCTTCGAGGGCTTCGAGCCGAAGGACCACGTCGAGCTCTGCACGAAGCTCGGCCTCATCGACTACGACCGCGGCGTCCGCATGGGCGGCAACGGCTTCTGGCTCTACCGCGGCATGGGCGCGCGGCTCGAGTGGGCGCTCCTCAACTACTTCGTCCAGGAGCACCTCAAGGACGGCTTCGAGTTCATCCTCCCGCCGCACCTGCTGACCTACGAGTGCGGGCTCACCGCCGGGCAGTTCCCGAAGTTCGAGGAGGACGTCTTCCGCCTCAAGGAGGAGGGCTTCCAGTTCCTGCTGCCGACGGCGGAGACGGCGCTGGTGAACCTCCACCGCGGCGAGATTCTCGAGGAGAAGGACCTGCCGCTCAAGATGTTCGCCTACACGCCGTGCTACCGGCGCGAGGCGGGCTCCTACCGCAAGGAGGAGCGCGGGATGATCCGCGGCCACCAGTTCGACAAGGTCGAGATGTTCGCCTACACGCTGCCGGAGCAGTCGGAGGACGTGCTCAAGCTCCTCATCCGCAAGGCGTGCGCGCTCGTCGAGGGGCTGGGGCTGCACTACCGGCTCTCGAAGCTCGCGGCGGGCGACTGCTCCGCGTCGATGGCGACGACCTACGACGTGGAGCTGTGGATCCCGTCGATGGGCGTCTACAAGGAGTGCTCGTCCGTCTCCAACGCGATGGACTACCAGGCGCGCCGCGGCAACATGAAGTTCCGCCGCGCGGCGACGAAGAAGACCGAGTTCCTGCACACGCTCAACGGCTCGGGCCTCGCGACCTCGCGCCTGCTGCCGGCGATCGTCGAGCAGTTCCAGCGGGCGGACGGCTCCGTCGCCATCCCGGAGGTCCTCCGCCCGTTCCTCGGCGGCGCGTCCGTCATCGAGCCGCCGGCGAAGTAGGGCGCGCCGCGCGTTCCGCGGAACGCAGGGCGCCGCGCGGCCGTCGGCCGCGCGGCGCCTTCGTTTCCGCCCGGCGGGCCGCCGGCGCTACGACGGATCGTCGATCGACTTCCAGTCGTACTGTTGCTTGACGTACTCGACGAACGAGGCGTCGTCGCACATCGACTTGCCGGGCGAGTCGGAGAGCTTCACGACGGGGAAGCCGTTCGACTCGGTGAGCTTCATCACGATCGAGAGCGGCTCGACGCCCATATCGTTGGTGAGGTGCGTGCCGATGCCGAAGGTGACCTTGATGCGGTCGTGGAAGCGCCGCGCGATGGCGAGCGCGCGCCGCGTGTCGAGGCTGTCGCTCCAGCACGCGGTCTTCGTGCGCGGGTCGATGCGAAGTTTCCGGTAGTGGTCGATCAGCATCTCGCCCCACGTGAAGGGGTCGCCCGAGTCGTGGCGGCAGCCGTCGAAGAGCTTGGCGAAGTAGAGGTCGAAGTCGCGCAGGAACGCGCGGAAGCCGAAGATGTCCGAGAGCCCGATTCCGAGCTCGCCGCGGTATTCGTGCGCCCACATGTCGAGCGTGCGGCGCTGCACCTCGGAGACGCGGACGTCGGTGCCCATCACGCCCATGAAGAGCTCGTGCGCGAAGGTGCCGATCGGCGAGACGCCGAACTTCTTGGCGAGGAAGACGTTCGACGTGCCGGAGAAGATGCGCCGGCCGCGGTCGGCGAACTCGCGCACGACCTCCTCCTGCCAGGCGCCGGAGTAGCGGCGGCGCAGGCCGAAGTCGGCGACCTTGAAGCCCCAGTCCGCGTGGCGGTCGAACGCGTCGATCTTGCGGCGCAGGCGCCGGCGGCCCTCGGCGAGGCTCTTCACCCGGCCGCGCATGTAGAGCTCCTGGACGATCGCGAGGACGGGGATCTCGAACCAGATCACGTCGCGCCACGGGCCCTCGGCCCAGATCGCGACGCCGCCCCGCTTCGTCGGATCGGCCTCGACGTGGATCTGCTCGCGGTAGAGCCAGAGGCGCTTGAGGTAGTCGCAGAAGTCGGGCGCGAGGAAGCGGATGCCGCGCAGGTAGGCGATCTCCTCGTCCGCGAAGCGCAGCGTGCAGAGGTGGTCGAGCTGCTCGTCGATGGCGGGGATCAGCGGGCGCAGGTCGACGCCGGGCGTGCGCAGGCGGAACTCGACGCGGACGTTGACGGTGGGGAGCTGGTGCAGCACGAGCTGCCCCATCGTGAACTTGTAGAAGTCCTGCTCGAGCAGGGACGTGATGATCGGGGCGTCGTTCATTTCCAGGTGCAGGTCGCGATGGAGTGGGCGGGGAGCTCGACCGGCGCGAGGAGCCCGCGGAAGCGGAGCTGCGGGCGCAGCGCGCGGTCGGTGCGGTTGAGGAGGACCGCGGCGAAGGAGCCGTCCGCGTTGCGCGCGGCGACGGCCTCGACGGCGGACGTCCAGCGGCTGCAGCCGACGCGGACCGCGCCCGGGCGCAGGAAGCGCGAGAAGTGCGCGATGTAGTGCCACGACGGCCGCACGAGGAGCCTGCGGCACGCCGCGTCCGTGCGGAGCGGCGCGTCGCAGAAGTTGCCGACGTGGTTCGGGCCGCCCCGGCCGTCGAGCAGGACGTTCCAGTCGATCCAGCGCGTCATCCCGGCCTCGAGGTTGCCGGCGATGTCGTGCGCGTACATCTCGCCCTGGCGCCAGGGATCGGCGTCCGTTCCCTCGTGGATGCTGCAGCAGCACTCGGAGAAGAGCACGTCCTTCTCCGGCCAGCGCTCCTTGAACATCCGCAGCTGCTCGAAGTGGTCGCCGGAGTACCAGTGCACGGCGATGCCGGCGACGAACGCCGCGGCGCGCGGGTCGCCGAGCAGCGCGCGGGCGCGCTCGAGCGTGCGCTCCTTGTTGTGGTCCCAGAAGTAGAGGCCGATCTTTTTCGCGAGGCCGGCCTTCGCGAGCGCGGGGCCGAGGTGGTCGCGCACGAAGTCGCGCGTCTCCTCGGGCGTGAAGACGCACGAGTCCCACGTCTGGCGCGCCTTCTCCTCGTTCTGCACGGTGAAGGCGGAGAGCGGGAAGCCCTCGCGCGCCATCGCCTTCGCGAACTTCGCGAAGAAGAGCGCCCACGCCTCGCGGCATTCGGGCTTCAGGAAGCCGCCCTCGTTCATCATCCCGTTCGTCTTCATCCAGGCCGGCGGGCTCCACGGCGAGCCGAGGATCCAGAGCGGCCGGCCCGCGGCCTTCCGCGCCGCCGCCACGAGCGGGAGGATCGCCTCGCGGTAGTGCGCGACGGAGAAGTCCCTGAGCGCGAAGTCGCCGGGCGTGTCGTCGCAGGACCAGTTGCCGAGCGAGAAGTCGCAGCTGTTCATGTGAACGCGCGCGAGCGTGTAGCCGAGGCCCTTGCGCGGATCGTAGCAGAGCTCGACGACCCTGCGCCTCAGCGCGGCGGGGAGCTTCTGCCAGGTGACCGCGGCGGACTCGGTGAGCGCGCCGCCGAAGCCATGGATCGTCTGGTACGTGAAGTCGTCCTCGATGCAGACGAGGTCGTTCTCGGCCCAGGCGTTCCGGTCGGTGAACGCGGTGGGCTTCTGCTTCTTGACGAGGTTCCTGGAGTCGCGCTGCGTAAGGTGGATCTGGACGGGGATCATGGCGTGTCGGCGTCCCGTGGCTTCGGGACGCCGTCCATTCTCGCACATCCCCCGCGCCGATTCAAGCGGCGCGGATTTTCGTTCCGTGCGCGGGCCGGATGTGGTAGGATTGCCGGACATGGACACCCACACCGAACATTCCGGCGCCCCGCTTCCCGCGCCCGTCGCCGTCGTGCGCGGCGCGGAGGGCGACTCGCCCGTCTACATCGGGCGCGGCCTTCTCGCGCGCGCCGGGGAGATCGCGGCGGGCGCGGTGCGGGGGCGCCGCGCGCTCGTCGTCGCGGATACGAACGTCGGGCCGCTCCACCTTGCGCCGCTCCTCGCGTCGCTCCGGGCGGCCGGCTTCGAGGCGGAGCGGCACGCGATCCCCGCGGGCGAGGCCTCGAAGAGCCTTGCGGAGCTGGAGCGCCTCTGGGGCGCGCTGCACCGGGCGGGCATCACGCGGACCGATCTCGTCGTGGCGCTCGGCGGCGGGGTGACGGGCGACCTGGCGGGCTTCGCCGCGGCGACCTGGCTGCGCGGCGTCGCCGCGATGCAGGTCCCCACGTCCCTTCTCGCGTTCGTCGATTCCTCGATCGGAGGCAAGACCGCGATCGACGTCCCCTTCGGGAAGAACCTCGTCGGCGCGTTCCACCAGCCGGTCGCCGTCGTGGGCGATCCGGACGTGCTCCGCACGCTGCCGCCCCGCGAGCGGGGGCAGGGGATGGCGGAGGCCGTGAAGACGGCCTGCATCCGCGACGCGGATCTGCTTTCGTTCCTGCGGTCGGTCGCGGGCCGTCCCCTTTCCGGCGAGGAAACGGAGCGCGTCGTCGCCGGCTGCGCGAGAATCAAGGCGGACGTCGTGAACCGCGACGAAAGGGAGGGCGGCCTGCGGATGATCCTCAACTTCGGCCACACGGTCGGGCACGCCGTCGAGAAGGTCCTCGGCTACGGCGCGGTGCCGCATGGGGAGGCCGTCTCGGTCGGCATGGTCGCCGCGGCGAAGCTCGGCGAACGGCTCGGCGAAACGCCCGCCGGGACGGCGGAGGCGCTCGCGGAGCTGCTGGCGGCGTTTTCGCTGCCGACGCGCGTCGCGGACCTTCCGGGCGGGGCGGCGTGCGGACCGGACGCGCTCTTCGCCGCGATGCTCTCCGACAAGAAGAAGCTCGGGGCGAAGATCCACTTCGTCCTGCTCGAGGGCTGGGGCCGCGCGAAGTCCGTTCCGCTCGATCCCGCCGCGGTGCGCGGCGCGCTCCCCGCGGTCCTGTAGGACCGAGGGCGCTAGGCGCGGCGGGCGCGGAGCCTCTTCACGAGCTCGGGGACGACGGCGTCGAGGTCGCCGACGATCCCGACGTCCGCCACCTCGAAGATCGGCGCGGCGGGGTCCTTGTTGACGGCGACGATGAAGTCGGAGCTCTGCATGCCCGCCAGGTGCTGGATCGCGCCGGAGATGCCGAGCGCGATGTAGAGCTTCGGGCACACGGTCTTGCCGGTCTGCCCGACCTGGTGGAGCGCGGAGATCCAGCCCGCGTCGACCACGGCGCGCGAGGCGCCGACGGCGCCGTCGAGCTCGGCGGCCAGCTCACGCACGAGCGAGAACCTCTCCGGCGCGCCGAGGCCGCGGCCGCCCGAGACGATCGTCTTGGCGCCCGCGAGGTCGACGTCCTCGCCCTCCTCCTTCACCGCCGAGAGGCGGCGCATGCGGCAGGGGACCTGCGAGAGGTCGGCCGCGAGCGGGACGACCTCGCCCGCGGCGCCGTCCTCGCGGACCTTCTTGAAGACGTTGCCGCGGACGGTCGCCATCTGCGGGCGCGTGCCCTCGCAGGTGATGGTCGCCATGATGTTGCCGCCGAAGGCGGGGCGCGTCTGCAGGAGGAGCTTCCTCTCGGGGTCGAAGTCCAGCTGCGTGCAGTCGGCGGTGAGGCCGGTGTGCAGCGCGGCGGCGACGGTCGGCGCGAGCGAGCGGCCGATCGACGTGGCGCCGAAGAGCAGGATCTCCGGCCGGCGCGCCTCGACCGCCTGGCGGACGGCGGCGGACCAGAAGTCGTTCTGGTAGTAGGCGAACTGCGGCGCGTCCATCGCGTAGACCCTCCTCGCGCCGTGCGCGAAGAGCTCCGGCGCGAGCGCGGCGCCGTTCTCGGAGAGCAGCAGCGCGCAGAGCTCGTAGCCGGACTTGGCCGCGAGCTCGCGGCCCTCGGAGAGCAGCTCGCAGGAGACGGACTGCAGCGCGCCCTCGCGCTGCTCGGCGAATACCCAGATTTCGTTCATGTTTCGGATGTCCCCTCCGCCCGTGCGACGGCTTCGCCGCGCCCGCGCGGAGGGGGCGGTATGGTTGTCGGTTTGTGACGGGCCGACATTCTACCACGGATCGCGCGGAAAGCAAAGCGCCCGCCCGAGCGGCGCTACTTCATCTCGACGGACACGGAGAAGAAGCTGTAGTCCGATTCCGCGCCGGGGGCGACCGGAGTCCACTCCTCGTCCGCGAGACTTTCTTTGCCGCGGATCGTGTAGGTCCGCTTCGCCGCCTCCTCGTCGGAGAGCTCCGGCGTCCAGCCGACCGTCGGCCGGCCCTGCTCGTTGAAGCCGATCGTCGCGAGGAGCCGCGACGCCGTGTTCGTCGGGTCCAGTCCCGCGACATAGCACTGCCAGACCGCGTTCACGCCGTTCGCGGCCCCGGCCCAGGCCGCCGTCTCGTAGCCGTCCTCCGTTCCGTCTCCGAGGAGGAATTCGTCGAGCCAGGCGTAGGGAACGGGCTCGGGGGTGGTTTGCGTCTCGGTCCGGCCTCCGGCGCCGGAGAAGGAAACCTGGTCGAGCCAGGCGGCGGCCGTTTCGTCCGAGCCGTCGCTCCAGAAGGACCACGTGACGCGGTGCTCCCCGTCGCCGAGCGCGACGCGCGTCTGCGCCCAGTCCGAAGCGGACGCCAGATACGGTTCCGCCGCGACGCCGTCCACCAGCAGGTCGACGCCGCAGACGGCGCCGCCCGTCTCGAGCTTCCACCAGAAGGACAGGTCGCCAGGCCCCGTGAAGACGGCCGAGAGCGCGCTTTCGCCGTAGGCGCCTCCGCCGACCGCGCCGGAGCGCGCCGCGTCGACGCCGTCGTGGGCGCCGGTCTGGACGGGCGTCCACATCGCCGCGCCGTCCGTCGTCCACACCCTCCTCGGCTGCTCCACGGCTTGCCCGAAGCCAAGTGCAAGCGCCTTGAAGGTGACAACGATATCGCGCGGCCGGTCCCCGGGTATCTCGATGCCCGTTCCGTCGATCGCCGCGCCGTCGACGTCGCCCGTCCAGGACACGCCAGCGCAGGGCGACGCCCCCGGAGTCGCCGTCACGGCGAGCGCGCCGCCCCGTTCGACCCACGCCTCCGGGACGTCGACCGTCCCGTCGCCGACGACCGTCACGCGGACGAGGTAGTTCGTCGTCCAGCGCCACGAGATCGAGGAGTCCTCCAGAATCGTGAACGTCGCGTTCGTCCCCGTTCCCTCCGCCGGGACGCTCCCCGTCCCGGTCCATCCCGCGCACACGGCCCGGACGCCTTCGCCGAGAGCCGCCACCGGCGCGCATTTCGCCGTCGCTTCGCCGCCCTTCGCGAGCGCGTGGACGCCGTCCGCGGGCTCCGCCCCAGCCAGCCCGCCCGAGACCGCGAGCGAGCATTCGTCGCGCTCGAAGACCGCGCGGATCGTCCGGTCCGCCGTCATCGGCGCGCGGATCGTCGTCCCCGCGACGCGGCATCCGTCCGTGTCCCCCTCCCACCGCGCGAAGTGCCAGTAGGTTCCCGGCGTCGCCGCCGCGATCGCCATCGCCCCCTGCGCGAACCATCCCGACCCGGCCGAGAGCGTCCCGTTCCCCACCGTGTCGAGCTCGAGATAGTTCGCCCGCACGGCCATCTGCGCCGTGTAGACCGAGTCCCCGTCCGCAAGGAGCGACAACGTCCGGACGCCCGCCTCTGCGTCCGCCGTGTCCCACGCCGCCGTTCCGGCCGCCGGCGAGTCCTTCGAGAACGCGAGGCTTCCGTCGTCCGCCGCGACGAGGATTCCGAGCGTCCCGTCCGGGCACCACGCCGTGTCGTAGGCAATCGTCTCGACCGCCGCCGCGCGCCGCACGCCTGTCCGCGTGTCGAGCGAAAGCGTCGTCGTCGCCGGCGCGAGGCGAACCGCGAACTTCGCCGTATACACCGCCGCGCCGTCCGCCTTGAGCGTCAGCGTCCGCACGCCCGCCGCGGCATCCGCCGTGTTCCACGCGACCGTCCCGCTCGCCGGCGCGTTCGCCGAAAGCGCCAGGCTCCCGTCGTCCGCGGCAAGGACGATGCCGGCCGTCCCGGCCGGGCACCACGCCGTGTCGTAGACGATCGTTTCGACCGCCGCCGGGCTGCGCACCTCCGTCCGCGTGTCGAGCCGAAGCGTCGTCGTCGCCGCCCGCGCCGACAGCGCGGCGCAGAGACCAAGAAGAACTGCAAGTTGTCGTTTCATCATCGTTTTGCCGCTACCGCGGCCGCGCGGCGCTGGGCTTTGTCGGAAGAAGCGCTGTCGCGCTATTCGTCTCCAGGCAGGACCATGGAGGGACGGAATCCTAAATCACCGTATGCTACGGACGGACCGACGCTGGTGTTGCGAGACGCGGAACGGCAGTCCCGCGCGAAGGAGGCCCAACTCCCGCCGCGACTGACTCGGAACGACCCAGAGGCAGCCCCCTTGGGGTCAGTCGCCACCCCCGTTCCGAGACTGCTCTGCGATTTGTCGAGGCACCATTCAAACACGTTGCCGTGCATATCGTAGAGACCCCACGCATTTGGTGCGTAGGAACCGACAATGACATGTTCAGACCATTCCCCCTTGCCGTCATTGTGGTTGCCGTCGTAACGCCCCACCTCCGCCATATTGGAGTCCACTATCGTATCTGAAAGGTCTTTGCCCGAATTGAGCGCCGTCGTCGTCCCCGCGCGGCAGGCGTATTCCCACTGCGCCTCCGTCGGCAGGTCCCAGCGATAGCTCGTCCGCGCGCGGAGGCGGCCGAAGAAGCTCGTCGCATCCACTTCGTCCGACGCGGGCCACCCCGCACCCGCGGAGGAGCCGCGAAGGTCGTTGTAGGAGACGCGTTCCACAGGACGAGCGTCGCCCGCGTAGGAGGAGGGTTTGTTCCCCATCACGAGCTCCCACTGCTTCTGCGTGAGCTCGAACAGGCCGATGTAGAACGCCTTCGAGATCGTGACCTGATGCTGGTCCTCCCAGCCGTCCGAGCGCCCGATCTCGCCCGCGGGCGAGCCCATTGTGAATGTTCCCGGCTCGATGCGGCGCAGCGCGAGCTTCGTCGTCTTGTATTCGTCCGTGTTGAACCCGCCAGCAGGAGTAGCGGTAAGCTTCGTCACTGGATAAGATGCGGCGTTTGTTCCGCCGGAGAGATCCACAATGACGTAGATTGGCGGCTCGGCGACCGGCGCCGCCGAGACCGTGAACGACACGTTGGAGATCACCGACTCCGGCACGTCCGTGCCCGCGTCCCAGACGAGGTGCACCTCGCCGGGGGAGAAGCGAAGCGCGTCGCCGGCCGCACCGCCGCGCGGATAGACCGTCGCGACGGGAAGCGCCTCGCCCGTCGCGGCGTTCGTCGCCGCGAGCGAAAGGTCGTAGCGCCACGCGCCGTCCGCGAGCGTAAGCGACACGTCGACGAGCCCGTTCCACGGGTAGCGCTGCCGGGCCGAGAGCCCGGAGATCGGCGCCTGCGCCGCCGCGTCGAGCGCGGCGGCCGCGAGAAGGACGAGGAGGATTCTTTTCATGGCGGGAGGGTCGGATGGCGACGCGCGAAGCGCTGCGGACCGTGAGTGAAATGCGAAATGACGAACGGGTCTACGCCTTGTAGGGCGGCGGGGCGGACTCGGCGACGCAGAGGGGGAATGAATCGGGGACGGAAGGCCGCTCCGGAGGACGAGGGGGGAAGGAGACGAATTTCACTCCTTGGCGCCGCAGCTCCTCCTGATACTCCATCATACCCTTGAAGTATGCTTCGAGGGTCGGATACTCGGCGGCGATTTCACGTTTGATCCGCCAGATTTCCTCCAGTGATTCGTCGGACTGCATCAATCGTCTCCTTCCTGTAGCATCTGCGGCGTGCAGATTTCCGGGCAACGATAGCCGCTCGCCTCGCAGACTCGCTTCACGAGGGGAATCGTCTGTGCGTTGGTGATGTGGCGGAAGTTCCACGACACGAGATAGTCCATCGCGTTGAGGGCCGCTATCGCGATGTGAAGCGCGTCGTCGGGGTATTCCTTCGGAACCGCCTTCTCCCGAATCAATCGGTCGGACAGCGCGAACGCACGTTCGTCCGCTTCCAGGTACTGCATCGTTGTCAATGCCGAGAGGCGGCGTGCTGCCGCCTCCGCGTCGCCTTGGAGGGATTCCCGATGGACGAGGAAGGAGGTGTACAGCTCGTAGTTCCTGCGTGCGGTCTCGAGCCATTCCCGAGATAGAATCTGCCGACCGGCCAGAATCAAGTCCTTGGAAGGACGGGCCGTCGCATCGCTGACGACCGTCGTCTCGACATAGACTTTCTTTTTGGCGGGTTGGTTGTTGGACATTTCGGACTGCGGCACTTTTCGCAAGCGGCGCGCGCGGCGGAGCGCCGTGCGGATGGGCCGAATCATAGCACACGCCCGCGCGCGGGACAAGCGACGTGCGCGGCAAAATGGAGAGACAACGGGACCCGCGCGCGGCGAAGCCGTTGCGCGGGCCCCCAGCCGGCGCGCCATGCCGCGGCATTCGCGCGGGAGCTAGACCAGATGGCGTTCTGCGAGAAGCGCGACGAGCTTCTCCGCCTGCTCGGCGGGGGTGCCCTCGAGGCGGACGCGGTTGGTCTTGACCGGCGGGGCGAAGACCTTGGTGACGCGGGTGGGGGAGCCCTTGAGGCCGATGAGATCGGGGTCGGGCTCGAGCTCGGCGACGCCCCAGACCGGGATCTGCGCCTTCTTCGCGGCCATCTTGCTCTTCAGGGAGCCGATGCGCAGCTCGCCCGCCTCCTTGACGACGGTGAGGGCGCACGGCAGGTCCACCTCCCACTCCTCGTGGCCGTCCTCGGTCGCGCGGACGACCTTGAGCGCCTTGCCGCCGGGCAGGGCCTCGACGGCCTTGGCGTAGGTGAGGACCGGGAGGCCGAGATGGTGGGCGATGCCGGGGCCGACCTGGGCGGTGTCGCCGTCCGTCGCCTGCTTGCCGAAGAGGACGAGGTCGGCGGGGCCGAGCTTCTTGATCGCGAGCGCGAGCGTGTAGCCGGTCGCCCAGGTGTCCGCGCCGCCGAACTCGCGGCCGGAGACGAGGACGCCGTCCGTCGCGCCGCGGGCGATGGCCTCGCGGACCACGGCCTCGGCCTGGGGCGGGCCCATCGAGACGACGGTGACGGTGGAGCCGGGGACGGCGTCCCGGAGGCGCAGGGCGACCTCGAGGGCGTTCTCGTCGAACGGGTTCATGACGGCGGGGACGCCGGCGCGGTTGAGCCGGTTGGTGGCGCGGTCGATGGTCACCTTGTCCGAGTCGGGGACTTGCTTGATGCAGACGACGATCTTCATGCGGTGTCGTGGCGGGGTGTGCGGAAGGGCTGGCTAGGCGAAGACGTCGCCGCGGAGGACGACGGTGCGGAGCTCGGGGAGGGGGCCGGAGAGGTCGACGAGCAGGACGTCGGCCGGGCGGCCGGGGGCGAGGACGCCGGCGTCGAGGTGCGCCGCGGCGGCGGGGGTCGCGGTCGCCATGCGGATCGCGTCGGCGAACGGGACGCCGAACTTCACGGCGCGGCGGACGCATTCCCACAGCGTGACGGAGCAGCCCGCGATGGTGCCGTCCGGCAGGCGCGCCTCGCCGTTCTTCAGGATGACCTTCAGGCCGCCGCAGTCGTATTCGCCCTCGGGGGCGCCGGCGGGGCGGATGTTATCCGAGATGAGCGCGACGCGGTCGGGGCCGAACGCCTTGTAGAGCATCAGCGCGATCGGCGGGGCGACGTGGAAGCCGTCGCAGATCAGCTCCGCGTAGGCGCCCTTCTCGAGCGCGGCGCCGATCGGGCCGGGCTTGCGGTGGTGGATGCCCGGCATCGCGTTGAAGGTGTGCGTGAGCGAGCTCGCGCCGGCGTCGAAGCCCGCGCAGGCCTGCTCGTAGGTGGCGTCGGTGTGGCCGAGCGTGACGGAGACGCCCATGTCCGCGGCGGCGCGGATGTATTCGAGCGCGCCGGGGAGTTCGGGCGCGATCGTGACGCGGACCGCGGCGGGGCGGAGCGAGCGGAGCTCGTCGATGTCGGGCATTCGGATGCAGTCCGGGTTCTGGGCGCCCTTCTTCGACATCGCGATGTGCGGGCCCTCCAGGTGGATGCCGGGGAGGCGCGCGCCGGGGACGTCGCGCGGCGCGGCGCAGACGCGCTCGAGGTCCTCGCGGAACGCCGTCATCGACGTGGGAAGCCATGTCGTCGTGCCGTTCTTCGCGCGGAAGACCGCCATCTCGGCGAAGTCGGCGTCCATCGTGTCGAGGCCGAGGCAGCCGTGCGCGTGGATGTCGACGAGGCCCGGGACGGCGGTCAGGCCGCGGCCGTCGATGTCGCCGGGTTCGAGCGGCGCGGACCCCGTTTCGATGCGGGCGATTCGGTCGCCTTCGAAGAGGAGGGTCGAGGGCTTGCCGTCGAGAAGGACGTTGGTGAGCTTTTTCATGGGGAAGCGGGGCTTAGTTTGACTTCAGGAGCTCGAGGATCTTCGCGGGGGCCTCGGCGACCGGGACGAGGAGGGTCTCGCCGGTCCGGCGGAGGCGGATCTCGACGCCGCCCTTCTCGAGCGAGCGCGCGCCGACGGTGGCGCGGACGGTGCAGCCGATGAGGTCCGCGTCCTTGAACTTGATGCCGGGGCGTTCGTCGCGGTCGTCGACGAGGATGTCCGCGCCCGCGGCCTCGAGCTTCGACTCGATCTCCGCGACGGCGGCGACGACGGCGTCGTTCTTCGCGTCGAGCTGCAGCAGCGCGACCTGGCAGGGCGAGACGGACGCCGGCCACACGATGCCGTCCTTGTCGTTGTTCTGCTCGGCGATGGCCTGCACGGTGCGCGAGACGCCGATGCCGTAGCAGCCCATGACCGGGGTGACGGACTGCTTGTTCTGGTCGAGGACCGTGAACTTCATCGCCTTGGTGTACTTGAGGCCGAGCTTGAAGACGTGCCCGACCTCGATGCCGCGCTCGAGCGCGAGCGGTTGGCCGCACTTCGGGCAGCGGTCGCCGGCGGCGACGGTCGCCAGATCCGCCCACTGCGCGATCTTCACGTCCGGGTCGTCCATGAGGTTGCAGTGCGCGACGTGGAAGCCCTCCACGCCGGCGCCGACGGCGACGTCGCGCGCCTCCCGGAGGCCGTTGTCGGCGTAGACGGGGATCGAGACGCCGATCGGGCCGATCGAGCCGAACGGGCCGGCGGCCTTCGCGGTCGTCTCGGGGTCGGCCATCTCGAGCTCGCCGCAGCCGAGGAGCCGGCGCAGCTTGGGCTCGCAGAGGTCGGCGTTGCCGCGGACGAGCACCATCACGGGCTTGCCGTCGGCGAGGTAGACGAGGGACTTCACGACCTGGTCGGACGGGATGCCGAGCGCGGCGGCGGCCTCGTCGACCGTATGCGCGCCGGGCGTGGCGACCTTGGCGCGCGGCTCGGCGGAGGGCGCGGCGTAGTCGCAGGGCGGGGCCTGGCGCTCGGCGCGCTCCTGGTTGGCGGCGTAGTGGCACGCGGGGCAGTGCAGGATGCCGTCCTCGCCCGAGGGCGCGAGGACCATGAACTCGTGCGAGTGGTTGCCGCCGATCGCGCCGGTGTCCGCCTCGACCGGATGGGCGTCGAGGCCGCAGCGCTTGAAGATGCGGAGGTACGCGTCGTACATCTTCTGGTACGAGACGTCCGCCGCGTCGGAGTCGAGGTCGAAGGAGTAGGCGTCCTTCATGACGAACTCCTTGCAGCGCATGAGGCCGAAGCGCGGGCGGATCTCGTCGCGGAACTTCGTCTGGATCTGGTAGACCGTGGCGGGGAGCTGGCGGTAGGAGGAGACGAGCGTGCGGAGGTAGTCGGTGGCGACCTCCTCGTGCGTCGGGCCGAGGACCATCGTGTTCTCGTTGCGGTCCTTGAGGCGGAACATGCTCTTGCCCATGATGCCGGCGCGGCCGGACTCCTCCCAGAGCTCGATCGGCTGCAGCGCGGTGAAGAGAACCTCGCACGCGCCCGCTCGGTCCATCTCCTCGCGGACGATCTGCTCGACCTTGTGCAGGACGCGGACGCCGAGCGGCGAGTAGGAGTAGAGGCCGCCCTCGAGTTTGACGAGGAGGCCGGCGCGCATCATCAGCTTGTGGGAGACGATCTCCGCGTCCTTGGGGTCTTCGCGGAGGGTGGAGAGGAGGGTCTTGGACCAGCGCATGGCGGAATGGGGGAGGGGATGTGGGAAAAGCGGCGCGATTAAAGCACCTTCGCCGCGCGGATGCAAGCGGAAAACGCGCCTTCTACGGCTCCTCGACCCAGCGGAGGAAGCGCAGCTGGTTGCCGTCGGCGTAGGCGACGCCCCAGATGCGGCGCTCGACGTTGCCCGCGCGGCCGGTCGAGGTGACGCGGAAGAAGGACGAGGCGACGGTGATGCGCGAGGAGATCGCGGGGTCGAGGCCGTCGATGCGGGCGAAGAGGTCGTCCGCGCTCTTGAACGGGTCGGGGTCGCCGTTCTCGTCGACCGCGTCGCGCTCCTCCATGATGGCGCGCGCGAGGATGTCGTCCACGCCCGGGAGGGTGCGCAGCACGTCGTAGGGCGCGCTCTGGATGTTCACCTTGCCGTCGCCGTAGGTCGTGAGCATGCCCTCGATGCCGGCGATCACGAGGTCGTTCGTCTCGGTGAAGCGGTTGAAGGAGAGGTCGGAGGACTTGACGTCGGTGTCGCCGCGGACGAGCGCCGGGTCGAAGACGCCGCCGGTGAGGAGCGCCTCGGGGAAGCCCTTCACGAGCAGGAGCTCGCGCACGGTGTCGAACGGGCCGTTCTTCGCCTCGTAGGGCGGGTCGAGCAGCGAGTAGTAGTCCTCGGTCTCGGCGCCCTTGGGGTTCGAGGCGTCGTCGTCGTCCATCCAGTCGAGCACCGGGTCGACGACGTAGTCGAAGTACTCCTCCGGGACGCCGGCGTTGCCGAGGATCGTCTCCCAGTCCTCGCGCGTCAGGAGGTTCACGTTGAGGCGGCCGGGCTCGGGCTCGATGTCGAGGATCACGTAGCCGCTCTCGCCGACGGGCTCGACGAGCCCGACGAGCGACTGGCCGAGCTTGAGGCGCTCGGCGGCGTCGTGCCAGCGGTCCTCGTCGTCGGTCATCCCCTCGGGCGCGGCGGCGCCGCCGGCGCGCGACATGAGCATCTTGGCGATCTCGACGCCGGACTGCGCCAGCTGCGCCGCGCGGTCGCGGTTCGTGAGGTAGCGCGCGTACTGCGCCTCGAGCCGCGCCTCGAAGGCGAGCGAGCCGACGAGCGTGGAGAGGATCGCCACGACGATCAGGACGAGCACCAGCGCGGAGCCGGAGCGCGGGGAGCGGGCGGGGGAGGGGAGGGGTCGCTTCACGGCCGGCCCCCTCCCGTGCGGATCTGCAGGCGGTCGCCCTCGATGCGGATGTCCGAGGCGCCCGCTCCGGGGCCGCCTCGCCCGGGCCGGCGGAAGCCGCCGGGGGAGTCGTGGCGGAAGCCGCCGCCGCCCGGCGCGTCGCCGCCGCGGCGGAAGCCGC
>CACWKU010000032.1 GCA_902761575.1 uncultured bacterium
TCCGACGCCGCGGCGGGGTCCTGCGCCTCGCCGCCGGCCATCCACTGCGCGACGGCGCCCGCGACGGGCTCCGCCGGGTCGAGGACCGGGAAGAGCGGCGCGTCCTGCAGGTCGGCGGCCGGGTCGAGGCCGGCCTCGCCGAAGCCGAGGCCGCGCGCGACGAGCCATTCGAAGAACGGGCGGCCGAGCAGGCGCGTGGCGGGGTCGTCGAGGCGGCCGCGGAAGGCGTCGTCGAAGCCGTAGACGCGGAGCGCGGCGCCGCCCGCGAAGTCGACGGCGTCGAGACACGCGCCGCGCGGGAGCGAGAGCGTCCAGGCGTTCGGCGGGACGCCGGTCACGACGTTCTCGCCGGCGAGCGTCCAGGTCGCGGGGACGGAGGCGTTCTCGATCCAGAGCGGGCCGGGGGCGCCCTCGGCGCCGGGGGCGTCCGCGTGGAGGAGGAAGCGGAGGGCGTCCGGCTCGTCGCCGGTTCCGGCGTGGCCGAAGGCGCGGCGCCCGCCGGCGGGGTGGACGAGCTCCGCGACGGAGTGGATCACGGAGCGGTTCGTCCCGAAGTGGTAGAAGCGGCCGTCGGGGAGCGCGAGCACCGCCGAGGAGAGCGCGCCGATCTCGGGGTCGGGGTTGGCGGGGCGGCGGCCGAGCGCCGTGCCGAAGCGGTCGTAGAGGTCGTAGGGCGCGACCGCGCCGCCGGCGAAGGACTGCGTGGCGTCGTTCCAGCCGCACTTGGCGAGCAGGACCGCGACGGCGCGGCGCGAGAAGAGCCACACGCCCGAGTCGAGCGAGAAGGGATGCTGCGCGGCGAGCTCCGCGATGCGCGCGGGCGGGGGCTTCTGGAGGAAGAGCTCGATCTCGCCCGACGCCGCGCCGGCGCCGAAGAGCACGCCGTGCGAGGACGCCTCTTCGGGCGAGGACGGGATGCCGACGACGAGCACGTCCGCCTCCGGGAAGACCGGCGCGGCCGAGGCGGCGCGCACGAGCGTGTCGCCGCACGCGACCGCGAGGCAGTAGGACTCCGGCGCGTGGCGGAGCAGGTGCGCGAAGTCGGAGAGCTGGGCGTCGACGAGCGTCTGGCCGGGGATCTGCCCGGCGGCGTCCGCGAGCGGCGGGACGGGGAGGCGCGCCTTGCCCTCGGCCGCGTAGGCGGGCAGGCGGCGGCTCTGGCCGGAGGCGTGGACGACGAGCGTGCGCTCCCCGGCGATCCAGTCGAGGAGGCGCGAGCCGGCGGGCGCAAGCGCGCGCCACGCCTCGGCGAGGAGGTGGGCCGTGCCGCCGCCCGAGCCGAGCTGGCGGCCGGGCGGGTCGCCGCCGGCGAACGCGATCGCGGGAAGGTCCTGGACGCCGAGCTTCGCGGCGGCGGGGGGAAGGGAGAGGAACGTGCGCATGGGGGAAGCGGGCTGTTTCTAGCGGACGGCGATCGAGGCGGCGCGCGGCGGGACGTCGAAGCGCGCGAGGCCGTCGACGGCCGGCGCGCGGAGCGAGGAGGGGGGCGCGCCGTCCGCGGGCGCGGTCTCGACCGCGACGGAATCGCGGTCGCGGGGGACGTCGGCCTCGAGCGTGAGCGGCTCGTCGAAGAGCGCGGGGTCGGTCGCGACGGAGAGGCGCGCGGCGGCGAGGGCGCCTTCGGGCGCGGCGACGGTCTCGAGCCGGGCGGCGTCGCGCTCGGCCGCGTATTTGTGGACGGCGATCGCGGCGCCGCACCAGAGGCGGCCCTCGGCGCGGCGGCGGTCGATCTCGGCGAGGATCCGCTCGTGCTCGGACGCGGGGAAGGCGATCCAGTCGCCGCCCACACCGTGGAAGAGGAGCGCCTCCCAGCCGCCGTCTTGCTCGGCGCGGTCGAGGATCGCGGCGGCGTCGGCGAACGTGTGCATCGCGACCTCCCTGTGGAAGTTCGCGGGGCCGCCCGAGTTCTCCGGGCCGAAGTCGTGGCGGAGGAACTCGCCGTGCGCGGCGAGGACGGCGGCCTCCTCCTCGCGCGAAAGCGTCCAGGGGCAGCCGCCCGGGCGGCCGAACGAGAGCAGCGCGCGCGGCGGCAGCCCGGACATCTCGCGGAGGAGCGCGCCGTTGCGGGCGATGGCGTCCGCGAGGCCCTCGGCGCTCGTGCCGCCGCCGTGGCCCCAGGTGTGCTCGCCGAGGACGACGATCCCCGGGTGCCGGCGGGCGAGCGCGCCCCAGCGGGCGAGCTTCGGGTCGTCGGGGCCCTTGTACCAGCCGCAGCAGAGGTAGAACGTGCCGGTCAGGCGCCGGCGCACGAGCGAGGGGACGACGAGGTCGAAGGCGCTGTCGGTGCCGTCGTCATAGTAGAGCGAGACGGCGGCCGTTGCGGCGCCCTGCCAACGGGCGATGCGGATGTCGTTGCGTTCGGGCATGGCGTCCATTCTACCACGGCTTCCGCCCCGGGGCAACGCACGCCGCGGAGGTTCAGGCGAGTTCGGCCATGACGGCGTCCGCGACTTCGCGGCCGCGGGCGGTGAGTGTCCAGTCGCCGCCGCCGAGCGGTGCGGCGAGACCGTCGCGCGCGAGCGCCTCGAGCGCGGCGAGGCGGCGCCGGCTGGACGGCGTGGCGGGGTCCGGACCCCGCCACCGCGCGAGGCGGACGCGCGTCGCGAATCGTTCGGACTCGTCCTCGTCCCCGGAGAGCGACTCGATTTCGGCGGGCGGGAGGCATCCGGATTCGAGCGCGGCGCGCCAGGCGTCGAACGACGGGGCGTTCGCGCGACGCTCGCGGCCCTCGCGCGAGCAGGCGGCCGGACCGGCGCCGGTGTAGTCCTCCCCGCGCCAGACGGCGAGGTTGTGGCGGCATTCGAAGCCCGGACGCGCGTAGTTGGAGAGCTCGTAGCGCGCGTAGCCGGCGGCGGCGAGAACGGATTCGGACTCCGCCACGGCGGCGAGCGCCTCGTCGTCGGAGGGCGGGGCGACGCCGGCTCTCGCGAGCGGCGTTCCGGGCTCGACGGAGAGGGGATAGACGCTCACGTGGTCCGGCTCCAGGGCGATCGCCTCGCGGAGCGACGCGGAGAATTCGCCGGCCGGGGCCCCGGGGAGCGCGGCAATGAGATCGAGGGAGAGGGACGGGACGCCTGCGTCGCGGAGCGCGGCGACGGCTTCGCGGACGCGTTCGGGACCATGGCGGCGGCCGAGCCAGGCGAGGGCTCGGTCGGAGAAGGACTGTGCCCCGATCGAGACGCGCGTGGCACCGGCGGCGCGGAGGGCGGCGGCGAGCGCCGGCGTGACGTCCGCGGGGTTGACCTCGACCGAGACCTCGGCGCCCGGGGCGGGGCGGGGGAGGGAGGCGAAGAGGGCGCGAAGGCCGTCGGCGCCGAGGATCGAGGGCGTTCCGCCGCCGAGGTAGACCGTGGAAGGGTGCGTTCCAGTGGCGCCGCGAAGCGCGAGTTCGCGCGGAAGAAGCCGGACGAAGTCCCGAATTCGTCCCGCGTCCGCGCCGGCCTCGGAGGAGAACGCGCAGTAGCGGCATTTCGAGACGCAGAAGGGAACGTGGACGTAGAGGTTTTCCATGCGAGGCATTCGTCGGTTCGCCCGCTTGCGTTGCTCCCGCGCGGTTCCGACGGGATCCAGTCTACAGCAATTCCGTGCGCGACGAAAGCGATTTGTTGCGTCGTGCGCGAGATCATGGACGGTTCGTCCGCTTCCGCGGCATGACCCGATCCGTAAATTAGAAGAGGCTAATTTTTTTTCTTGACCCCGGGGCGGAAACGGCGTAGACTCCCCCGACGTTAGCCACCACTAACTTTTCTAGTGTCCGCTAGAAATCGCCTCCGGCCCCCTTCGTCGCCCAACGACCGAACCACCAAACCTCCCAACAACCAAACCACCCAACCACCTAACCACCAAACCATGAACACACGCATCGCAACCACGCTTCTCGCCGCCGCCTCGCTCGCCGCGTTCGCGGAGGAACCCGCCGCGCCCGCCGCGGAGCTCGAGGAGGAGGGCAACCTCCCCGGCGTCACGCTCGGCGCCGACTACTGCTCCCGCCAGGTCACGCGCGGCCTCCCGGACAACACCGAGGGGATCGTCACGCTCTCCGCCGCCCTCGAATGGCTCGGCTTCACGGCCGAGGTCGACGGGATCTTCAATACGACCGACATCGCGGAGGAGGACGGCTTCGACGCCGGCGACAACACCGAGGTCGACTACGTCCTCGGCTACGGCTACACCCTCGACACGGACGCGCTCGGCGCGGTCGAGCTCGGCGCCGACTACACCTACGAGTACGACCAGGGCGGCAACGAGGACGACGACCACTGCCAGTACCTGCACGCGTCCGTCGGCCTCGCCGACGTCTTCCTCTCGCCGACGCTCGAGGCGGAGTGGATGCTCGACTCGATCCACGGGCAGGCCTACACGTTCTCGCTCTCGCACACGTTCGCCCTCGTCGGCGACGAGGAGGAGCCGGACCTCGCGCTCACGCTCTCGGCCGCGCAGACGCTCGCCAACAACAAGTACAACGCCGACGACCTCGGCTGCGACTGCTGGGGCTTCCGCGACACGACGCTCACGGCCGAGCTCGAGTGGGCCGCGGCCGAGTACCTCTCGGTGAAGCCCTACGTCTCCTACTCCGACCACCTCAACGGCCACTTCCGCCACCCGGCTCACTACGTTGTGGACGAGGAGGCCAGCCACCACGTGGCGCAGCTCTACGGCGGCGTCGCGGTCGAGCTTGCTTTCTAAACCAACGAACGGGGAGGGGCGCCGCCCCTCCCCGAACCCCGCCTGTCGCCTCCCCCCAACCACCGAATCCCCAAAACCATCCAGGCGGAGAGGCGCACGGAAACGAGCATGGCCATGCTCACGGGAAGGCCGCGGAGGACATCTCCGCGGCCTTCTTCCTAAACGCCTCGTTCGTAGTCGTCGGGGCGGTCGAAGTGGGCGCGCGCGAGCCCGTAGTCCCTCATACACCGCGTTCGCGCCAACGAATCGAGACGACGCGGTAGCCCTCCGCCTCGACGGCCGCGCGGATCGCGGCGGCGGGAACGTCGCGATCCGTCCGGACGAAAGCGCGCGGCGGATCGAGGGTGACGTCCGCCGCGACGCCCGGGATGGTGTTCAAGGCCTTCTTTGCGCGATTGACGCAGTTTACGCAGTGCAGGCCGTCGAGCGCGAGTTCGCAGCGCGCGACGACGGGGCCGATCTCCTTGTCCGGGACGGGCGGCGGCGCCGAACCGCCGCCCCCGCAGCAGCCGCCCCGCCCCCGGAAGTGCCCGGCCGCCGCCCAGACCGCGTAGGCCAGGACGACTCCGAAACACAGCAGGACGAGGCCGCCGCCGCCCGTGACGTCGGCGGTAGCGGGATGCTCCAGGCCGTTCATGCCGCCCCTCCCGCGGGCTTGCGTCCGACGATGCAGTGAAGACCGCAGAGCGCGGAGCGGCCCGTCGGTTCCCCGAAGAGCGCGACGTCGGCGAAGCCGGCCTCGCGAAAGGCCTCCGCGATCTGCTCCGGGGTCCGAACCTCCATCCGCCCGACGAGGTCCACCCACCCCTGGGAGGCGACGGGGTCGGCGCACTCGACGGCGACCGCCGCGGCCCCGCCGGGCTTGAGGACGCGGAGCATCTCCCGAAGGCCGGCGACCAGGTCGGGCCAGAAGTAGACCGTCTCGATGGCGTAGGCCAGATCGTAGGTCGCGTCCGCCATCGGGAGCGCGCCCGCTTCGCCCCGGACGATCTCGCCGGGGTTCGCGATGTCCGCCGCCGCCACGCGCCGGCGGCACATCGCCACGCTCTCCTCCGAGACGTCCACAGCGTCCGCGCGAATCGCGGGGAAGCGCCGCGCGAGCTCCAGGATCGCCCCGCCGCCGCTGCACCCGACGTCGAGCGTCCGCATCCCGTCCGCGAGCGGGCAGTGGTCGAACGTCCAGGCGTAGACGCGCCGGTGGCCGCGGTTCATCATCCGCAGCATCAGCCGCCCCAGCGCGCCCCGGGGCTCGGCGCAGTTGCGGAAGAGTTTCGAGAGAAGGTGCTTTCCGGGTGCTTTCATGGTCGGTCCGTCGCGCTTGTTTCTCGCGACAGGTCGGGAGAATATTAGACACCACTAACATTGTCAAGCAAAATTTTAGACGCGTCTAAATTTTTCGCTTGACTTCGCGGGGCGCGGGGCGTAGACTCCCGCCTCGTTAGCCACCACTAACTTTTCTAGCGGCCGCTAGAACCCGCCTCCGAACCGCATTCCCCTTCGCCTCTTCAACCCTTCAACCTTTTCAACCCCTTCAACCTTTTCAACCTCTAACCTTTCACCTCTTACCTCTAACCTCTCTCCTTCCCATGCTTCCCCTCGCGCTCGCCGCAGCCGGCGAAAAACAGAAGATCAAGAAGATCGCGGGCAACGACAAGGTCCGTCAGCACCTCCAGGAGCTCGGTCTCGTGATCGGCGCCGTCGTCACCATCGTCTCCGCCGAGGGCGGCGACGTCATCCTCGGCATCGGCGACTCCCGCGTCGCCATCGGCTCCGACCTCGCGGGCCGGATCATGGTGTAGGCCGCCTGCCAACGATCGGGGAGGGGCGCCCTTCCCGAACCCCACCCGAGAACCTTTCAACCACCCAACCACCGAACCATCTAACCACCCAACCAATGAAGACTCTCCGAGACTGCAAGGTCGGCGACACCGCCACCGTCGTCAAACTCCACGGCACGGGCGCGCTCAAGCGCCGCGTCATGGACATGGGCATCACCAAGGGCACCGAGCTCTACATCCGCAAGGTCGCGCCCCTGGGCGACCCGATCGAGATCACCGTGCGCGGATACGAGCTCTCGCTGCGCAGGGACGACATTGACATCGTCGAAATCGCCTAGCGATTTCGACGATGTCGATGGTCGAGGAAGGGCAGCCGAACGGCCATCCGGGCGCGCGGGGACGCGCGCTCGCCCGATCGAAGGACGACAAGACGACGAGACGACAAGACGACAAGATGACGTGAGACGCGGGACGAGAGACGCGCCCAAACACCATTTCAAAACAAAGGAACCATCCATGTCCGAAGAAAATAAAACCAACATTGCTCCCGCCGCGGCGAATGCCGCGGACGAGGGCGGCGGCGCCCTGCGCCTCGCGCTCGCGGGGAACCCGAACTGCGGCAAGACGACGCTGTTCAACGCGCTCACCGGCTCGAACCAGTACGTCGGCAACTGGCCCGGCGTGACGGTCGAGAAGAAGGACGGCCGCCTGAAGGGATACAGGGACGTCATCGTCCAGGACCTGCCCGGCATCTACTCGCTCTCGCCGTATTCGCTGGAGGAGGTCGTGGCGCGCGAATACCTCGTGGAGGAGAAGCCGGACGCGATCCTCAACATCGTCGACGGCACGAACATCGAGCGCAACCTCTACCTCACCACCCAGCTGGTCTCGCTCGGCATCCCGGTCGTCGTCGCGGTGAACATGATCGACGTCGTCCGCAAGAACGGCGACAAGATCGACCTGCGCAAGCTCTCGCAGGAACTCGGCTGCCAAGTCGTCGAGATCTCCGCGCTCAAGGGCGAGGGCATCCGCGAGGCGGCCGACGCCGCGGTCGAGGCCGCGCGCGCGCACAAGCCCGGCGAGGCGCCGCACGTCTTCACGGGCAGCGTCGAGCACGCGCTCGCCCACATCGAGGAGTCGATCGAGAAGCTCGTCCCGAAGGCGCAGATCCGCTGGTACGCGATCAAGGTGTTCGAGCGCGACGAGAAGGTCCTCGCGAAGCTCGCGCTCGACGCGGACACGCTCGCGCACATGGACGAGCACGTGAAGGACTGCGAGAAGGAGCTGGACGACGACGCCGAGTCGATCATCACCAACCAGCGCTACGCCTACGTGAAGCACGTGACGGACCTCGCGGTCGTCAAGAAGCCGCGCAAGGGCAACCTCTCGCTCTCGGACCGCGTCGACAAGATCGTCACGAACCGCATCCTCGCGCTCCCGATCTTCGTCGTCTCGCTCTGCGTCATGTGGTGGCTCGCCGTGGCCGAGAACGGCCCCGGCACGATCCTTACGGACTGGGCCAACGACCAGTTCCTCGGCAAGGACGGCTGGCACGTCCCCTTCACCACGCACGAATGCCGCGAGGACGGCTTCTACAAGGGGATGGACTACGAGGAGGCGCAGGAGGCCTTCGCGCCGCACGAGAAGAACGTCGAGGCGTGGGAGGGCGCCTACGTCGAGGCCTTCAACGCCAAGCACGAGGGCGAGGAGGGCTTCGAGCCGCTCGAGGCGCTCGGCGAGGACGCCGAGATCGACGAGGCGCTCGCCGCGACCGTCGTCGCGGAGGGCGTGAAGCTCGACGACGACGAGGAGACCGGCGAGCCCGTCGAGGGCCCGGACGGTCAGCTCGAATGGACGTGCGACTACGAGGGCTACAAGGAATCCAAGGCGGTGCCCGAGGTTGACCCCTCCGCGTTCGGCGCGTTCGTGCCGGGGCTCACCGCGGTGTTCGACGGCCTGCTCGACCGGATCGGCGTGGGCGGGACCGTGAAGTCCCTCGTCCTCGACGGCGCGTGGGGCGGCGTCTCGACGGTGCTCGGGTTCGTCCCGGTCATCGCGATCGTGTTCCTCTTCCTCGCGTTTCTGGAGGACTGCGGCTACATGGCGCGCGTGGCGTTCATCATGGACCGCCTCTTCCGCAAGTTCGGCCTCAGCGGCAAGAGCTTCATCCCGATGCTCGTCGGCAAGGGCTGCGGCGTGCCGGCCGTGATGGCGGCGCGCACGATCGAGAGCGAGCGCGACCGCCGGATGACGATCATCCTGGCGACCTTCATCCCGTGCGGCGCGAAGACCGTGATCATCGCGATGTTCTCGGCGCTCTTCTTCCGCCAGATGTGGTACGTGGCGCCGATGATGGACGTGATCGGCATCGCGATCATCGTCCTCGGCGGCATCGCGCTCAAGAAGACGCGCGCCTTCGCGGGCGACGCGGCGCCGTTCGTGATGGAGCTGCCGGCCTACCACATGCCGACGGTCTCGGGCGTCTGGCGGCACACGTGGACGCGCGTCAAGGCCTACGTCTGGAAGGCCGGCTGCATCATCTTCCCGGCGTGCGTGTTCCTGTGGTTCGTGATGCACTTCAGCTGGGGACTCTCGATCCTCGCGGACGAAGAGATCGAGCGCTCCATCCTCGCCTCGGTCGGCGGATGGTTCGCGTGGCTGCTCGCGCCGCTCGGGTTCGGGACCTGGCAGGGCGTGGCGGCGTCCGTCTCGGCGGAGATCGCCAAGGAGCAGGCCACCGCGACGCTCGGGCTCGTCGCCGCGAACATGGACGCCGCCTCGACCGCGGCGCGGATCCAGGCGCTCTTCGCCTCGTTCGGCGACTTCCCGAGGCTCATCGCGCTCTCGTTCATGCTCTTCAACCTGTTCGTGCCGCCGTGCATGGTCGCGATCGCGGTCACGTTCCGCGAGATGGGCTCGCGCAAGTGGGGCTGGTTCGCCATCGCCTTCCAGCTCTTCGTGGGCTACGTCCTCGCGATGTCCGTCTACCGGATCGGCGTGCTGGTCGCCGGCGGCGGCTTCGGAATCTGGACCGCGCTCGCGCTGCTCCTCGACGCGTGGTGCCTGTGGATGATCTTCAGGCCCGCGAGGGGAGGCGCCGCCCGCTAGCGCGGGCGCAACGGGGAGGGGCGCGGGCCGCGCCCCTCCCCGAACCTCTCCCAGACTGCCCATGAATCCCTCCGAAATCATCGTCCTCCTGCTTCTCGCCGCCGCGATTGTGGCGGTGATCCGGCGCAACCGCCGCAAGGGCGTCCCGTGCGAATGCGGCGGCTCGTGCGGCGGCTCGTGCCATGGCGCGTGCGCCTCGTGCCGCCGCGGGCGCGAGGGTCGCTGCGCCGTCGCGCGGGCGGCGGGGATACTAGCGAAGGGGGATGGTCCGGCGGGCGCGCCGCACGACCGGCTCTGACGGGTTGTCCCGGGGGCCTAGCGCCCCGGCGCCCAGAACTTCCACTGGCAGTTCCTGCCTTCGTCGGACTCGCGGAAGGCGTCGGCGTTGGCGGCGGAAACCACCGTGTAGTGCCACGTCGCCTTGCCCTGGTTGTCGCCGGGCTGCGGGTCGTTGATGCGGAGCCGGAACGTCGACGGGGAGATGACGCGGAAGGCGAAAGGCTTCTGCTTCGTCCCCGAGGGCAGCGTGCCGACGCCGCGCCGCTGCTTCTGGTCCCAGATCAGGGCCATCCGGTGGTCGGGGCCGTCGAACGGGTCGTCGGGAATCCGCATCCGGGCCGCGTTGCGCGAGTCGGACCAGGATCCCTCCGTGAACCGGAACACGGCGATGTCTCCCGCGTTGAGGTCGCCGAGGATGACGCCCTGGCCGTTGCTCGCCCAGACCGTGATGTCGCGCCCGAGCGGCATGCGGAAGCCGCCCTCCTCCGCTTTCGCGGCGGGCTTCGCGCCCTCGTCGTTCGCGGAGGCGGGCGCGTCGGGGATCCCGGCCTCGGCGCGGAGGGCGGCGAGCGCCGCGTTCACGGCGCCCTCGTAGGCGTTGACCTCCTTGGCGACGGCGAGCTTCCCCTCGCGGACAAGCTCCTTCTTCCACTCCGCGAGCTCGGCCGAGAACTCCGCGGCCGCCTTGGCCTGCGCCTCGGCGCGTTCCTTGCGGATGGCGGCGAGCTGCGCGCGCCTCCAGTCGTAGAAGGTCTTGATCTCCGCGACGGACGACTCGATCTCCCCGTCGGGCTTCGCGAGCGCCTCCGAGAAGGCGGTCGTGCGGTCGAAGTCGCCGGCCGCCTGGTACTTGGCCAGTTCGCGCCTGAGGATCTCGGCGCCGCGCTTTGCGAGCGCCGCCTCCTTGTCCGAGGCGATCCGGCCGGCGCCGAGCAGCTTCAGGCGGAAGGCCGCCGCCTTCTCCTCGAGCGGCTTGGCGTCCGGCGTCGGGGCCGAATAGGCGAGCGAGGATTCGTCGAGCGCGGCGTGCGCGCCGGCGGCGAAGAGGAGGAGGAAGGCGAGGATGGCGAGTCGTTTCACGGCGGGCCTCATTCTTTGGGGGGAGGGGAGGAGGCGGCGCGGACGAGCCGCGCCGTCACGGTCGCGACAACGTCCGCGAGGTCGGTCGAGGCGTCGAACGTCGCGCCCGCGGCGGCGACGTGTCCGCCGCCGCCCCATTCGCCGCAGATCGCGGAGACGTCGTGCGGCGGGAGGCCGCGGAGGCTCACGTTCACCTTGCCGCGCGGCTCGACGCGCCGCACGAACGCCGCCAGTTCGCACCCGCGGACGGAGCGCGCGAAGTCGACGAAGTTCTCGGAGTCCGTGGAGTCGCAGCCCTCGGCGGCGTAGTCCTCCGGCGCGAGCCAGCCGACGACGACGCGCCCGTCGGCCGAGACGGCGAGGTTCGAAAGGAAGCGGCTTTGCAGACGCAGGCGCGCGAGGGGGACGCGCCCGTAGACGCGCTCCGCGATGAACTGGGTCCGCACGCCGAGCGCGACGAGCGCCGCGCCGGCGCGCAGCGTGTCGGGCGAGGTCGAGTCGTAGGAGAAGCGCCCGGTGTCCGTCACGACGCCCGTCCAGAACGCCTCCGCGGCGGACCGGTCGATCGGGAGCCCCGCGAGGCGCGCGACGCGGAAGACGACCTCCGAGGCGGAGCCGGCGCGCGGCTCGACGAGCATCGCGGCGCCGGGGAAGCCGGGGCCGGGCTCGTGATGGTCGATGCAGAGCACCGGCATCCGCGAAGCGAGGGGCCTCGCGCAATCGCGCAGGCGCGTGGCGACGCCGCAGTCGACGACGACGAGGACGTCGCCCGGGGCGGGCTCGAACGCCTCGGCCGGGACGATCTCGCCCGCGGCGGGATCGAGCAGGAAGTCGTAGACGTCGGAGATCGGGCCGAGCGCGACGCAGACCGCCTCGCGCCCCGCGGCGCGCAACGCGCGGCAGAGGCCGAGGGAGGAGCCGATCGCGTCGCCGTCCGGGCGGACGTGCGACACGATGGCGAACCGCCCGCGGACGGCGAGCAGCTCGCGCGCCATCGCGCGCTCCCCGACGGCTCGTGGCGCGGCGGGGTCCCTCCTCCGGCGCGGGCTCACGCGTGGTCGTGGCCGCAGTCGCAGCCGGTGGCGTGCTTCACGCGGTCGTGCTCCTCGGCGCGCTTGGCGTCGTTGAAGCGGTCGAGCGTGCCGACGAGGTAGCCGGTGATGCGGCGGATGCGGTCGAAGTGCTCCGACGCGAGGTGGTACTGCAGCTCGACCTCCTCGCCGTCGACCTTGATGTCGATCTGGCGGGGCATCTCGCCGAACTTCTCGACGGCGCGCTTCTTGTAGGCTTCGATCTCCTTGGCGGAGAGCTCTCCGCCGGTGACGTTGACGATGCAGTCGCTCATGGCAATGGAAGGATTGTGTGTCGGGAGGAAGGGGAACGGGCGGCGGGAGCGCCGCGCACGTGCCGCCATTCTACCGCACCCGTTCCCGTCCCGCAAGCGTCCTTGCCGGGCGGCGCTCCATCTGCTAGAATCCGCCCCGTTCCGACGGGGAGTCCGCGCCAAGGCGGGCTGAGAGGGGGCCGACGGGCGGCCCCGACCCTTCGAACCTGATCCGGGTCATTCCGGCGTAGGAAACGGAAACATGAAAGAAGACAAAAAGGGAATGTCCGTCCTCGGGTGCGGACTGGTGTGGTTCGGGGCGGCGGTTTCGATCGCCGAAATCGAGGCGGGCGCCGCGCTCGCGCCGGCGGCCGTCGGCGGGCGCGGCTGGTCCGTGCTCGGCGCGATCCTGCTCGGGCATCTGTTCGGCGGGGCGATGCTCTTCCTTGCGATGCTCCTGGGCGCGCGGACGCGCCGCGGCGGGATGGACTGCGCGAAGACGCCGTTCGGGCGCGCGGGCGGCGGCTTCTTCGCGGCGCTCAACCTCCTGCAGCTCGTCGGCTGGACCGCCGTCATGGTCGCGCAGGGCGCGGGCGCGGCGGGCGAGCTCCTCGGCGGACGCGTCCCCTTCGGCGCGGTCTGCGCGGGCATCGGAGTCCTCGTCGCGGTCTGGATCTACGTCGGCCTGCGCGGCGTGGGGAAGATCAACTCGGTCGCGATGGCGCTCCTCTTCGCGCTCACGGTCGCGCTGTTCGCCTCCCTCCTTTCGACGGGCTCCAAGGGGGCGGGGCATCCGACCGAACCGATGCCCGGCCCGGTCTTCTGGTTCGCCTTCGAGATGTCGGTCGCGATGCCGCTCTCGTGGCTGCCGCTCGCGGCGGACTACACGAAGGACGCGCGCCGGCCCGTCGCGGCGTGCGCGGTCGCGGCGCTCGTGTACTCGCTCGTGTCGTGCTGGATGTACGGCATCGGCATGGTCGCGGCGGCCTTCGGATCGATCCCCGACGCGTTCCGGCACCTCGGAGCGGCCGGGCTCGGCGCGGCGGCGCTGCTCGTCATCGTCTTCTCGACCGTGACGACGACGTTCCTCGACGCCTACTCGGCGGGCGAGAGCGCGAAGAGCCTCTGGTCCCGCGTTCCCGCGAAGCCCTTCGGCGTGGCGGTGTGCGCTCTGGGGACGCTTCTCGCGGCGCGGGGCGCGATGGACCGCTACCTCGACTTCCTGTACCTCATCGCGTCGGTCTTCGCGCCGATGGCGGCGGTCCTTCTCGTCGGGGGCTTCGCGGCGCTGCGCCGCGGCGCGGACGCCGTCGGACGCGGCGCGGCGGCGTGGAACTTCGCGGCGTGGGCGGCGGGCTTCGCCGTCTATCACGCCTGCCTCGGAGCGGACTCGCCGCTCGCGGCGGCGTTTCCTTCGGCGGCGGGCGCGCTGGGCGGCTGGTCGTCGCCCGCCGGGGCGACGCTGCCTTCGATGGCGGTCTCGGCGCTGCTCGCGCTGCCGGCCGCGCTCGCCGCGGGGCGGAGGCCGAGCAGAAGCTCGATCTCCGCCTGAACGCCGGGGATCTCGTCGTCCGTGAGGCGCGGGTCGGCGACGAGCAGGATGTCGCCGGAGCGGCGGTGTTCGTAGACGTGGACGAGGGTGCCGTCGGGCGCGGTCTTGAGCGCGCGCTCGACGAGGATTCGCTTGCGCTCGAGCATCACGGAGAGCAGGTAGATCGCCTGGATGTGGTTCTCCGGCTCCTCGCCCTCGATGAGGCTGCGCAGGAGCGTCTCGGGCGTCGCCTTCCTGAGCGGGTCCTCGGGCGCGGTCTCGGGCGGGACGTAGGGGCCCTTCCAGACGCTGATCCAGTCCGCCGGCGCGAGCGCCTTCCAGCAGTCCTCGCAGAAGTCGAGCCGGACGTACTCCGGGTGCGGCTTGACGGGCTGGCCCGCCGCGGCCGCGGCGGCTTCCTCGGCGAGCTTCTCCGCGAAGAGCTCCGCGACGAGCGGCGCCTCGAACGCGAGCACGCCCGAGCGGACCGTCTCCTTCTCCTCGAAGGGGCGGGCGCACTTCATGCAGGCGCGGGAGCGCGAGCGGAGGTTCCAGTCGATGCGGGCCATGGACGGGAAGTGACGAGTGACGAGTGACGAGTGACGAGTGGCAAGCCGGGGCTAGAGGCCGGCGTATTCGGTGAGAAGGTAGAAGAGGGCCCAGTTGACGGCGAGGGCCTCGCAGGTGGTGATGAAGTCGTCGATGGTGATGCCGATGCCGGCGGGGAGGATCTGGAGCTGGCGGGCGGGGCGCGGCTTCCAGATGTCGAACGCGCGGATCACGACGAAGCACATCGGCATGAGCCAGACGTGCTCCTGCCACTTGTCGAGCATTCCGATCATGCCGATCGGGAAGGTGAGGTATTCGTCGCAGACGACCTGTCCGGGGTCCTTCTTGAAGCCGAGGTCGGATTCGGCGACGGAGGCGAGCGGGACGCAGAGAAGCGCCATGGCGGCGCACGCGGCGATCTGCCCCCAGACGGGGAGCTTCGCGGCGGTGAAGCCCCAGACGATCAGGCAGCCGAGGAGCGAGCCGACCGTCCCGGGCGCGACGGGGGAGTAGCCGAGGCCGAAGCCCGTCGCGACGACAGTGCAGGCCTTGCGGAGGATCTTGCTTTTGAACGTGGGGCGGAAGAAGCTCATGGCGGGGTTCCGTGGCGGGGTGCGGCTCCGGATTCTAGCAGAAACGGGCTTCCGAATCCACTCCGGGCCGGAGTCGCGCCCTTCGCCGCTCGGGCTCAGTCCCCCACGCGCTCGATGGCGCCGCGGGGGCAGGCCTCCGCGCAGGCCCCGCACTGCAGGCAGTTTTCCTGGCGGATGCGGAATACCGGGTCGCCGGTCTCGATGCAGTTCTCGGGGCAGGCGGGCCGGCACGAGCCGCAGCGGCCGCACTTCCCCGTGATCCGGTAGCCAGAGAACGGGACGGCGCCGTCGCCGAACGGGACGTAGACGCGCTGGATCGGCATCGAGACGAGGTCGAGGTACTGGAAGTAGCCGTCGCGCACCGCGAAGACGAGCGAGTCGTCGTGCTTGTAGGGCGGATAGAGCTCGCGGTAGTAGGGGCGCTCCTGGAAGATGCGCAGGCGCCAGCGAACCTGCTCCTCCTCGGGAACCGGGTGCGCCTCGCCGGTGAGGCGGACGTAGACGCCCTTGCGGACGGTCCCGAGCAGCTGCAGGCGCGGATCGGCGAGAAGCTGCCGCGCGAACGGCATCCCGCGCGAGGCGAGCAGGTAGACCGCGTCGAGCTCGAAGTGGAGCCCCGCGACGAACCGCACGCGCGGGGAGCCGTCGGCGGCGCGCGTCGCGCACGCCAGGGTGCCTGCCTCCTGGAGGCCGCGCAGGCAGAAGACGGGGTCGATGATCTCTTTGTCGTCCACGTCGCGCGAGTATACGGAAACCTGCGCGCGATTGCAAGGAATTCGCGCGGCGCGGGAAGGCGGCGCGGGCGCGCTAGGCGAGGGCGGCGGCGAGGTCGGCCTTGCCGTCGAGGCGGGCGCGGACGAGCTCGCCCGTGAGGCGAAGCGAGCGGAGCGAGGCCGGGGCGGCGGGGCCGTCGGGCTTCGTCGAGGCGCCGACCTCGAACATCAGGTCCGTCATCAGCTCCTCCAGGATCGCGCGCAGGCCGCGCGCGCCGGTCTTGCGCGCGACGGCCTCCTTCGCCAGCTCCCGGACGGCGTCCGGTTCGAACGCCAGGTCGATGCCCTCCAGGCGGAAGAGCTTGCGGTACTGCTTCACAAGGGAGTTCTTCGGCTCCGTGAGGACGCGCACGAGGTCGTCCTCCGTGAGCTCGTCGAGGGTGGTGACGACGGGCAGGCGCCCGACGAACTCGGGGATGAGCCCGAACTCGATGAAGTCCTCGGTCTCGAAGCGCGGCGCGCGCGGGGCGGCGGCCGGCTCGCCGGAATCGGCCGCCGCGGCGGCCGCGGCGCCCTCGGCGAACCCGAAGTGGCGGTCGCGCGAGCGGCGCTCGGCGATCTTGTCCAGGCCCACGAACGCGCCGCCGCAGATGAAGAGGATGTCCTTGGTCTGGATCTCGATGTACTTCTGCTCGGGATGCTTGCGCCCGCCCGCGGGCGGGACGCGCGCGAGCGTGCCCTCGACGATCTTCAGGAGCGCCTGCTGCACGCCCTCGCCGGAGACGTCGCGCGTGATGGAGACGTTGCCGGTCTTGCGCGCGATCTTGTCGATCTCGTCGACGAACACGATGCCCTTCTCGGCGCGCTTGACGTTCATGTCGGCGGCCTGGAGGAGGTTGAGGAGGATGTTCTCGACGTCCTCGCCGACGTAGCCGGCCTCGGTGAGCGTGGTGGCGTCCGCGATGGCGAACGGGACGTCGAGCAGGCGCGCGAGCGTGCGCGCGAGGAGCGTCTTGCCGGAGCCGGTGGGGCCGACGAGCAGGATGTTGGACTTCTCCAGCTCGACGTCCGCGAACTCGGGGTCGGCGGCGCCGGCCGCGGCGGGGGCGCCGAAGATGCGCTTGTAGTGGGAGTGGACGGCGACGGAGAGGACGCGCTTGGCGCGATCCTGGCCAATGACGTACTGGTCGAGGACGGCCTTGATCTCCTTGGGGGAGGGGACGGCGCGGACGGCGGGCCGGGTGGCGGCCGCCGCGGCGCGGGCGCGTTCGGAGCGGCCTCCGCCGCGGACGGCGACGAGCGCGTCGACGGCCATCCCCATCGGCGTGCTGCCGAAGGCGTCGTCGGGCGCGGCGGTGGGGTCGTCCGCGCGGAGGGAGACGAGCATCTCCGCGAGCTGCTCCTCGTTCTCGCGGACGCAGTTGGCGCAGACGTCCTGGCCCTGGATCTCGAAGACGGGGTTCTTGGCGGAGGCGGGCGAGTTGCAGAACTCGCAGCGGCGCGTGCCGGAGCCGGAGGCGGAGGAGGTCTTGCGGGGGGGCATGGGGGAGGGGAGGGCGCCGGAGGGCGCGGTTCGCGCCCGCCGGCGTCCGCGGGATTGCGGTTACTTGGAGGGCTCGGGCGCCTTCGCCTTGGCGGGGACGAGCACGTGGTCGACGAGGCCGTAGGCCTTCGCCTCCTCGGCGGAGAGGAAGAAGTCGCGGTCGGTGTCGCGCTCGATGTCGGCGAGGGGCTTGCCGGTCGCCTCGGCGAGGATGCG
The DNA here is from genome assembly GCA_902761575.1 of uncultured bacterium. Lineage (GTDB taxonomy): Bacteria > Verrucomicrobiota > Kiritimatiellia > RFP12 > UBA3636 > UBA3636. The sequence goes on from CACWKU010000032.1 coordinate 17,401, forward strand.
GTTGAGGTTCGCGCGGACCTTGAGGATCTCCTCGGCCTCGATGCGGATGTCGCTCGCCTTGCCCTCGGCGCCGCCGCTGGGCTGGTGGATCATCACGCGGGCGTTCGGGAGCGCGTAGCGCTTGCCCTTCGCGCCGGCGGCGAGGAGGACCGCGCCCATCGAGCACGCCTGGCCGATGCAGTAGGTGGCGCAGTCGCACTTGAGGTAGTTCATCGTGTCGAGGATGGCGAGGCCCGCCGTCACGACGCCGCCCGGCGAGTTGACGTAGACGGAGATGTCCTTGGCCGAGTCCTCGGACTGGAGGAAGAGCAGCTGCGCGATGACGGAGGTCGCGACGGCGTCGTCGATCGGCGTGCCGATGAAGACGATGCGGTCCTTCAGCAGGCGCGAGTAGATGTCGTAGGAGCGCTCGCCGCGGCCGGTCTGCTCGATGACGTAGGGGACGTAGTAGTTGGCTTCTGCGGTCATGCCGGCCTCCGATTATGCATTGAACCCGGCGGTGGGCTTGGCCTTCTCGAGGAGGGCGGCGAGGACCTTCTCGCGCGTGGCGGCGCGGTGGTAGCTGCGCAGGGCCATGCGGTTCTTGGAGAGCTCCTTGACCTGGGCCTCGGAGAGGCGCTGCTCGCGGATGACGCGGTTGAGGAAGGCGTTGAACTCGTCGCCGGAGAGCTCGATCTTGCGCTCGGCGCGGATGGCGTCCACCGCGAAGTCGATGCGGAGGTTGTCCGTCGCGCGCTCGCGGGCGGCGGCGGAGAGCTTCTCGCGCTCCTTGGAGAGGTCCTCCTTCGAGACGCCCTTGTCCATGTTGAAGCGAAGCAGGTTGCCGAGCAGGTTCTCGGTCTCGCGCTCGAGCGCGGCGGCGGGCGGCTCGAAGTCGCAGGCCTTGGCGAGGTAGCGCGCGACCTGGTCGAGGCGGCGGGCGCGGTCGGCGGCCTTCGCGGAGGCCTCGAGGTTGGCGCGGACGCGGGAGCGCAGCTCCTCCTCCGAGGCGGCGCCGACGCGCTTGAGCAGCGCCTCGTCGAGCGCCGGGACGACGAACTGGCGGCCGCCGGCGACGGTGACGGAATACTTCGCCTTCACGCCGCGGAGCGACTCCTTGTAGAAGTCGGCCGGGAACTCGACGTCGGCCTCGAAGGTCTCGCCGACCTTGCGGCCCTCGAGCAGCTTCGGGAGGCCGGGAACGGTGAAGTAGTCGCTGCCGACCGTGCACCAGGCGCCCTTCTTCTCGGCGAACGCGGCGGCGTCCGGGACGGCCTCGGCGAGCGGCTTGCCGTCGACGGTGGCGGCGTAGTCGATCTGCAGCATGTCCTCGGCGGCGGCGGCGCGGCCCTCCTCGAAGTCGGCGAAGGTGCCCTGGCTGCGGAGGAAGCCGTCGATCTGGCCCTGCACGTCGGCGTCCGAGACCGCGGTGTCCTTGTCGTCGACGGGGATGCCGTCGAGCTCCGGGAGCTTCACCTCGGGGACGAGGTCCACGGTCGCCTTGAACGAGACGGCGCCGTCGGGCGCGGTCTGGCGGTCGTCGATGGCGACGATCTCGAAGACCTTGAGCTTCTTCTCCTCGACGGCCTTCTCGAAGGACTCGCGGACGATGCGCTCGGCGGCGTCGGCGGCGATGCGGTCGGCGAACTGCTTCTCGACGAGGTGGGCGGGGGCCTTGCCCTTGCGGAAGCCGGGGATGGCGGCCTGGGCGGCGTATTCCTTCACGACGACGGCGCGGGCCTTGGCGGCCTCTTCGGCGGTTGTGGAGATGGAAAGGACGGAACGGGTGCTGGATTCGGATGCGATGTCGGCGTTCATGGCGGGGTGTGCGGGCGTCGCGCCCGCGTGTAGGTGGAAAAGCGGGCGCGCATTCTAGCACACATCGCGCGCGAGGAAAAGCGCGATTTTCGTTCCGGGGCGGCTTGCTAGGCCATCCGGCGGAGGAACTGGACAGGGCCGGCGCGGCGGCCGGCGGGGCGCAGGTCGTCGTCGCGCAGGACGGAGAGGATCTTGGAGAGCAGCGGCCGGTCGGCGGGGAGCGTGTCCTCCGCCAGGTCGCCGTACTGCCCGGCGCGCGTCTCCTCGAAGGCGCGCGGGAGCGGGTCGGAGCCGCGCAGGACGCGCCGCCCGAGCGTGGCGCCCTCCGCCATCGGCCCCGGCGTCGGCCAGAAGGACGGGCGCAGCGAGGTGTCGCCCAGCGCGAGCTCCTCGGCCGGCCAGCGGCGCAGGAGCGAGTCGACCACGCGGGCGCGCGAGAAGAGCCACTTGCCGACGCCCCAGGCGAGGACCGGGAGCGCGCCCGCGTCGAGCGCCGCGGCGACGGCGTCGCTCGCCGGGACGCCGTCGCGGAAGCGCTCCCGCGTCCCGAGCGCGAGGATCTCGACGCGCTCGGCGCACGCGATCTGGCGGCCCGCGACGACCGCGACGGGGAGCCCGCCGTCGTCGGCCTCCAGCAGCAGCGCCCGCTCCTCGCGGCGCGCGACGCGCAGGGAGGGCGGCAGCCCGCGGCCGGAGGACCACTCGCCGAAGACGTCCTGCCCCTCGCGCTCGCAGAGCATCATCACCGCGGCCTCGCGCGCGCCGGCCCGCGCGGCGGCGGCGCGGAACGCGCCGAAGAACCGGTCCGGGCGGAAGGAGGGGTAGACGTGTACGTGGGAGTCGAGGAAGAGGGGCATGATAGTGACGAGTGACGAGCGACGAGTGACGAGTGACGAGTGAAAGGAGAAGAAGGGAGTGGCTAGCGGGCGAACTCGACGCAGCGCTTCTCGCGCACGACGGTGACGCGGACCTGGCCGGGGAACTGCATCTCCTGCTCGATCTTCGCGGCGATGTGCGAGGCGAGGAGCATCGCGTCCTCGTCGGACGCCGCGTCGGGGTCGACGATGACGCGCAGGTCGCGCCCGGCCTGCACGGCGAAGGCGCGCGCGACGCCGGGGAAGGACGCGGCGATCTTCTCGAGTTTGTCCATGCGCTCGAGGTAGAGCTGGCTGCTCTCGGAGCGGGCGCCGGGACGGGCGCTCGAGAGCGCGTCGGCGACGGAGGCGAGCGTCGCGTAGAGCGTGACCTCCTCCGTCTCGCCGTGGTGGCCGGCGACGCCGTCCGCGACCTCCTTCGGCTCGCCGCACTTGCGGAGGAAGTCCGCGCCCGCGAGCGCGTGCGGGCCGGACGCGGTCTCGTCAAGCGCCTTGCCCACGTCGTGCAGCAGGCCGACGCGCCGCGCGACGGCGGGGTCGAGCCCGAGCTCGGCGGCCATCATGCCGGCGTAGCGCGCGACCTCGACGGAGTGGCGCAGGACGTTCTGCGAGAAGCTGGTGCGGAACCTGAGGCGGCCGAGCGCGCGCGTCTCGTCCTCGCTGGAGAGCGCGACGTCCGCCTCCGCGGCGGCCTCGGAGCCGATCTCCAGCAGGCGCGCGTCCCAGTTCTGGCGGACGCTCTCCACCACCTCCTCGATGCGCTGCGGCTGGATGCGGCCGGAGGCGAGCAGGCGCTCGAGCGCGGTGGCGGCGATCTCGCGGCGGAGCGGGTCGGCGGCGGAGACGATGACGGCGTCCGGCGTGTCGTCGACGAGGATCGAGCACCCGGTCGCGGCCTCGAGCGCGCGGATGTTGCGGCCCTCGCGGCCGATGATGCGGCCCTTCACGTCCTCGCCCGGGACGGAGACCGAGCGCGTCATCGTCTCGGCCGCGTGGCTGCCGGCGTAGCGCTGCATCGACTCGAGGACGATCTTCTGCGCGGTGCGGCGGGCCTCGCCCTCGGCGCGCTCGCGCTCGCGGCGCAGGTAGACGGCCAGGTCGCCCTGGATGTCGCGCTGCGCGCGCTCCGCGAGGTCCTTGCGCGCCTGCTCGCGCGTCATCCCGGCGAGGCGCTCGAGGCGCGCGTCGGCGTCCGCGCGGGCGGCGTCCGCCTCCTTGCGGGCGGCGCGCGCCTCCTCGGCGGCCTTCTCGGCGGCGGCGGCCTTCTTCTCGACCGAGTCCTCGC
>CACWKU010000033.1 GCA_902761575.1 uncultured bacterium
CGCCGAGGCGTGCGAGGGCGCGGCCCGCGCGGCCGGCGCGCGTGGGACGGCCGAGGCGGCGCGATTCGCGGGCGAGGCGCAGCGGAATGCGGAGGAAGAGGACGAGCGAGAGCAGGGCGAAGCCGAACGCGGTGCAGGGCATCTGCCACGAGTAGGCGGCATCGACGAGCGGACCGCGGTCGCAGACGACGGTCCCGCGCACGGCGAGGTGGAGGACGAGGTCGGCGCAGACGAGGAGCGCGAAGAAGGGGGCCTGCAGGTAGTAGCTCAGCGTCTCCTGCGCGAGCGTCTTTGCGGCGCGGAGGGGCGTGCGGCGCTTCACGGCGGCGGTGTCGGCGACGTCGGCCGCGCCGAGCCAGAGCGCGGGGTTCGCGGCGCCGTCGGGGCGGAGGCGGCCGAGCGCGACCTCCTCGCAGAGCGCGAGTTCGGCGGCGGAGGTCGGCGCGGCGCCGTTGGCGGGGAGGGAAAGGACGGCGAGCGCGGCCAGGACGGCGCCGGAGAGTCCGAGTGGGTCGTTGCTTCCGATCAGGACGCCGAGTCCGACGGAGAAGAGGAACGCGGGCTTGAAGAGGAGGTGGAAGACGCAGTCGAGGAAGAAGCCCGCGCGAGAGGAGGTGCCGGTGAGGCGCGCGACGGAGCCGTCGATGACGTCGAGCCAGTAGCCGAGGCACCAGAGCGCGGCGCAGGCGGCCCAGAGCCAGGGCGACCGCAGCCACCCGGCGAGGGGCGCGAGCGGGAGCGAGAGTATCCAGCAGAGCCCGCCCGCGACCGTGACCGCGTCGGCGGAGATCCCGAGGCGCACGGCGAGTCGCGCGAACGGCTCCGCGAGGCGCCGCGAGAAGAGCGCGGTGACGAGCGCGGGCTCGTCGGGCTTGCGGGAGGAGCTCATGGCGCGGCCGGTCGTTTCCCGGCCGCCTCCGTTCCGGACGGATCGGCGGTGCCGGCCGCCTCCGCGGCGGGCGGTTCGGCGGCGGGAGCGGGGGCTTCCTCCGCGGGCCTTTCCTCGACGATGAATCCGTCGTAGGAGATGCGGGCACCCTCGGGCGGGTCCTCGATGTAGGCGTCCTGGTAGGAGAGCTGGCCGTCCTCGTAGGAGAAGACGCGGTAGGAGGCCTGGCGGCCCCAGAAGGTCGCGAAGGCGGAGGCGACGATCGTGGGCGGGCCGCCGTCCGGGTGCTCCACGCGGGCGTTGCGGTGGAAGTGGCCGGCGATGACGGCCTTGACGTTCGGGTGGCGCGCGAGGACGGCGCGCCAGGCGAGGCGGCCCTCCTCGCTGGGCCAGCCGGGCGTGTACTGGCCCAGGAAGTAGTCGTCGCAGTCGGGGACGTGCGTGAAGACGAAGACGGGCTTCTCCGGCGGCGCGGCGGCGAGCGCCTCCTCGAGGCGGGCGAGCGGGTCGAAGCCGGGCAGGCGCGGCGCGCCGGGCTGGCGGATCTCCTCCGTGTCGATCGCGACGTAGAGCGCGTTGGTCGTCTCGTGCGTCTGGACGAGCGGGCCGAAGAACGTCTGGTAGACGGCGGCGGCGCGGTAGTAGCGGTTGGTCCAGGCGTCGCTCGCCCGGTCGAAGCGCAGGTCGTGGTTGCCGGGGCAGCAGATGCGCGGCCAGCGGATCTGCGCGAAGAGGTTGGAGGCGGCGCCGGCGACATTGTGGCTCTTGAAGCCGGCGGAGACGATGTCGCCGGTGTGGGCGACGACGTCGATGTCGAACGGCAGCGCGTTGATCTGACCGATCGCCTGGCGGTAGCGGTACTGGTGGATCGGGCGGCCCTGGTGCGTGTCGGAGATCTGGACGAACCGGAACGGCTCCGCCCCGGCGGACAGGGCGGCGAGCGCGGCGAGTGCGACGAGACGGACGATCTTCATGTGGTCCATTCTACCAGACCCCGCCACGCGCCCGCAAGAGCCAGATGACGCGCAAAGGCGTTACGGCCGCCGAGGGGGACTACTCGCCGGCGACGAAGTCGCAGTCGCCCCAGAGGGTTCCGGGCGCGACGGGGGCCCCCGCGGCGTAGATCCTGAAGAACTGCGCCGGGATCGGATTCCCCTGATCGTCGACGGTCAAGCACGGCAGGTCGACGTTCTCGCCGCCGATCGCGGGCGTGGAGCTACAGGCGACGCAGACCCAGTCGTCCGCCGGCGTGTCGAGCGAGTTCGCCGCGAAGGCGACGTAGTACGCGCCCGCCTTCGCCTCCTTGAGCCCGATCACGAACGCCTCGGAGCTGCCGACGGTCGAGAAGGTGAGCCCCGTGCCGTCCACGCGGATCGCCGCCTTCCAGAGCTTGACCGAGCCGTCGCCCGCGTCGGCGTAGACGCCGCGGAACGGTCCGATCGCGCCCGCGCCGCAGAAGACCACGCGCTCGGCGTGCGTCGCGTCGGCCACGCCGATCGGCAGCGCCGTGGCGCCGCCCTCGGCGGCGGCGAGCGGCGTTTCGTCGGCGTAGTAGGACACGGTTCCGTTTTCGAAGTCGACCACGGCCTTCCACGCGAAGGACGTGTCTGCCGCGGGCGCCGTTCCGGCCAGCGCGATCCAGCCGCCGGCGGTCCAGCCGAAGAGCGCGGGGGCTTCCCCCGCGACGCCGAGCGCGAGGCCGGCGAGCGGCGCGCCCTCCGGCGAGGGCGGAAGGCCGTCGTTCGCCCGCAGCTTCGCGGTGCCGGACACCTCCAGCGTGCGGTTCGCCTCGGACGGGAACGCGGGCTCGTAGGCGACGCTTCCCTCGCCGCGCGGGGCGAGCAGGATCTCGCGGCCGCCCGCGCCGTCGTTCGTGATCGCGCTGGCGTTGCGCTCGTCCTCGATCGTCCAGGTCGCCGAGGGCTCGTAGGCGTCGGGGCCGCTGGCGAGCGTCCAGTTCGCGTAGGCCGCGTCGTTCAGCGGGACGTTGAACCAGTCGACGACCTGGCGGCCCGTGACGGATCCGGCCTTCTCCACGTCCGTGCAGCCGTCCGCGGAGAGGACGAACCGGAAGGCCTTCGTCTGCCCGACCTCGATCGGGAAGGAGAACGAATACTCCGCGCCGGCCTCGACGCCGGTCCACGTCTTCGCGGCGGCGCCGTCGACGAAGAGCGCGAGCGTCGCGGCCCGGTCCGCGCGCATCACGGCCACCTTCGCGGTCGCCTCGGTTCCGGCGCCGTTGCAGACGCCGGACGCCTCGGAGAGGACGAGCGGCAGCCGCAGCGTCGTGAACGAGAACGACGTCTCGGCGGTCTTGCCGTTCTCGCCCGTCGCGACGAGCGTGACCGTGTAGGCGGTCTCCGGCGCGAGGCCGGCGACGGAAGCGGTCTGCGAGCCGGCCTGCGGGAAGGAGAGCGTTCCCGAGGACGGCGTCGCCGCGCCGCCCGAGATCGTCCACGCGACGGAGGCGGAGCCGCTCCCGGCGCCGAGCGCGGAGAGCGCGGCGGAGAGCGAGGCGGAATCCCACGAGACGCCCTGCGCCTCGCACGTCCCGAAGACGGGCGCGCCGAAGGCGGTCGTGGAGAAGGCGGTCGGCCCGAGCGAAACGGTTCCCGCGGCGGTCGTCACCGTCGCGCGGACGGAGAGCGACTTGCCGTCCGGCAGGCCCGTCGCGGAGAAGGCGGCGGCGCCGGTCGCGGAGACGCTTTGCGTGTCCGACCAGACCACGGTCGAGCCGTCGAGCACCTCGACGAGGACCGAGCCGGAGGTGGCGTCCGTGCCGAACGAGGACACGTCCACCGTGAAGGCGGCGTCCGTGAAGCCGACGGTCCCGACGGCGAGCGTCGCGGCGGGCGCGACGCGCGCCCTGGTGTGGAAGGCGACCGTCTTCTGCGCGCTCTTGCCCAGGTTGTTGCGGACGGTGACGACGGCGGTGTAGTCCGTGTCGTAGTCGAGCGCGTAGGGCGTGCGGTAGACGGCGTTGTAGGAGCCGACTTCGGACGCGGCCGTGTAGGTCTCCGAACCGATCTGCACGGTGACCGTGACGGTCGAGGCGCCTCCGCCGACCGAGCCGACGTTGATCGCGAAGGCGGCGTCGCGGAAGCCGGCCTCGGAGAGCGCGGCGGAGAACTCGGGCGCGGTCTGGTCGTCGGGGACGGTGTAGGCGACCGGCTCGCTCCAGCTCTCGTGGCCGAGGCGCGCGTTGGAGAGGCGGGCGGCCAGGTAGACCGTGTCGCCGGGCTGGAGGGAGAGGCCGGAGACCGTGCCGGTCGCGGTCTTCTCGCCGGGGAACGAAAGCGGGGAGACGGCCGCGGAGCCCGTCCACGCGGAGGCGTCGTCCGCCGGCGAGGGGAGCGTGCGCGAATGGAAGAGCGTGAGGACGTCGTCCTCGTCGTAGCTCCAGTAGCGCAGCGGGACGGACACCGCGCCGCCGTCGCGGTAGGCGTCGCCGTCGACCGACACGTAGGCGTTTCCGACCCAGGTGCGGAGGAGGCGGCCGTCGCCCGCGTCGGAGAGGTTCGACCACTTGTCCACGTCGGCGGCGGTCACCGACGTCGTGCCGTTGGTGTTCCAGCCGAGGCCGGTCGTGTAGCCCATGTTTCCGACCTTGCCGCCGTAGCCCTTGCTGCCGGACCAGTCGTAGACCCAGACGCGGATGTCGTGCCAGCCGGATTCGGCGTAGGTCTTCGACACCTGCGTGATCGTCTGGTAGCCGGAGGAATTCCCGAGGTCGGTGAACATCGTGCCGTCGAGTTCGATTGCGACGCCGTCGTCCACGTTGTGGAAGAAGTTGTAGGCGACGCCCCCCTCGAACCACATTTGGCCCTCGTAGACGAACGTCGTGTTGTCCGCCCATTTGTAGGTCTTTCCGGAAAGCGGGTTCGCGACCGTCGGGCCGGGATTGCCGGTCACGTCGGCCATGATCGTGCCGAGGACGCGGTCCGCGTCGGCCTGCCCGTAGGCGCCGACCGACCAGTCCGGATGCTCGCTCTTCGTGCAGCCGTACTTGTGCTGCGTGAGGCCGGGCTTGTAGCGGGGCTGGTTCGGATCGCCGGCCGGCCGGGGTCGGGTCGTCACGCTGATTGTTCCGAGCGGGGTGCCGTATCCGGCGGAGTTCGTCGCGAAGAGGGTCACGTTGTAGACCGCCTCGGAGGAAAGCGGCTCGAGGGTGAACGAGAAGGGGCCGGCCGCATTGCGCGCCCCGAGGAAGGCCGATAGAGGGGCGAGACTTGCGGCGACGGGCGTCGCTACCGCGTAGATGTCGCAGGACGACGAGCCCGTCCCGAGCGACTCCAGGGAGACGGCGAGCGTCGCGGCGTTGACATCGGGCGTGGCCGTGAACGAGCCGCGCGGATAGGTTGCCGGAATGCCGGACGTGAAGCCGGTCGTGGCGGCGGTCGAATCGTCCCCGCAGACAAGGGTGGCCCGGACGTAGTAGGCGGTGCTGGCCTCGAGCCCGGTCAGCGCGACCGAGTAGGAGCCCGTCTCCGTGACGGTGCGCCGGTCGACGACGACCGCGCCGGAGAAGTCCGCCGAGGTCGCCCGCTCGAGCGTCACGATCCCGGACCCGCCCGGAATCGCGGAGACGGTCACGGAGACGGTCGCCGATAGGCCGTCCACGCCCGTGCATTCCACGCCCACGACGGGGCCGTCCGGCGCGACGTCCGTCAGCGCGATCATCTGCAGCGGCTCCATCGAGAGGTGGACGGAGCCGGAGGAGACGGTCTCGGCGGACCAGTCGACCGTGCGGTAGACGCGCCCCTTCGAGGTCTGGAGGTTGAAGTCGCCCTCGTAGGGCTCCGTCGAGAGGTTGATGACGGCCCAGTAGTTCCCCGCGGCCGTCGTCCAGCGGCGGACGGTCTGGTTCGCTCCCCAGTATCCGCCGGACAGGACGGTCGACTTCGTGGCCGGGAGCGACAGGAAGTTGAGGTTGAATTCGCGGACGTAGATCGAATCGGTCCGGTCGAGGTTCGACCCGAACAGGTAGGCGAGCATCGTCGGGTCGGACATCGACATCGCGTAGAGCTCGGAGAGCATTACGGCGCGGCCGGCGTGGTCCCAGTCGCAGGTGTAGTAGCCGCAGATTTCCTGGCCGTTCTTGTAATCGCTTCCGCCGGTGTGGTCCTTCAGATCGTTCTCGTTGAGGGAGTAGTGGCGGACGAAGGGAAGGTCGCCCGACGCGTTTCGGTACTGCGAGGCGAAGCCGCCCACGATCGTCCAGACGCAGTTGAACGGATAGCAGAGCGCGACATGGTTGAGGTTCGTGTAGTTGTAGGGGTCGTCGGCGGGGGCGGAGTGGTTGACCTCCAGGTTGCCCCAGGTCGGCGCGTCGGCGAACAGGGCGTTCGGACCGTATTCCGAGGCCGTGTAGCCGACGCTCGTCCGGGCCGACTTGCCGGAGAACTGCGTAAACGTCTTGCCCAGGAACGTGTAGCCGGCCGCCGTGCTTTCGTTCGCGGTGAGGGGGTTGCCCCAGTTCTTCCAGAATTCGCCCGGCTCCTCGATCGTGTTGGAGTAGAAGACGCGGGCGTTCGCGATTCCGCCCTGCTCGAGGTGGTCCTGCGCGTCGACGAACAGGTCGCGGCGCTTGCCGTACCACCAGGCTCGGTATTCGTTGTAGAGCGCCGTTCCGGCGTAATTGCCGTTGTTGTAGATCTGGGAGCGCGTGACCGAGGTTCCGGCCGCCTTCCGGCCCGTTTCCTCGTTGAAGAGGGCGATCGTCTTGTCGCCGAACCCGAGCGGCAGGTGCCCGCGGTTGCGGATCCATGCCCCGAGGAAGTTCGCCTTGTCCTTGTAGTTCAGGATCGTGAGGTCGAGCAGCCGGTTGAGGTCCGTGTGCGTCTCGGGAAGCGTCACGTCGGCGAGGCAATCGTAGACGTAGCTCTGGTTCGAGAAATTGTAGGGGTTGCTTTGGCCGGACGAGTCCGCGCTCAGGACCTTGGGCTTGTAGGTGGTGTCGTAGCCGTAGGCCGTGTTGCCGCCGGAGCCGCGGCCGCCCGCGTATTCGTAGAAGGGCAGGATGTAGACGTCCTCGGCGGCCAGGTAGTCGACGATCTTCGTCCAGTAGTCCTCCGCCCAGCCGTAGTTCCACCACCAGGATCCCGGCTCCCAGTTCTGCTGGTAGCCGAACTCGAGCAGGTCCTTCGAGCAGGTGTTCATGCCAAGCAGCCGGATGAGCTTCGACCGGCCCAGCCAGAAGTCGCGCGGATTGTCGAACGAATGCTTCCAGTCGTTGTCGCCCATTTCGTCGCGGCTCGTCACGATGCGGCGGGGGACGTTGCCGACGGGATAGTGGATCTCCGGCTTTGCGGCCTCGTAGCTGTCGATCTTGTAGAGCTTCACAGACCGGACGGCGACGCCCACGGAGTCGCGGGCCTGCTCCCAGGGAATGAGGGCGAAATTGACATCGAATCCCGCGGTCGCGACATCGATCCGGGAACCGCCGTTGTATTGCGTGGCCCGTTCGAACGGGAACATCACCTCGACGACCTTCTTGTATTCCCCGGAGTACGGAATCGCCCACGACTCGAGCGACTGCGTCACGTAGGGAGGCGACATCGAATCGCCGACGGTGAACCCGGTGTGCCAACCGTGGCGGACGCCGTTGCCGAAGTTCATCAGCGTCACGGAACGGGGCGCTTCGTCGGGATACTCGACGACCAAGACGTAGGGGTCGTTCGGAACGACGCCCTTCCCCTCGCCGAGACGCCACGAGATGTAGCACCCGGATTCCCCGCCGTTTGGGGTTTCGGACTTCTTCATGTGGTGCATCGCCCGGCAGTCGCTGCCGAGGATGTTCGTCACGTAGGAACGATCGGAGGGATACTCGCGGAACCGATGCGTCGTGTCGGTCGCGCAGTCGATCGAGTCGACGAGCGTCAGGGAGCCGTAGGCCTCCAGCCCGGGGACGATGTCGGCGCGGACGGAGAGGGCGAACAGGGCGGAGAGGACGATGAGGGACAGCTTTGTTTTCATGTCGGATCGGAATTCGCCCCGCTGATGCGAGGTGGCGATGAAGGGCGGCTCGTACGCGATTGTGGCGGGGTGCGGAGCGAAGCCCGCACCCCGCCACGGCCGGCGAGGGGGACTAGTAGAGCAGGAGCATCGTGGGATTGTGGTTCAGGACGGAATAGGCCAGATACATCGCCTGCCCCTCGACGATCAGCTTCGCGTGCGAGAAGATTTCCTCGTCGTAGGAAAGTCCGTAGCGCGCGAGATCGAACGCGGTCGCCGAGGTCGGATTCGCCTCCGACCAGTCGAGGATCTTCACGCGCGTCCCGTTCTTCAGCTCTCCGACGGGGCTCAGCTCGACCATGACGGTTCCCGCGGCCTCGAGCTTGACGTTCGAGCCCGTGAAGCGTGTGCAGCCGTGCAGCCCGCCCTCGCCGACGTCCACGATGATCTTCGCGCCGTCGGCCATCGACAGGGCGCCCGTCACTTCGAGCTCGCCGCCCTGTTCGCCGCCGCGGAGCGCGCCGCCGGACTGGATATCGAGGGCGAGCGTCTTCCCCGTTCCGCCGATCCATGCGCCGTCGTAGACGATGTACTTGCAGTCGATCGTGCTGTTCACGAGGAGGCCGCCGGCGTAGACGCGGCCGTCGCACGTGACGTAGCAGGGGCCGTCCAGCGCGAGAACGCCCGCCTCCTTCTTGCTCAGCCGGACGTAGCGGTGCGTCGGCTTGTTGTCGGGCGCGTTCGTCACCATGCCCGCGAAACGGGCGTCGACGAACGCATCGCCGTCCCAGACGGAGACGGAATACTCGTTGTAGCTCGAGTTGCCCTGGTCGCTGTTCAGGTCGATGTCGTTGTCGAGGACGACGGTGCCGGCCGTCCCCACGGCGCCGAAGCCCATCGTGTTGGCGAACTGCTTCCAGTCGCCGCGGAGAACGGGATGCGTCATCCCGCGGCGCAGGAGCGCGCCGTTGTAGAGATTCACGTGGCGGACGCCGCTTGCGGCGGCGAACCCGGCCGGACGGCGGTAGTGGTAGAACCGAAGGTCCGCATCGTCATCCGAGCTGTGGAGAGGCGCGTAGTCGAAGTCCACGCCGATGCGCGCGCCGATGGGACTGTCTGGGTAGACGTTCGAATTGAGGACGTTTCGCTTGCGGCTAAGAGCGTTCGGCGTCAAGGCGACGTAGGTCCCGGCGCTCACCTGCAGGATGTTGGTCGCGACACTGTTCGTGCAGAAGCCGCCGAGGTTGACGAGCGTCCCGGATCCGTGCTTGTTGAAGGTCCGCTCCGAGTTTGGCACCGTACAAACAACCTCCTTGACGACGATGTCCGCAGAGCCTCCGGCGATTGCCTTTCCGTCGCGCATCGCCGCACGGAATACGGTGTTCGACATCGGGAACGGGCCGCCGTCGATGCTGAATCCGTCATGGTCGCTAAGCTCGATCTCCGTGGCGGTGATGACGGCGGGTTCATACGTCTCGTTGATGAGGTGGCACGCCTTTTCGGAAGAAAAGCCGTTGACCGAGGTGCCCCACGCCCAGCAGGACGAGTAGAACTTCGGAACGGCTTCGAACGCGCGCGGATCGGCCATGGCGACCTCGCCGCTGATGGTGAGCTGCTTCGGGGCGAAGTCCGGATTCGGCGCCGCGAAGACGACGCGCCCGTAGGCCTGGCTTCCTGCGATGAACGCCGACGTGGCGTGCGTCGAGACCGGCTCCTCGAAGACGAAACGTCCGCCGGACGAGTAGACGCAGTGCGCGCGGTTGTCCGTGAAAACCACGGGAACGGCGATGGAGTTCGTTCCTTTCGTCGCCAGGTGGACATCGCGCGTCCATCCCTTGTTGCCGTCGTCGCCGTCGAGCGTCAGAACCGCGCCGGCCGCGCCGGTGATCCGGTAGCCGCTGTAGTTCCAGCCGCCTTCCCCGTCGGCCGGATGGACGCCGGGAACGTTCGAGCCCGTACTGTTCGTGTGCGAATGGAAGTGGAGTCCTTTGACCGTCAGGCTCGACGTGAGCACCGGCTGCACGACCGCGTTCGTCGAAAAGAACAGCACGGTGTCCGCCGACGGGGCGACGGACGATACGTTGCCGTCCGCGTCGTTCCAGCTGGACGCGGCGTTCATGTCGGCGCTGCGGTTCGCCCAGACGAGCATGTCCCAGGCCGAGGCCGGCAGGGCGAGCGAGCAGAGCGCGAGGAGGAGGGGGAGGATTCGTTTCATGGTGTTGTGTGTTGGTGTGAAGGTGAGATCAGTCGAACTGCGACGGGTCGTCGAACTGGGCCGGGAGGAACGCCTCCGATTCGGCGGCGAGGATGACGACGAACTGCGTGTCCTCCCCGTCGGGGACGTCGATGGTGAACGTCCGGACGGCGCCGTCCCGGTCGACGCCGGGGTTCGCGACGCGGACGTAGGGGCCGGTCACGGCCTCGGCGGCGTAGACGCCGTAGACGGCGTCGTCGGACGCGTTGTCGATCGAGACGGCGAAGGTGGTGGCGCCGGTGGCGGGGTCGGTGACGACGGAGAGCGCGGAACCTCCCTCGCCGGAGACGGAGCCGTCGCCGAAGTGCGGCTTCTCGAACCGGGCCACGACCGTGGCGGTGTAGTAGCCGCGGAAGTTGCCGACCTTTCCGCCGCCTGCGAAGCCGACGGCGGTGAGGGTCTCCGTTCCGACGGGAAGCGGAATCCACGTCCGGCTGTATTCCTCGGCGGTGGAGCGGACCGTGCCGTCGATCGTGTAGCGGACGGCCGGGGCGCCTTCGCCCGAGACCTTGACGTCCAGCTTCCAGGAGACCGTGTCGCCCGATTCGGGCGCGTCGCCCGTGAGCGGCGTCCAGCCCTCGCCCGTCCAGACGGCGGGGCCTTCCTCGAGGAAGAGCAGCGCGCCGATCGCGCCGCCGGGGATGCCGTCCGGCCGCGCGCCTGCGGTCACGACGGTCTCGCCGCGGATGGTGAAGTCGGACGCGTTCGAGACCGCGTTGGTCGGCGTGAAGCGCAGGACGGTGACGTCCTCCTCCGGCGGGGCGAGGACGAGCCGCGTGCCGTCGAACGCCGATTCGTCGCCCGCCGGACGCGTCCACCGCCCGCCCGAGGCGCCGACGGCGGCCTCCGTGTTCCACGCGGTCCCCGCGGCGTAGCCGTCCTCGGCCCAGCGCACGTTGAACCAGTCGCCGACGGAGGGCGCGGTGAACGAACCCGCCGCGACGACGGTCTCGCCGCCGGCGGTCGCCTGGAACTCGAACCGGTAGAGCGTCCCGGCCACGATGCCGATCTGCCACGCGAACGCGCGCGGGGTCGTGATGCCGCCCTCGGACCGGACCTCCTCGCCGTTGACGAAGAGCGCCAGGACGGCGGGCGGCGAGGCGAGGTTGAGGATCGAGACGGACAGCGTCGCCGAGCGTCCGTCGTCGGCCGGCGTCGCGGACGCCGGACCGAGCGCAAGCGCGTGGAAGCGCGTCTGCGTCTGGCCCTGGAGCGTGGTCGACTCGCCGTTCGATCCGGTCGCGACGATCGTCCAGTAGTAGGACGTTCCGGCCTCAAGGCCGTCCCACGAGAACGAGACGGAGCCGGCCTTGGACAGGGACGCCGTCTTCTCGACGCCGCCGACGAAGTGGTCGTCGGTCGTGAGGCGCGCGACGATCGAGACCGAGTCGCTGCCGGCGCCGAGGTCGGTCACCGGAAGGGTCAGCTCGACGGTGTCGAACGTCGTCGCGTCCGTGACGGTCCCGAGCGCGGGCGCGCCGTAGGCGAGCGTGGCGAAGCTGCCCGTGACGACGGTCGCGAGCCCGGACGGCGCGCCGGTCACGGTCGCGCGGACCCAGTAGGTCCGGCCCGGGAGCAGCTCGTCGAGCGAGAAGGACGAGTCGCCGACGCCCGCGCCGGTCCTCGAGCCGGCGCCGGTCGCGTCCTCCATCGCCTGGTTGTCGGCGACCTCCAGGGCGATCGAGACCGTGGTCGCGTCGTCGCCGAGCGACGTCACACGGACGACCGCCATCGCGCCGTCGAACGAGATCTGGTTGAACGAGAGCGTCGCCGCGGGACCCTGCGCGCCGAGCGTCGTGAAGGACACGGTCTCGGAGTAGCCGACGAGCGGCGAGCCGCCGCGCGTGCCCGCGAAGACGGCGCGGGCGTAGTAGGTCGTCTCGCCCGCGAGCCCCTCGATCGCGAGGACCTGCTCGCCGGCCGCGGCCAGGGAGTCGCCCGCGACGGTCGTCTTCTGCGAGAAGGCCGGATCGGTCGAGATCTCGACCGAGACGGCGACGGCGCCCGTGCTGTCGCCGAGCGACGAAAGCGTCGCGGTCGCGGTCGCGCCCGCGCGGCCGACGCCGGACACGGCGAGCGTGCCGGCGGGCGGATGGACGGTGCCCGTCACGAACGAGGCGGTCGTATCCGTCGCGGAGAGGCCGTTGGAGCCCCTCACGACGACCTTGACGAAGTAGGCGGTGCCCTGCGCGAGGCCCGTGACCGTGAAGGACTGGGAACCGGTCGCGGAGATCGTCCGCGTGGCGTCCGGCGTCGAGCCGAACGCGCCGGTGGAGACGTAGACCTCGATCGAGGCGTCGGCGCTCCCCTGCCCCAGCGCCGAGACGTCCACGGAGATCGTCGCGGACGTGGCCTCGGTCGCGCTCGCCGTCACGGACGCGATCACGGGCGGCGTGTACGCGGGCGTCGTGAACGAGACGGCGTCGGTCACGGTCACGAGATGCAGCGCAGAACCGGTCAGGCGCGCACGGACGTAGTAGGTCCGCCCGGGCTGGAGTTCGGCCAGCGAGAAGGTCTGCGAGCCGGGCGCGGAGACGGCCGTGCCGTCCATAGTGGCGGGGTCGGCGAACGCCGGATCGGTCGCGTATTCGAGGAAGACGGCGACGGTGCCGGTCTCGTCGCCGAGGCTCGTCACGTTCACCGTGGCGGTGTTCGAGGTGAACGTCGGCGTGCCGACCGTCACGGCGCCGGCGGGCGGCTGCTTGACGATCTGGGGCGTGAACTTGACCGGGTCGGTCCACTGGTCGTAGTTCGCGCCGTCGCTGAGGCGCGCCGAGACGTACCAGTCGACCGTCGCGTCGATGTCGGAAATGAGCGCGTTCAGCGTCTTGGCCGTGGCGGTGCCGGTGCTGCCGACGACAACCTTTTTCTCCCAGCGGTCCTCGAAGTACCACGCATCCGGCGAACGCGATGCGTAGACCGTGAGCCTCATGTTCTCGTAGCGCGGATCGAGGCGGACGGGGACGGTGACGGACGACGATGTCCAGGTCGGCTCCTGGTCGAGGAATGCCATCGGCCGCTTTGTGCCGCGCGCGCGGAAGAGGTGGCGGTCGCCGGCGTCGAGGAGCTTGTTCCACTGGTTGGTATTCGTCCTCGTCACGGTCGTGACATTCGCATTTGTGGTCCACGCTAGACCGTAGGAGATTGGGAAGAATGGAGACCCCGTACCGGAATAGTCTTTACCGCGATTGAATGGGTTTCCGCAGGCGCCGCCGCCGTGACCGGAGGTCTTCTCGAATATGTGGATCGCGTGCCACCCGGTTGTTGTCGGAGTGAAGCTTTCGATTTTTGGATTGGCGAGTCCCGAATTGTCGCCGCTCTCTTGCAGAAAAACCCTCCCGTCGATCGCGAGAACCTGTGTTTCGTAGTAGTCGCTCGCGAAGTAGTAAGTCCTTCCTGCCTCCATCCACATATCGCCGTCGTAGGTCCAGATGCGGTCCGCGTGCTGGGAGTTCTTGAGCGTCGAGTAGGAAGCGCCGTCAAGTTCGTTTACGACGGAACCGTCGAAGGGCATGTATGCCGTGATCGGGCCGCGGGAGAACGTCTTCGAGGTCGTCGCGTTGGTGAAGCCGTAGTTGAAGGCGGACGCCGCCTTGACCTCGTTGTATTGCCATTGCGTGCCTTCCCAGTAGCCCATGTCGAGCCCGCCTTCGTAGTAGCCTTTGCCGAGCGGAAGGGGCTGGTCGCTGGCCGTCTTGAACGAGCCGTTCGTGTGCGACATTCCTGCCAGGTTGTTCGTGACGACGATTTCGTAGTGGTAGGTCGTGTCGGCGGAGAGGCCGGTGGCGGCGCCGGACATCGGGCCGGGCGCGACGATCCTCGAGAGCGGCGCGCGGCCAAGCTCGGGCGAAAGCGCCGAGGAGGCGCCCCAGCGGACATAGCCCGCGGCGGAGGAGGCGCCGTTGCCGATCTTGGTGACGTCGAGCGCGAACGAGGCCGCGGTGTAGGACGGCGTCACGGTGTAGGTGAACGCCGGATCGTTCGGCTCGAGCGTGCGGAAGCTCGTCGTCGCGACGCCGGTCTTGCCCGCGTCGTTGCGGACGGTGACGCGCACGTAGTAGGTCGTCTCCGTCGCGAGGTTCTCGAACGCGGCCGTGAGGACCGCGCCGGCGGCGGGCGTGCCGGAGACGGTCGCGGTGGAGCCGTAGCTCGTCGACGTTCCGTATTCGACCGTGATCGTGGCGCTCGCGGCGGCTTCGCCGAGCGTGGCGATCGAGATCGACGCGGTGGCGGCGCGCTGGAGGACGCTCGTCATGTCGACGGCGACCTCGGGATCGCCGACGGGCGGCGTCTCCACGGTCATCGTCGCGGACGTGCCGACCTTGTTCGCGTGGTTCACGGCGCGGACGCGGACGTAGTAGGTCGTCTCCGCGGAGAGCCCCGTCACGGTCGCGGTGCCGACCTTCGGGAGGGCGCCGGGCAGGATGCCGCTCTGGATCGCGGTCGACGTCGTGGAGCCGGACGGGAACGACGACGAGGTCGAGACGTCGTAGTAGAGCGTCGCGGAGGCGGCGCCGTTGCCGAGCGCCGTGAGATTGTAGGAGAGCGTGGCGGAATACTGCGCCACGGCGCCGAGCGTCGCGGAGACGACCGGGTTGCCGACGGGCTTCGTCTGGCCGGACGCGCCGGCGGACGTGCCGGTCTTGCCGGACGGCTTCGCGACGACGCGCACGCGGACGTAGTAGGTCGTTTCGCCGGGCAGGTTCGAGAGCGTGTAGGTGCCGTTCTTCGGGACCTGCGAGGACGTCACCGTCGCGACCTTGACGGACGAGCCGTAGGACGACGACGTACCGTAGTCGACGTAGACGTCGGCCGACGTGTTGCCGAGGCCGAGCGAGGAGACGGTCCACGTGACGGGGATCGAGTCGAGCGTCGTCGTGCCGACCGACACGGTCGCGACGGGCGCGCCGTAGTCCAGCGTGGAGAGCGTCGCCTTGCGCGAGTAGACGGTCTCGGAGCCCTTCACGCCCTTCGTGCGGACGTAGTAGACGGTGTTGGGCGTCAGGCCGGAGATCGTGACGGCGGGGAGCCAGTTCGTGGTCGTCGCCGTGACGTTCGCGGTCGTCTGCGGGTTCGCGAAGTTCGCGTCCGTCGAGTATTCGAGGCAGACGGACGCGGAGCCCGCGCCGCTTCCGAAGCCGACGACGCGCGGCGTGGCGGTGATCGTGTTCAGACCCGATTCGCCCTCCTGGATGCCGACGACGAAGACGTTGCCCGCGAGGGGCTCGCGGACGACCGACCAGCCCTCGTAGGTGCCGGAGGGGTTCGTCATGCGGGCGATGACGAACCAGCCGGAGACGTCGCCCGCGTCGCAGAAGTCGTCCCACTGGAACGGCAGGTCGTAGGACTCGGAGGGAACGGTCCCGACGACGTGGGACTGCGCCCAGCCGACGGTGTTCGAGCCGGCGTTGGACTGGCCGGCGTAAAGCGTGATCGTGCAGCCGTCCTCGACGCCGTCGGTGTGAAGCGAGCCGGTGAGCGTCGTGCCCGCGATCGTCAGGTCGTCGTTGAGCGTCACGAACGACGGCAGCTCGGCGCCGGAGAGCGTGCGCAGGAGCGAGGCGTCGCCCGGATCGCGCAGCGTGGACCAGTTGGCGTTGTTGGCGGCGTTCGCGGTCGTGCAGCCGTTGGTGTTCCAGCCGATGCCCATGCCGGGGTTGTAGCTCCGCGTGCAGTAGCCGCTGCTGCCGGTCCAGTCGTAGACCCAGATGCGGATCGGGTGCCAGCCGTCCGTCGCAAAGGTCTTGCTCGCGACCGTCGCGCCGGCGGTGTAGCCCGAGACGTTGGACGCGCTCTGGCGCGTGAACCACTCGCCGTCGAGCTCGATCGCAACGCCGTCGTCGACGTAGTGGAAGAAGTTGTAGGCGACGCCGCCCTTGAAGAACATCTCGCCTTCGTAGTAGAAGGTCGAGTTGTTTGACCACTTCCACGTCGTGCCGGTGTAGGGGTTGACGGTGGACGGCCCGCTCCCCGTGATGTCGGCCATGATCGGGCCGGGGGTGCGCTCGATCGCGTAGGTCGACGCGTTGTTCGCGACGGTGACCGTGAAGTCCGGGTAGGAGCTGCCCATGCACCCGTAGCGAACCTGCGCGAGGCCGGGCTGGTAGAAGCCGGGATCGGCGGTCGCAAACGTCTTCGGGCCGCGCGTGAAGGACTTGTTCTGGCTGTTGCGGACCGTCACGCGGACGTAGTAGGTCGTGCCGGCCGAGAGGCGCGCGAGCGTGACGGACGTCGCGCCGGTGTGCGTCAGGGAGGCGGTCGCCGTCTTCGCGCCGGCGAAGTCGGACGAGGTTGCGTATTCGATCGTCGCGGTGCCGGACGAGGCGCCGGTGCCGAAGGACGAGACGTCGATCGTGACGACGCCGCGCGTGACCGTTTCGGACGGTGCGACGGAAAACGCGAAGTCGGGGAACGCCGGGTTGGCGGTCGCGACCGTGAACGGCTCGGAATAGCCGGTCTTGTTCGTGTTGCTGACGCCCTTGGCGCGGACGTAGTAGGTCGTGCCGGCGGCGAGGCCGGTGAGCGTCCAGGTGCCGGACGCCATGTCCGTCGCGGAGCCGATCGGGACGGTCGTCGTCGAGGCGGACGGGAACGAGGACGAGGTCGAGTACTCGAGGAAGAGGTCGCAGCTCGTCGCGCCGGTCGAGAGGTTCTCGAGCGTCCACGCCACGTCGACCGCCGAGACGCCGGCGTCGCCGGCGGCCGCGGCGGTCAGGACCGGCGCGGCCGCGTCCGGGCGCCAGACGACGTCGTCGAGCCAGGCGCAGTCGGAGCCGCCGTCCACGCTGCCGTCCTTGCGGTAGCTCCAGGAGATCGTCTGGCTGCCGGCGGGGACCTGGAGCGTCACCTGCGCCCAGTTCACCGACGTGCCGCCGATCTTGTTCGTCGTGGCGGGGTCCCAGGACGTCGTGTAGGCGTGCCAGTCGAAGCTGGCGCTCTCCGAGCTCACGTTCCACCAGAACGAGAACGTGCCGGGGCCCGTGACCGTCGCGTTGAGCGTCGTGGTCTGGTTGTGCGTGATCTTGCCGGACTTGGCGGACGTGGAGCCCTTGTGCGTCTTGTCCGTCGCCACGAACCAGTTCTTCGGGTTGCCGGGCGTCTGCCAGAAGAGGACCTGCGGCGCGTCGACCGCGGGCGGGATGTTCTCGTCGGGCGCGAAGTCGAGCGTCGCGACGGGCGAGACGAACTCGCCGGCGGAGTTCTTCAGCTTGAGGCGGACGTAGTGCGGCGTGCCGATCGTCAGCCCGTCGATCTGCCAGTCCCTGCTCGTGTTGAGCTGCGTCATCGTCCCGATCTTCGTGGAGGAGAGCGTCTGCGTGAAGGCCGCGTCCGAGCCGATCTCGGCGTAGACGTCGGCGGAGCTTGCGCCGGAGCCCCACGACTCGACCAGCGCGGTGAACGTCGCCGCCTCGCCGGCCGCAGACTTGAGCCGGATGTCGACGAACGGCTCCGGCCAGGTCGACGGATCGCCGACGAAGAACGTCATCGTGTCGCCGTTCGCGGAGAAGTGCGAAAGCTTGAGCCCGGAATCCGAACCGTTCTTCCATCGGGAGCAGGCGGCGGAGTTGTAGTCGAAGACGCCCGTGCAGCCGGCCCCGGGCATGGTGGTGGTGGGCCCGGCGGAGTTTCCGGCGTACCACGGGTCCGTCGAATCGCCGTAGGAGCTCGACCCGCGCTCGATGTCGTAGCGGCCGTCGGCCTGCTCGAGCGAGAGATACTGCGCCCAGCGGTTGGTGGCGGGGTGTCCGGTGAAGTTGTTCCGGATCGTCGAGGACGGATACTGGTTGTTGGAATACGATTCGTCGACGCGCCAGATGAGGATGCCGGATCCCGCGATGCCCTTGTCGAGCCCCTTCTTCTGACGGTTCTCGAACATGAAGAACTCCCAGGAGTTGTTCGGGTTCGCGAACTTCCAGACGTCCTTGCGGTCGCTCGTCACGGTGACCCACCCCTGCGCGGGAAGCGTCTTGGGCGTGGCCCAGCCGGCGCCGACGCGAAGCGGCGCGCAAACGGCGGGGCCGGAGCTGTGGTAGCACATCAGGCAGTAGCCGCCGACTCCGTATCCGTCGGAATGGGAGGCCGCGTAGAGATCCGGGAAGCCGCAGATCATGTGGCCGTTCTCGTGCAGCAGCGTGTCGTTGTAGAGGCTGTTGGAGGCCTTGGTGATTTCGTAGTCGTAGAAGCGGGCCCGCGTCCCGTCCGGCATCGTCCAGTAGAGTTCCGTGAAGGAGGCCGACCAGCGGTGCGGCCAGAGGCCCTTGGCCCACGTGCCGGAATCGGGGCCGGCGTAGATGACGTTGAGCGCGTGGGCGTACGTGCCGGAGAGGGTCGCCTGCTGGAGCTTGGGCAGGTACTTGGTGTTGAAGTCCGGGTCGTTGGCGATCACCGTGAGGATGTCCCGGATCAGCTTCACGCCGCACGTTCCGCTGCTCGCGCTCGTGTCGTTGTAGTACTCGCGCGGGTGCGGGGCCATGACCCAGTCGATGACCACGTTCGAGTAATCGACCGCGCCGTCTGAGACGGTCGCCCAATAGTCGTGCATGGAGGCGATGCTGCCGTCGGTCGTGTAGTTCTCGCCGTTCATCATTGCGTCGACGGCGTTCACGTTGTATTTCGTGCTGTAGGTCTTGCTCCAGGAGTTGGTGACGTTGCCCGCGGCGTCGAGAATCGGGAAGTCGACGAGGATCGTGACGCCGACGTAGCGCCCGGACGTGGCGTGCGTGAACTCCGGCGAATCGGGATCGACCTTCCCCGCCGCGGCCTTCTCGAGCATCGCGGCCCGCTCGGCGCCCCGCTTCTTCGCCTCCGCCCAGCGCTCGTCGTCGCGCAGGACCTTCTGCATTTCGGCGATGCGCTCCTCGACCGCGCGGCGGTGGGCCTCGGACGTGTCGCGGATGCCGCGCGGCAGCGCCGCGAGGCGGGCCTCGTTGCCGGCCTCGTCGCCGAGGAGGATCCCCGTGCCGACGAAGGCGCCTGTCGTTTCGTCGAGATCGACGTATTCGTAGCGGCCGGCGGCGTCGTTCACGCGCAGCGCGAGGCCGTCGGCGGTCTCGAACCAGGCGTCGTATTCGTCGCCCTCGCCCCAGATCTCGACCGTCCCGCCGCCGGGGACCGGGACACGGAGCCATTCCGCGAACGGCGCGGCGGCGGCGGGGATGGACAAGGCAAGGCAGGCCGCGAACGCGGCGAGCGGACAGAACCTCTGGAATGCTTTCATGTCTGGATTCTCGAATTCGACCGGGACCCGTGGCATGTGCGCGCGGGTATCATGGAGAAGTATAGCGAAATCCCCATGGGCGGACAATGCGTAAAGACGCAATAATTGACTTGTTCGATTTTGCAATTTGTCTTGCCTTCCGACGAAAATGGCGCTAGAATCGCGCGACATGAAGAAGAATCCGTCCCGGCCGTTCCAAGTGGTTCTCGACATCGACGCGGGCTCCTGCGTCATGCGGGACGCGTTGAACGGCATCCTGCGATTCGTCCGCGACGCCCGGGACTGGTCCCTGGTGTCGATCGACCGCGGCCAGATCGATTCGTTTTCGACGGGTATGGTCTTCGACGGGGCTATCGTCGCCGGGCGCTGGAACGCCCGCCGACCGCATCGTAAGGCGCTCCGCGTGCGCAGGACGGTGGAGCTGATCCTCGACGCCGGATCCGTCGCGCGGCTGGCCGCCGAGCACTTTCGCGAACGGGGGTTCGAGCACTGCGCCTTCGTGGAGCCCCCGCGTTCCATGCCCTGGGCGAACGAGCGGCGGGAGGCGTTCTGCCGCGAACTGGCGGCCCGCGGAATGGCCTGCGCCGTCTACCGCCCCCCGTCCGGGGTCGACCTCACGTCCCGCCACCGCCATCTCGCGGCATGGCTCGCGGCGCAGCCGCGGCCGCTCGCGGTGCTCGGCGCGTACGACGTCGAGGCGCGGCGGGTTCTCGCCGCCTGCCGGATCGCGGGGCTCAACGTCCCGGAGGACGTCGCCGTCCTGGGCATCGACAACGACCTTCTGCGGTGCGAGACCGCGCTCCCGGCACTCTCCAGCGTCGCGATGGGCGGCGAGGAGGCGGGCCAGGCGGCGGCGGCGGCGCTGGACGCCGCGATGCGCGGCCGGCCGGGGGCGCCGGAGCGGATCATCCTCGGGGGCGTGCGCGTCGAGGCGCGCGCCTCGACCGCGCATTTCATCGGGCGCGACCCGCTCGTCGCGAAAGTGCGGGCGACCGTCGCGGCGCGGATCGGGGAGCGGATTCCCGTCACCGAGCTGGCGAAATCCCTGGGCGTTTCGCGCCGGACGCTCGAGCTGCGCTTCCGTGCGGAAACGGGCGTTCCCATCGGCGAGGCGATCCTGGACGAGCGCCTCGCCCGCGCGAAGGACCTGCTTCGGACGACGTCGCTCCCGTGCGAGGAGATCGCCTCCGCGTGCGGCATCTGCGACGCGAGCAGCCTGGCGCACCTCTTCCGGCGCAAGTTCGGCGCTTCGCCATCGTCCTTCCGGAAAGGAAGGTAGGGCGGACCGTCGGCGCGGCGTCGCCGCGCCGCGGTCCGCCCGGCGCTTCGGCGCGTGCCCGCGCTCCGCTCGGGCACGGCTCCCCGTTGGGGGAGCTGGCGAGCGAAGCGAGCCTGAGGGGGTCTCGGTCAATGCTGAATGCTGAATGCTGAATGCTGAATGCTGAATGACTCCCCCACCCGGCTTCGCCGGGAGCCCACTCAGGGAGGGGGCCGGCGCTGCGCGCCGACGAAGCGTGCCCGGCGCGCCCGGATGACGCGAAGCGGCCCGCGCGACGCGCGGGCCACAGGGCCGACTCGCATACGCCCGTGGCGGGGGGGCGGCATGCCGCCACCCCGCCCCAGGCGCCGAGGGGGCCCGTTGTTGCTCGGGGCCACGAACCAGACGCCCGTCGGCAGGTCGCCTTCGTTCGCCGGCGCGTCGAGGTCGAGCGGGAGGTTCGTCTCGTCGTCCCAGCCGTAGGTGAAGCGCAGCGTGTAGCCGTCGCCTGGAACGAGCTCCACGCCGACCGGATCGATGCCGGCCTTCCAGGCGACCGCGAAGCCGCGCGCCGTCTTCGCCGACGCGGTCTTCATGTGGATCGGGTCGACGACGACGCGGAACTTCGCCGTGCTGCCCTCGTTGCGCATCTTGCCGAGCGGAGCGGAGGAGGAGCCCGTCGAGGAGGAAAAGACCACCGGCCCGTTCGTGTAGCCGCCGGACGCAGGCTCGAAGAGCAGCGTGAAGTCGTGGACGGCCGCGCGGTCCGTGGCGTCCGCGAAGAGGCCGGAGACGACCGTCATCCTGGCCCCGTTGCCGGCGAAGCGCGCGGTCTGCGGGCCGAGCGAGGAGATGGCGTCGACCAGGATAAGGCCTGCGGTGTAGATCGAGTCGTCGACGAACAGCGTCTCCCCCGCCCCGTTGAACCGGATCGGGTTGAGTTCGCCCATGTAGAGTTCGGAGCCGCCTTCGACGCGGATCGCGGCGTTGGTGCCGCGGATGTTCTGGTAGCTCCCCCCCATGTGGACGTATCCGCCGTCGGCCACGCGGAATACGGCGTTCGTGCTCTCGCGGCCGTCGCCGTATTCGCCGATCGTGTTGTCGAAGCGGTCTCGCTCCATCACCGTCATCGCGCGCACCTCGAACGTCTCGCCGCGCCAGGTGCCGCCGTACCCGTCGCCGGAGAGGACGGAGACGTCCCGCCCCTCGCCGACGAGAACGATGTGCGAGCCGTCGGCGCTCAGGGAGTAGGTGGCCGTCGGGTACGAGCCGGCGGGGACGTGGATCGTCGCCGAGGTGTTGCCGTGGAAGGCGACCTTGCAGCTTGTGTTGCTCGGGAAGCCGGTGCCAAGTCCGTCGAACGAGGTGATGGTCCAGCAGGCCGCGTTCGTCCACGAGCCTTCGGGAACGTCCTTCTTCCACGTGTAGGTGACGTCGTCCTTCGTCGTGCCGGAGAGGACGGCGGTCTGGTTCGTCCACGCCGTGCCGCCGGGCGCGACGTTCACCGAGACGAGTCGGAAATACCACGTCGCCGGCAGCTCGGGGCGCGCGAACGAAACGTCGTAGCCGCCCGCGAGGCGCGGGGCGACGACGACGGACGGATCCTCCTCCCACTCCGATTCGTCGGTCGTCGGACCGTAGAGGAAGTGGAAGCTCTGCACGCCGGCTCCGAACGAAAGGGAGGGCATCGAGACGATGAAGGTGCGGTTGTTCGCGGTAACGGACGGATTCTCGGGAAGGACCGTTCCGGCGAGCGTGGCGACGGACCCGACGGTGGTCTGGTCGTGCCCGCCGTTCGTCGTCGTGGCGACGAAGCGGTAGTAGGTCGTGGCGCCGGCGGCGACGTTCGTCGTCACGGCGTAGTCGCCGGGCGAGGCGGCGTCGATTGCGATCGAGCGCGCGCCCGTCATCGCGGCGTTGTCCGCGAGCTCGAGCGCGAGCGAGAACGTGCCGGTGCCGACGGATCCGACGCGGACGGAGAACGTGCCCGTGTCGCCGTCGGCGGTCGCGCCGAGGGCTGAAATGGAGACGGCCGAGAGGTCGATCTGGGCCGTGGGGGACCAGCAGAGCGTGCCGTCCTGCTGCACCGCGTAGAAGCGGGCGTATTTGGCCGAGGCGGGGACGGTCGCGGAGAGAGTCTGCGCGGCGGCGCCGGCCGCGCCGACGGCGGCCGCGGTCGCCCACGCGTTCGTGTCGTCCGGATCGGCGGGATACGCCGGGCCCCAGACGGCGCCGACCGACGCCGCTTCGCCGGACGTGAGCGCGACGGAGAAGACGAGGTCGTCGCCGTCGGGCGCGTAGCCCGCGATCGAGACCTCGCGCCCGGGCTTGATGGTCTTGAGGATCGCGCCGTCGTCGATGCCGAACATGGACCAGTCGGCCGTGCCGGGCTGGCCGGAGACGGTCGTCGCGCCGTCGACGTTCCAGCCGAAGCCGTAGGCGAAACTGCCCCAGGCGCCGTTGTTGCCGCCCGAACCGCCGAACCAGATCCGGACGTGGCGCCAGCCAGTCTCGTCGGGCGTCGTCGAGAAGACGGCCGCCCGGTCGTAGCTCGCCTGTGTGTAGAAGAGCTGGCCGTCGAGGTAGAAGCGGAGGTTGTCCGCGAACTTGCCCGCGAAGAAGTTGTACTGGCGCCCCGCCTCCATCCACATCCACGTGTCGTACCAGTCGGAGACATTGCTCGGGAACTTCCACTGCGTGCCGTCCGGCGCGACGTAGACGATGCCGTATTTGCCGCCGCCGTGATTCGAAAGGCCGGCGGTGAAGGTCTCCCGCGCCACGTAGAAGCCGTCCGCCGGCTCCGACCAGTCGCGGAAGCCCGCCGTGTTGTCGCGGTACATGAGGAGACCATCCTCCGCCTTGCGGCCGTCCGAGGCGACCCACTGCGGCTCCGCCTGGGCGAGCGTCGAGAACGGGACGACGGCCGTCCATGCCGCGCCGCCCGCGTCGTTGCGGGCCACGACGCGCAGGAAGTAGCCGTGCGCCGGCTTGAGGTCCGCGACCGTGAAGACGGCGCTGCCGAAGAAGTGCGCGTCGAGGAGCGTCTCGGTCCCGGCGAACGAGCCGTCCGCGCCGAAGTCGGCGGCGTCGCCGGAGAGCTGGAGCGAAAGCGCCACGTCGCCGCTCGTCGAGCCGGCGCCCGCGAAACTGACGGTCACGGGGACCCCGACGGAGAACCACGAGAGGTCGAGCGTTTTGACGCCGACCATCGGATCGGGCGACGTGAGGACGTTGGCGAGCCGGACGATCACGGCGCCGCTCCCGCCCATGCCGCCGGCGTAGTGCGTGTTCGAGCTGCCGCCGCCGCCGCCGCCGTAGCCGTCGCGGCCCTCCTGCTTCTGGCCGTTCGCGGTCATCTGCGCGTCGGTCTGGGCGCCGTTGTGGCTCCAGCCGCAGCCCCAGATCCAGCCCTCGGTCGCGAGCGTCGTCTGGTCGCCGCCGGAGCCGCCGAGGCCGTTGTATCCGCCGCCGCCGCCGCCGGGGCCGTAGTATTCCGTCGTCCCCGTGATGTCGCTCGCGCGGCCCGGACCGCCGTCGGTCTGGTGCTGGCCGCCGCTGCCGTCGCCGACGTTCGCCGCGACGGGCGAGCCGCCCGCGCCGCCGCCCGCGCCGGGACCGGAGTCCGCCACCGAGTCGTAGCCCTGCCCGGGCACTCCGTGGCCGGGGTTGCCCCAACCGCCGCCGCCGCACCCCCCGTCGCGGCCG
>CACWKU010000034.1 GCA_902761575.1 uncultured bacterium
CGAGCGCGCCGCCGGGCGCGCCGGCCTTGCCCTCCGGCACCGCCGCGGCGAAGCGCACGGCCCCGCGCCGCGGGAACGACTGGCGCATCTCCGGGAGCGTGCCGGGCGTGAGGTTGTGCCAGTCGTCGATGTCGTTCGGCGCCGCGCGGAAGCGGGTCGCGAGGCCGTTCTCGGTCGCGGGCGCCCAGCCCTCGCCCTCGCCGCGCTCGAAGCCCCAGGCGTGCGCGCGGCCGTCGAGCCGCGTGCGCGCGCCGACGGCGAGGTAGGCGCCCTGGACCTGGTCGTAGGGGTTGTAGAACGAGTAGCCCGCGAGCGGCAGCGCCTCCCACGTCTCCGGCGCGGTGTCGAGCAGCTCGTCGAACGGCTTGCTCGCGTGGAGGAGGAAGCCGGGGCGGTCCGCCGTCGCGTGGCCGGCGTGCTGGAGATGGGTGCCGCGGCCGGGCCACCAGACGCGCGCGACGATCGTGTGCTCGCCGGCCGCGAGGCGCGCCCGGTAGGTTTCGTAGAACCACGAGTTGTGCAGCCCGCGCTCGCTGCCGAAGCCGGCCCAGGCGCCGTCGACCCACAGGTCGTAGCGCTGGTCGGCCGTGACCTGCAGGAGGATCTCGGCGTCCCGCTCGAGGCGGAACCGGCGGCGGAACGCCCACACGCCGGGGGCGGCGCCGGCGTCGCCCGCGGCGCGGATCCATTTCGCGCGCCAGCGGGAGCCGCCCCAGTCGAATTTGGAGAAGTCGCAGTCGAGGTCGCGCTCGGCGACGATTCGCTCCACGCGCGCGGCGCGGGAGTCCGGGACGGGGCGGGCCGGCTCGCCGCCGGCGGTGTTCGTGTCGTTCATGGCGCGGAGTCTACCAGAACGCCCGTCGCACCGCCACCCCTACGTCGACGCGGCTTGTGGTGGTAAAATGGATCCCGACAGGCGGTCGGAACGATTCCACTTGTCTTGACTCTACGTATTTCCTACAATATTGTTCATTCAGCGTGTCTGCGGCAGCTCCGTGCGTCGGAGGCCGCCCGCCTGACACGGAGAACGGAAACCGGACGACATGAAGACGAGACTGGCAATGACGGCGCTCGCGCTGGCGGGCGTGCTGTTCCTAAGGGCCGCGTGGGCGCAGGAGGCGGCCAAGGCCGAGCCCGAAGCCGCCGCGCCGGCGGCCGCCGAGGCGGCGGAAGCGGTCCAGCCGGCCGAGGAGACACCGGCGGCCGAAGGGGCCGCGGCCGAGGGCGACAAGGAGCTCTCCGGCGCGGAGCGGTGGCGCATCTACTGGGAGCAGGGCGGCAACACGATGTACTTCATCGCGCTGCTGTCCGTGCTCGGCCTCGGCTGCGCGCTCGAGCGCTTCTGCAACCTGCGCCGCTCGCGCATGGCGCCCGACGGGTTCTCCGACCGGGTCGTCGAGCTCTGGAAGGCCGGCCGGTTCGACGAGGTCGCCGCGCTCTGCCGCAAGTCCGGGTCGATCCTCGCCCGCGTCGTCGAGACGATCCTCCGCCACCGCGACAAGGCGGGCTGGCAGGAGGCCAAGACGATCGCCGAGGACAAGCTCGCCCGCGAGCTGCGCCTCGAGAACCGCAGGGCCTCGATGATCTCGACCGCCGCGACGCTCTCGCCGCTGCTCGGGCTCTTCGGCACCGTCGTCGGCCTCCTCGGCGCGTTCGGCACCGTCGCCGCGATGGGCGAGATGGGCGACGCGTCCGTGCTCGCCGACGACATCGGCAAGGCGCTCGTCACGACGGTCGCCGGCCTCGCCGTCTCGATGCCGTGCCTCTTCGCCTTCGACCTGGTGAAGAAGCGCCTCAACTTCTTCGCGGTCCTCCTCGAGGAGGAGGTCGCGGAGATCGTCAACCGGCTCTTCCTCAGGGGGTAGGCGCGCCATGGCCGCGAAATACGACGAGGACGAGAAGCCGCAGGTCCAGCTCACCTCGATGATGGACTGCATCTTCCTGATGCTCATCTTCTTCCTGGTCTCCAGCCAGCTCAAGAAGATCGAGAAGGAGGTCCCGCTCGAGCTGCCCGAGGCGGACGTCGCGCAGGACGTCAAGGCCGCGCCCGACCTGGTGACCGTCTCGGTCGACTCGAAGGGCGACCTCTACGTCAACTCCAAGCCGGTCGGCCCGGCGGGCCTCCGCGCCGCGCTCCAGGACGCCGCGAAGGAGAATCCCGACCGCCGCATCCGGATCGACGGCGACGTCTTCGCGCCGTTCCGCTCCATCGTCCAGGTGCTCGAGGCCTCGCGCCACGAGGGCCTCACGGTCGTCGGGATCCACACCGCCGACGGGCTGAGGAAATGAACGACGCCCGCTTCGCCGACGAGATCCGCGAGCGCGAGAGGGTCCGGCGCCGCAGGGAGATGCTGTGGAACGCCGCCTCGGTCGCGTTCCACGTCGCGCTCGTCGCCGCGATCGTCTGGATGACGCCGGCGCGGAGCCTCATCGCGGAGCGCAAGAAGAAGAACCCCGCCGAGCACCTGCCCCCGGAGCGCATCGAGCAGATCTCCGACGCGCTCTCGCAGGCGCGCGTGAACGAGCTCCTGCGCCAGCTCGAGGCCCTCAAGACCGTGCTCCACAACATGGACCTCATGAAGGAGCAGCTCCAGCGGGACTACGACGCCTTCGCCGGCGAATCCGCGGAGGACGTCAAGCAGGCGATGCTCCGCGAGCTCGACGTGGCGGAGGCGGCCCAGAAGGCCGCGCTCGCGGAGCAGGCCCCGGTGATCGGCAAGGTCGAGAGGATGTTCGCCGAGGAGGGGCTCGACCTCATGGACGAGGAGCGCTCCCGGTGGCTGCAGCATACCGCGGAGTACCTCGTCCGCGAGGACGGCGAGAAGATCGCCGACGCGCAGGCGCGCGCCGGCAACGCGCTCGACCGCATCCAGACGCAGGCCGGGTTCGCCGGCTACCGCAAGACGGCCGAAGCGTCCGAGAAGGTCCGCGACGCCCAGATGGAGGCCGCCACGATGCAGAACCGGGCGCAGAAGGAGGCGTCCGAGATCGGCCTCAAGATGTCCGAGGTGCGCTCGCGCACGCTCGAGCTCGAGGGCCACGAGAAGTGGCTCGCCGGCCAGCGGGAGGGCGTCGAGAAGGCCGAGGCGGAGCGCAAGGACGCCGAGGCCCAGCTCGCCGACGCCACGAAGCTGCGCGAGAAGGCCGCAAAGGAGCAGGAGGCCGCGAAGGCCGACGAGAAGCGCTTCCGGGAGGAGTGCGCGAAGGCCGACGCCGAGGCGAAGGCCTCGCGCGAGGAGGCCGCCCGCCTCGAGCGCGAGCTCAAGGACGCCCGTGCCGCGCTCGAGAAGGCCAAGAAGGCGCGCGCCGCCGCCGAGGCCGCCAAGAAGGGGGGCGCCTGATGGGGGTGCGCGCGTTTTTCGCGGCGCTCGCCGCCGCCGCCCTCGCGCTCTCGGCGGGCCTCGCGTCCGCCGACGAGGTGGACGACCTCGAGCGGAAGATCCGCGAGACGGAGGAGCGGATCGCCCAGCAGAGGAAGAAGGCCGACGACGCCGCCGCGCGGGCCAAGGAGCTCGACGCCAAGGCGCGCGACGCCCGCCGTCTCGCCTCCGAGAAGGGCAGCGAGGCCGATTCGCAGCGGAAGCGCGCCGACCGCGAGAAGTTCCGCCTCGACCGGAGCATCCGCGCCGCCGAGGACGGCCGCAAGCGCATCGCCGACGGCGAGAAGGAGCTGGGCAACCGCCAGACGCGGGTCCAGAACCTCGAGAACATCCGCAGGCGCAACGTCAACGCCGAGCAGGTCGACAAGCTCAGGCGCGCCTCGCAGGCGCAGGACGACATCGCCGCGCGCCTCGCGCTCCTGCGCACAATCCTCGAGAACGACGAGCCCGATCCCGTTCCGCTCGCTCCCGTGGCACGCGCCGAGAACGCCCTCGTCACGAAGGACGCCACCGCGATGGAGCTCGCCGACGCGTACGAGCTCGCGAAGGAGATCGAGGTCGCCATCACCGAGTCCTACAAGGACATCAAGGCCACGCAGACCGCCATCGACCGCCGGATGGACTTCGAGTCCGCGCAGCAGATCACCGACGTCGCCCGGGCGGTTCGCCTCGAGGCCGACCGCGCGGCGCTCGAGGACACGCCACGCACCAAGGAGGCGCTCGACGCGCAGAAGGTCGCGCAGACGGAGGTCGTCCGCGAGGCGAACAACATCGTCGAGACCGTCGTCGCGATGATGGAGGAGGCGCTCGAGATCGTTCAGCCCGACCAGAAGAGCGCCGAAGACATGGTCCAGAACACGTCCCCGAAGACGATCGAGTGGATGACCGAGAAGGACTTCGAGGAGCGCGACCGCGAGGAGGCGCGCAAGCAGCGGCTCGAGGAGATGGCCGCCGCCGCCGACTTCCAGGTCGCCATCACCGAGGCGGCCGCCGAGAGCGAGGAGGACCGCGCCAAGGACCTCACCAAGGTCATGGAGGACGCCGCCGAGGTCGCGAAGAACACCGCCGAGGCGGAGGCCGCCGACGCCGAGAAGGCCAAGGAGGAGGCGAAGAAGGCGCAGGAGGCGTCCGAGGCCCTTCGCCAGGTCCTCGGCGCGCTCGAGCCGCCCGACCCCAAGAAGCGCAACCTGGCGGCGGGGAACGTCATCCGGTTCGCACCGGACGAGACCTCCGGCGGAACCCCCTCCAAGTGGATGTACGTGCAGGACTGGTACACGATCGGGCCGTTCCCGAACCCCGACCGCGTCAACATCCGGCGTAAGTTCCCGCCGGAGTCGGTCGTCGACCTCGACGCGACCTACGTCGGCAAGGACGGGCGGACGATCCAATGGGAGTTCATGCAGACCCGCAACGCGGCGCCCCGCCAGTCGTGGGAGGGGGACACCCGCGCGGCGGCGATCCCGCCCAACGCCGAGGAGTACGGCATCTGGTACGCCTACGCCGAGGTCTTCTGCGACGTCGCGTGCGAGCGCTGGATCGCCATCGGCTCGGACGACCGCAGCGACGTGTGGATCAACGACGTGCCGGTGTGGGGCTCGTCCAACAAGCTCAAGAGCTGGCGCATCGACGAGGGCTACCGCCGCATCCGCCTGGAGAAGGGCCGCAACCGCATCCTCGCCCGCGTCGAGAACGGGTGGATGAACCTCTGCTGGTCCCTCTGCATCTCGCTCCAGGACGGCGAGCTCGGCCTGTAGGGCGTTCCGGCAATTTCGCGGCGGCCCGAAGGAGGACGCGCCGCGGGCGCGCCCCTACCAGCGGAAGTAGCGGTAGGGGTCGTCCGTCGCGAGGGGCTTGTCGGCGTAGAGGGCCGCGCCGGAGCCCGGGAAGGCGTCGCACGCCGCGCCGCCGAGGTTGGCGACGAGGCGCGTCGCGAGCGCCTGCGAGCGGCGGCGGTTGTGCCGCACCGCCAGCGCGTCCGTCGGGAAGCGCCAGGGTGCGATGCCGCTGTAGACGAAGACGCCCCTGCCGGCGTGCGCGACCGTGAGGACGTCGCCGCCGCCGAACGACGCCAGGTGCGCCATGCAGGAGGGCATCAGCCACTGCAGGTCGGCGTTGGAGACGCCCGAGAGCAGCGGCTCCTTCCCGACGAGCGCGTTGTAGTCCGGATACGTCTCCCAGGCGCGCTGCGTCGCCTTCGCGGACGGGAAGGTCCGCGCCGTCTCCTCGCCGCCGAGCGCGAGCGCGAGGACCTTCACGCCCGACTCGACGAGCGCCGTGACGTCGCCCGCGTTGGCGTCGGGGCCGAGCACGAGAACGTCGCCCGGCGCGGCGTCGCCCGCCGCGCCGACTTTCTCGAACGGGATGCCGAGCTCGCCGAACGCGGTCGCCACGTTCGACCCGCCCTCGAGTACGAGGACCTTGGCGGGGGCCGGCGGGAGCGGGCGCGCGGCGTGGTCGAGGATCCGCGCGAGCGCCGCGGTCGCCTCGGGGGCGACGATCGGCGCGCCGTCGCGTCCCGCGAGGCGCCCGCAGAGGTCGAGCTGGGAGAGGATCACGCGGACGCCGGGCGCGGCGTATTCCATGAGCGGCGCGTACTGCAGGTCGAAGCCGCCGCTCGCGAGCGCGCGGTAGTCGCCGCGCGCCGGCTTCTCGGGCAGCACCGAGGCGACCGAGCCGCGGTTGCCCGCGCGCCAGACGCGCGTGTTGGAGAAGCCCTCCCAGTCGGTTCGCGGGAATTCGCTGCTGTTGCGGTCCACGCCGAGGAACCACGGCAGCGAGGTGGCCGCCCCGCGCCAGTCGGCGAGGTCGAGCCCCTCGAACGCGGCGTCGTTCGGGAAGAGCGTGCGCAGCGCGTGCTCCTGAACGCGGAAGCCGAGCTTCTTCAGCGTGGCGGCGTCCTGCTCCAGGAGCACGACGCGCGTCCCCGCCTTCGCGGCGGCGGCGAGGTCGAACGGAAGCTTCGGGTAGGCGTTGCGGCCGACGACGAGGATGCCGCCCTTCGGCAGGTCCGCCGCGGCGGAGACGTCGCTCGCGCGGACGCCGAGCGCCTTGAGAAGCGGCCGGGCCGTCCCCTCCGGGTCGAAGAGCGCGACGGACTTCACGGTCGTCGCCGGCTTCGCGGCGGCGACGCGCAGCGGGAAGGCGTCGCGCGCGCTCCAGTCCGCCTCCTTGCAGAGGAAGGCCGCGACGAGCTGCGTCGTCGAGGCGTCGGCGACGAACGACACCGGGACCTGCGCCGTGCCGCCCGCCTTCACGACGACCTTGCCGGACTTCTTCGTCTCGCCGGCCTTCCAGGCCCAGCTGACGGTCCGGTCGTGGCGCTGGTCGTTGACGATCACGAGCGACTTCTCGACCGTCTCGCCCGCCTGGTACGAGTCGTTCACGGTCGTGAATTCGCGCCCCGGCCCGGCGATCCAGCCGAGCAGGTCGGCGTAGTTCGCGACGATCGTCTCGCCGCTCGCCGTCGGGACGCGCCCGCCGACGTTGAGGAGGCCCAGCGTGTAGTCGCTCCGCACGGCGCCGAACGCCTTGATGCCGGCGAGCGGGTCGGGGCGGACCTTCCGCTCGCGCGGGCCCTCCGGCCACGCGAAGTGCGTCGTCGTCATGTCCCACGGCAGGAGCATCGTGACGCCGCGCGCCCGCATGTCGCGGACGTTGCGGCGGAGGAACGCCGACATGACCCTCTTCATGTCATCCTCCTTCGTGGTGACGCCGTCCCACGCGCCGTAGTAGACGTCCTTGTTGCCCTTGCAGTGGTATCCGACCAGCTCGAGCGAGCGGCGCTTGAGGGGGTTGGAGTGGAACGCCTCTTCGCCGAGCAGGGCGGCGTTGTATTCGTCGATGAAGGGCCACTTGCAGCCGCCCCACGAGCTCCAGATGTTGCGGCCGTTCTCCTCGCCGCGGTAGCTCGCCCACGACGCGATGTGCGGCGCGCCCCATTCGACGATGAAGAGCGGCATCACGCCCTTCTCCTCCCACGTCTCGAGCCAGTCGCTGCGCTCCTGCACGGGCGCCCAGTCGAGGTAGCAGTTGAGCGTGTAGAAGCGCCCGTTGCGGCCGGACTCGTGGTGGTACATCGGGCGGCCGGGGTCGACCTCGGCGAGGAGGCGGTCGACCTCCTTGGAGTTCTCGCGGAAGCGCCGGCGCCAGTTCACGATGCCGCTCGGCACGTCCTCCTCGCGCCCGGTCATGATCTCCGGGTTCTGGTCGGACTCGTAGCCGGTCTGGTTGTGCGTGGACGACCAGAGGATCAGCCCCGGGATGTTCTGGAGGCGCTTCACCTCGTAGCGGACGAGGTTCTCGTAGGCGCCCTTGAGCCGCCAGTCGAGCGGCTTGTCGGGCGGCGCGTATTCGCAGGGGTGCGGCAGGCCCATCACCGAGAGCATGCCGACCTTCGAGGCGGCGCGCAGCGAGAACTCGAAGTCCGCGTTGCCGCCCTCCGAGAAGCCGTAGGTGCCGTCGATCTCCGCGTTGAACCCGTAGGCGCGCATCCTGCGGAACGCCTCCTCGGCCTCGTCGTTCGCCACGGCCGAGGCGCCGTTCATGCACGAATACTCGGGGCGCAGGTGGACCGGCCTGCCGTTGAGCAGCAGCTCGCGCCCGCGGACCGCCACCTCGCGGAAGCCGAACTCCTCGGCGTAGAGCTCGTCCGCGGCCCGGCCGTCCTTCACGAGCGACACGCGCACCGTGTAGACGTTCTCCGGGCGGTCCGTGTCCCAGACCTTGGCGTCCTTCCATTCGCCGCCGAAGACCTGCCGCGCGCCGGCGGCGGCCGCGAAGGGCTTGGACGTGAACGTCTTCACCTTCCTCCCGCCGTCGTAGACGTCGGCCACGGCCGTCGCATCGAGCGACCCCTCGCCCGCGAAGCCGACCGAGAACTCGATCCGGCCCTCCGCGACGTGCGAGCGGACCTGCACGTCGTCGATCCGGACGCCCGCCGGCTCCGCGGCGAGGTAGACGTCGCCGTTCACGCCCTTGTGCGCGAGCTCCTTCTTCGTCACGGTGCGCGCCTGGTCGGGCGCGTCGAAGACCTGCACGAGGCGCTCGGGGAGCTTGGCCGACGTGAAGAACGCGATCTCGTGCCGCCCGGGCGCGAGGACGGACGTGAGGTCCACCTCGCCCCCGGGGAAGAACGCCTCGCCGGCGCGCCGGCCGTCCACGTAGACGAGCACGGCGCCGGGGATCCACCGGAAGCCGAGGACCACGCGCCGGCCGGCCCAGTCCGCGGGGACTTCCACCGTCCGCGCGTACCACGCGCTCTTGATCGAGTCGACCTGAGAGCCGAAGACGTCGGCGCCCGACGCGTCGTAGACGGCCATGCCGTCGGACGCGTGCCGTCCGCCCTCCGGCCACTTGCCGGGGACCTTGAAGAAGTGGGGCATCTCCGCCGCCTTCGGGGCGGACGAGACGTCCTCCGCCTCGTTGTCGACCTGGAACGCCCAGAGGCCGTTGAGCGAGATCCGCTCGCGGCACGCGTTCTTCTCGCGCCCCGCGTCGGCCATCGACCACATCGCGTCGCGCGAGGGGAAGTTCGGAACGATCGGTTCGGCCGCCGCGAGGGTGCAGCCGGCGGACAGCGCCGCGAGGAGGACGAGACGGGTTTTCGGTTTCATGGCGATCACTTGATGACGATGACGGTCGGAAGAGGCGCGTCCTCCAGCAGGAGGTAGAAGCGGGTGTTGTCGCCGGAGGCGAGCAGGTCTTCCCTCCAGCGGGAGCTCGCCGTGTCCAGCACGCCGCCGGCCGCATAGCTCTTCCAGGTCTGCCCGAACGTCGCCTTCTCGGACATCCGGAGCGGGACGTAGGTCTTGATCGTCTGCGACGAACCGACGCCCGTGAAGAGCCCGCCGTCGCCGACGATCTCGGGCGCCGGGCCCTTGAAGTGGACGCTCTGGAGGGCGGTCGCATCCTTGAACAGAGTGGCGGGAAGCTTCGTCAGCCCGGTGCCGAACGTGATGTTGGTGAGGGACGTGCAGCCGTGGAAGCGCGCGCCGACACCGCTCGCCCACGCGAAATTCGTGGCGCAGGAAAGGTCGAGATCCGTGAGCGCCGAACAGTTCCAGAACGTGAATCCATACGCCTGGAAGTCCACTTTCGAGGCCGGGTCGAAGACGACGTTCGTGAGGCACGTGCAGCCCGCGAACGGGCCGCGCTCGGTAGCGCCGGAAATTCCCTTCAGCGCGGGACCGAAGGTCGCGGAGGTGATTTTCGTATTCCAGAACGTCGCGGTATCCAGCCTGACCAGCGACGGCAGATGCAGATCGCCCTCGATCTTGGTCTTCGCGAATGCGCCGCCGTCGATCTGGGTGACTGTCGACGGAATCACGATCGACCCGCAGGCGTTGGTGCACTTGCCGAACGCCCACGACGGCCCGATTCTTGTCAGGCCATCGCCCGGCAGAACGAGATGTCCCACGCGGGAGCCGGCCTCGGTCGGGGACAGTGACGAATTGGAGGCGTCGACGCCGAGCCCGGTCGGCCTCAGTTCGACGATCGTGTAGGCGTGGCCGTCGGAACCCGCGACGATCGCGGAGAAGTCGAGCGGGGAGATGTCGGCGGGCCATGCCGTCACCGCCCCGACGGTGAGGTCCCGTCCGCTGTGCGTCGCGGAGAACGTCCAGCCGTCCTTCGACATCGTGCCGGCGTTGTTACCCGTGATCGTGTATTTCCATCCCGGGAACGAAGCGCCGTTGATGACGTTCACGGTCGCCGTCCTGCGTCCCGGGACGATTTCGTAGTCGCCGTCGGAGAGCGTCACGACGACGGTCGTGTTGGAGGTCGTGGCGGGGTCGTCGAGCGGCACGACCTCGATCGTCCCGGACGTCGATCCCGCGGGGATCGTCACGCTGCCGGAAAGCGCGCCGTAGGTCTGCCCGGCGAGGGCCGTTCCGCCGACGGTGTAGCTCACGGAGAGGGGGCCGGCCACGGATTCTCCCGCTCGGCGCGAGACCGTGAAGGTCCCGACGACGCCCTCGCCCTCGTCCGCGTCCCGCGCGGCCTCGATCGAGACATGCTCGATCTCGTAGAGGAGCAGATGCCGCGTGCTCGCCGGCGCATCGCCGATGTAGTCGGCCTTCCACGTCGAGTCGACGGCGTTGATCTCGCCGCCGGCCGTGAGCGCGTCCCAGGCGGCCTTGGCGGACGCGTAGTCGTAGTCGGTCGCGTAGGGGTCGAGGATGACATAGGTCGTCACCTCGCCGCCGTTTCCGGCGCCGAGCAGATACGTGTTCGCGATCGTGGTGGGGGGCGGTCCCTTGAAGATGACCTGCTCGAGCTTCGTGGCGCCGTTGAAGAGCCGCCCGTCGAGATAGTCGAGCGTGCTGCCGAACGTGGCCTTGCGGAGACTCGTGCAACGGCTGAAATGCCCCAGACTGTCCGCATTCTGCTCGATGTGGACGACGCCCGAGAGGTCGATCTCCGTCAGGGACGTGCACCCGGAAAAGAGATTCCCGTGCGTGATTGTAACCGATGACGCCGGGTCGATGTACACACTTTCAAGGCTCGTGCAGTTCTGGAACGCGCCGAGTGCGCCGCCCCATTGATAGTTTTCCATCAACGCCAGGTCCGGGCCGAAGGCCACGGAACGGATGTCCGTATTGGCGAACGCTCCCTGCTGGATCTTCTCCACGCCGGGCAGGTAGACGTCGCCCTGGAACTTGCACTTGTTGAATGCATTTTGGGTAATGGTTTTCAGCCCTTCCGGGAAACTGCTTCCGACGATCGTGATGCCGGGGGAGTTGTTGAAGGCGCTTTCGCCTTCGAGGCCGGTCAGCTCAGCCGGGAACGAAATCGTGCCGGTCGCGTTGGGGCACTGGCTGAACGCATTGCGGCCGATTCCGGTATAGCCGGAGGCGGGAAGCTTCAGCTCGCCGACGTAGGGCCGCAGCGCCGTGTTGCCCGGGCTTTCGAACAGACGGCCGAAATACGTAATCGTGAGCGGATTGCCGGACGCGTCCTTGATCGGCTTCGTGAAGTCGAGTTCCGTCACCGTGGACGGACCGAGCGTGAAGGCGGTCAGCGTCACCTTCGTTCCGCTGAGCTGGGCGTTGAACGTCCAGACGCCGTCGCTGAAGGTGCCGTTGTCGTAGACCCAGTCCGCGCCGGACGCGAAGGCCGCGGCGAGGACGCAGCAGACCGCAAGGGATGTTGTTCTGTTCATCGTTCGAGTCTTCCTTCTACCATTTTCACGCGGCGGCCGGTGCGGCGCAGCCGGCCCGGCCCCCGCGGCGTTTCACTTCTCTAGCATGATCTCGCGGAACGCGTCGATGTGCGCCTGCGGGACACCGATGTCTAGCAGGTACTTCTCGGCGTTCTCGCGGATGTTCGCGCGGTCGAGCTTGCAGGCCCAGACCTCCTTGCGGATCGCCTCGTATTCGGGCGCGTTGGGGTCGAGGTAGCCGAAGAGCTCGGCGCTCTTGCGCCCGTAGCGGAAGCGCGGCAGCCACTCGCTGAAGGACGGCGACTCGTAGTCGTCGTAGACGAAGCGGTCGTCGCGCCCGAGGACGCCGTCGAGGACCGCGAAGAGCGTGCCGGTGCGGTCGCTGCCGACCATGCAGTGCACGTAGACGGGGTAGTTCGTCGGGCTGGCGAGCAGCTCCATGATCCTCGGGATGCCCTCGGTGCAGCGCGGGTGGTAGAGGTGGTAGTCCTCCAGCGGGACGCAGAGGTACCGGAGCCCGAACTCCTCGAGGTTGGCCTCGCCGCCCTCGAGCGCCCCGGCGCGCTCGGTCTCGCCGCGGATGTCCAGGTCGGTCCGGATGCCGAGGTTGTCGACGTAGAAGTTCCGGACGACCTCCGGCGGCTTCTTGATGAGCGGCTGCGTGCCGCGGAAGAGCAACCCCTGGCGCACCTTCGCGCCGGCGACGTTCGTGCCGCCGCCGACGTCGCGGAAGTTGAACGAGGGCAGCCCGATCATGCGCGGCGGGACGTCGGCCGTCGTGAACGTGCGGACGTCGGAGACGACCTCCGCGCCGTCCGCGTCGGTCCCCTTCACGCGCCACCAGTACTTCGTGCCGAGCTTGAGGAACTTCGGGCGCATCGCGGCGGACTCCTTCGCGTCGAGAAGCTCCACGAGCGGCCTCTCGAAGCCGGGCGTCTCGGAGAACTCGGCCCGCAGTCCGGAGAGCGCGCCGTCGGCCGTCCACGAGAACGGCTTCCACTCCCGCTCCTCGGCCTTGTTGCGCTCGTTGAGGTCCTTCGTGAAGTCGTTGAAGTCGAAGAACCCGTAGCGGTCGTACCAGACCTTGCCCTGCGCCTCGGCCTCGGCCTTCAGGCGCTGCTCCTCCTCGTTGAGCGGCGGGCGCGGGGGCTTGACGCCGCGCTTCTCGAAGCTGGCGTAGAACTCCTTCACGCACGGCGAGTGCGTGTCGTAGGCGGCGCCGTCCTCCGGCGCGACGAGCGCGATGGATGCGGCGAGGGCGGGCGACGCCGCGAGGAGGAGGGCGGCGAGGACGGACGGGAGTGCGGTCTTGTTCATGGCGGGGTGGCGTGGGTGGCGGGCCGCGGAGGCGCGGTCACGATGCCGAATTGTAGCACGTGCGCGCGAGGGCTTCAACCATATTTCGCGCAGAAAAAATAAGTTTTTGCGCAAATCTGGGCGATGTGCTAGACTCCGGCGCCATGGCGAAACGACGGAAGCGGGACGGCGTCCGGCCGCTGCGGCTGCTGGCGCATCTGGACGCGAGCGAATGCTCCTCGCGCGGGATGGTCGGCGGCATCCTGCGCTACGCGGCGCTGCACCACGACGTCGAGGTGCAGCTCTACGGCCCCGGCTCGGCGCACCGGCGGATCGAGGACTTCCACGACTGGCGGCCGGACGGCATCATCGCGGGCGAGACACACGACCGGTCGCTCCGGATCGCGGAGTCGATGGGATGCCG
This sequence comes from uncultured bacterium, assembly GCA_902761575.1. Lineage (GTDB taxonomy): Bacteria > Verrucomicrobiota > Kiritimatiellia > RFP12 > UBA3636 > UBA3636. The sequence goes on from CACWKU010000034.1 coordinate 13,259, forward strand.
TGCGGCGGTGCTGGCCGAGATGGACGCGCCCGCCGGCATGGCGATGCGGCACGCGAGCGTGTTCTGCGACGACGAGGCGATCGCCTCGGCCGTCGCGGACTTTCTGGTCGAATGCGGCGCGGGCGTCCTGGCCTACGTCGGCGACCGGCTTCCCGGCCACGGCGAGGAGCCGGAATGGTCCGTGCGGCGCGGCGAGGCCCTGCGCGGCTGTGCTTCCGCGAAATACTGCTCGTTCGCGTCGTTCCGGCCGGAGAAGGCGCGGCGGCGCGCGGCGGGCGGCGAGCGCGCCGCGCTGGCCGCCTGGATCGCGGACCTTCCCCGGCCGTGCGCGATCCTTGCGGCGAACGACGTGCGCGCGAGCGCCGTGCTGGACGCCTGCCGCGACGCCGGCGTGGCCGTTCCGCGGGCGGCGATGGTCGTGGGGGTCGACGACGAGGCCTTCATCTGCGGACAGATGCGACCGACCCTCACGAGCGTGATCCCGGACTGGGACGGCGGGGGCTACCTCGAGGCCGAGACGCTCGTCGAGCTGCTGCGGGGGCGCGCCGCGTGCCTGCCGCCGCGGACGTTCGGGATCCTGGGCATCGCGCGCCGCCAGTCGACCGGCGACCCCAACGAGGCGCGGCTGATGGTCTCGCGCGCCCTCGAGTTCATCCGCGACCACGCCGCGCGGCCCGAGATCGGCGTGGGCGACGTCGCGAAGGCGGCGTTCGCGTCGCGCCGCCTCCTGCAGCAGAACTTCCGCTCCGTCACCGGGAGGACCGTCTGCGAGGCCCTCCAGGAAGAGCGCCTGCGGCGCGTCCGCGAGACGCTGACCGGGACGCGGACGCCGATCGGGGAGGTCGCGGCGCTGTGCGGCTTCGCGAGCGACGGCTACCTCAAGGAGCTCTTCCGCCGCCGCTTCGGCTGCTCGATGCGCGCCTTCCGCGGCAAGTAGGACGGTTTCTCAGGCGTCGGTGCGGAAGGTGCGCGAGTCGACGACGCGCATGGCCTCGTCGCGGGCGTCGAGCAGGTCGAGGCGGAAGGTCTCGCCGCCGGGCGGCACGGTGACGACGGCGTGGCAGCCCGCGCGGCAGGCGTCGGGCACGAAGCGCCACCACGGGCGTTCGCCGGCCTCCGTGACGGGGAGGACCGTCGGCACGAGGAGCGGCTGCGCGTCGTCCGGCGCGTCCGGAACGAGCAGCGACTCGGCCGTGTCCTCGGTGAGGTGCAGCTGGTCCCAGACGCAGGCGACCCACACGCGCGGCCGGAGCGCCGCGGCGAGCGCGCGGCCGACCGAGTGGTGGCCGTGGTGGTCGATCTTCGCGACGTGACAGCGCTCGATGCAGCTGGCCAGTTCGTCCTCCACGGAGATCCGCCGCCCGCCGGGCCCGGGGATCCTGTCGGAGAAGTCGCCGCCCGCGAAGAGCCGGAACGCGCCGTAGGAGAAGACCATCCCGAGGCTCATCCCGTTCTCGTTGAGCGCGGCGGGACGGTCGCGGGCGATGAAGTCGGCGTAGAGGTCGCGCACGGAGCCGTCCGGCAGCGCCAGCCGCCCGTTGGCGAACGCGTTGCGGACGGAGAAGCCGGGCGCGCCGCCGCGCTCGGCGGCGAACTGGTCCGACGCGCCGAGGCGGAAGGGCTCGGGGACGAGCCCGTCGCGGCGCCGCAGCGCCTCCCAGGTGGAGCGGACGACGCCGACCTCCTCCGCGCACGCGCTCGGCATCGGATCGTCGTAGTCCGGCCAGCCGCGGTCCGTCGCGCGGCGGAACCGGAGCGTCTCGGCGGCGAGGGCGAACCCGCAGCGGGGGCAGCCCTCGAGGCGGTCCGGCTCGTCCGGGAACCACGGGAACTTCTGCCACGAGGGCGTCCCGACGTGGTCGGAATGGAAGTGGGAGACGACGGCCCAGTCGACCTCGGCGCCGTTGGGGTTCGCGCGGCGGACGTAGCGGGCGACCCATTCGCCGGCGAGCCGCTCGGGCCCGGGCAGGGCGGGGACGGCGAACGTTCCGCGCGTGATCGACGCCTGGTCGCCGCAGTCGAGCAGCATCGTCGTGGAGTCGGGGAACACGAAGAACACCGACTCCGCGACGCCGGTGTGGATGAAGTGCGCCTGGAACTCGCCCGGCTTCCAGCCGCGCCAGACCCTGTCGTTCTCGTTCATGCGGCGGAGTCTACCACAGCCCCGCCGCGCGGACAACGCCACCTCGCGCCCGGGTCAGGGGGCCGGGGGCGACGGTGTCCTGTCCGCGTCGTAGACGCTGGCGCTCGTCGTGACGGTCTTGCGCGACACGATGCCGATGGACCAGGCCGAGCTGGAGTCCTCGACCGACGAGATGCCGTCGAGGACGAAGGGGCCCTTCTTCGCCGCCTCCGCCTCCAGGAGACGGAGGTTGTTCTCGAGCGTCACGGTGTTGTTGAAGAGCGTCGAACCGCCGGGATTGACGATGCTTCCGGACACGAGGGGAACGACCCCGAACAGGTAGAATCCGGAGTTCTCGACGACGATCGAATCCCGGGGGCTCAACTCCTTCCCGCCAACGGCCGCGCCGAAGCGGTTCGTCGTCTGGACGTTGGCGCAGCCCGCGGCCGCGAGGGCGACGGCGGCCGCGAGGGCGGCAACCGCGAACGGACGGCTATTCATGGCCGAGCTCCTTTCTCCCGGCCTCGTCCGAGGGATAGACGTAGGTGCCGGAAATCTGCACTTCGCGATACCAGACGAGCCCGAGCGAGGAGTAGAACACGTCGGTGTAGAAGGCCGGGGACAGGTCCTCGACGGCGACGCCGCGGCCCTCGGCGTCCTCCACCAGATAGCGCTGGAGGGCGTCCACGTCGATCGTGTCGCGGAAGAGCGTCGGCCCCTGGTAGTCGCCGATGTTCCCGCACGCGAGCGGGATGGAGTTGAAGAGGAAGTAGCCGTAGACGCCGGCCAGGAAGTGGCGGCTCGGACGCAGCGCGCCGTCGGGCGAGCGCGTCTGCCGGAGGTCGGTCCGGTCGATGGACATGCACCCGGAGCCCGCGGCGCAGAGTCCGGCGAGGACGAGGGCCGTCAGGAGCCGGCGGAGGAAGGAGGAAGGTTTCATGGCACGGGAGGGAGAATACGGAAAGCCCCGCAGCGGGTCAAGCGGTTTCTCGTCCTGGGACGCATCTCCATCTCCGGCTGCGTCTTGTTCGGCGTCTGGCTGCCCCTCTCTTACCACAACGACGACGGAACGGCTATTCCCATGCGCAGCTTGCTCTCGACCTGCTCGGGCTATGGTGGCGGGGATCGCGAATGCCGCGCCGCGCGGACAACGCCGCCTCGCGCGCCCAGTCGCGGCTATTTCGTCTTTGGCAGTTCGCCCGTAGCGAGGAAGGAGTCGACCTCCTTCTTCTCCGGGACGGACGGTGCAGCGCCGGGTCTCGTCACGGCGATCGCCGCGGCGGCCGAGGCGCGTCGGAGCGCCTCCTCCTCGGACGCGCCGCGCGAGATCGCCGCGAGGTAGTAGCCGGTGAAGGTGTCGCCCGCGGCGGTTGTGTCCACGGCGTCCACCCGGAATGCAGGGACGGTGACCGGCGCCGCTCCGCCGGGTCCGGAGGAGATCGCCCCCTTGTCGCCCATCGTTACGACGAACCGCGCGTCGCGGTACTTGATCCGAAGCGCGACGAGCGCCGCTCCCGGGTCGGAGCCGGCGGGCAGGCCCGCGAGGCCGGCGGCCTCGATCTCGTTCACGAGGAAGAGGTCGACGAGGTCGAGCGGAAGCTTCGCGATACGCTCGTCGAAGGGCGAGGGGTTCAGGGCAACCGTCATTTTCTTCTCCTTCGCGAGGCGGATGCCCTCCTCGACGCAGGAGGTCTCGTTCTGGACGAGGAACACGTCGCCCGGATGCGCGTAGGAGAGCCCCGCGACGAGCTGCGCGTTCGTGATGCGCCCGTTCGCGCCGGGGTAGATGAAGATGCAGTTGCTTCCGTTTTTGTCGACCTGGATCACCGCGTGCCCTGTCGTGGATCCGATCGTCGAGACGCGCGCGGTGTCCGCCCCCGCTTCGCGAAGCGGAACGAGGAGCCACGAACCGTCCGCGCCGACCGCCCCGACCAGAGCGACGAGAGCGCCAGCCTTCGCAAGCGCGGTCGTCTGGTTGAAGCCCTTGCCGCCGGGGTAGAGGTCGAAGGAGGACGCCGTCTCCGTCTCTCCGGGGACGACGATGTGGTCGAGCTTGTAGACTCGATCGATGTTGATGGAGCCGAGGACGAAGATTCTCATGGCCAGCCGTTCCGTGGATTCCGGCGCTCGTTTCGCGCCGACGGATTGAAGACTACCAGAAACTTCCGCTGCGGACAAGCGCGCTTGTCCCGGGCCCGGGGATTCTGCTAGTATTCCCGGGATCCAACCCTTCTTTCGCCGCCCATGAAACGCCCCCTCTACAAGAACCCCGCCGCGCCCGTCGAGGCGCGCGTCCGCGACCTCCTCGCCCGCATGACGCTCGAGGAGAAGGCCGAGCAGCTCTGCCAGGACACGATCGGCAAGGACCCGAACCCCGACAACCACGGAACGGACAGCGAGTTCAACCCGCGCGTGGGATCGATCTACCAGTATTGCGGCGACACCCGCACCCGCAACGCCTTCCAGCGCATCGCGGTGGAGAGGACCCGCCTCGGCATCCCCATCCTCTGGGCGCTCGACGTCATCCACGGCTGGCGCACGATGTTCCCGGTCTCGCTCGCGCAGGCCGCCTCGTTCCTGCCGTCGCTCACGGAGAGGGCGCAGCGCGTCGCGGCCCGCGAATGCTGGCAGGACGGCGGCATCGACTGGCTCCTCGGTCCGATGGTCGAGGTCGGCCACGACCCGCGCTGGGGCCGCAACGTCGAGGGCTACGGGGAGGACCCCTACACGGCCGGGCGCTTCGCCGCCGCCGCCGTGCGCGGCATCCAGAGGGACGGCCGCTGCGCCGCGTGCGTGAAGCACTTCGTCGGCTACTCCGCCTGCGAGGGCGGGCGCGACTACTCCTACACGGAGATCTCCGCCCGCGCGATGCGCGAGTGGTACCTGCCGCCGTTCGCCGCCGCCGCCAAGGCCGGCGCGCTCACGGTGATGAGCTCGTTCAACGAATACGACGGCGTCCCGGTTTCCGCCAGCCGCGCGCTGCTCACGGACGAGCTCCGCGGCCGCATGGGCTTCCGCGGGCTCGTCGTCTCCGACAGCGGCGCCCTGCACCGCATGGGCAACATGGGCTACGCGCACGACCCGGTCGACCAGACCGCCCGCGCCATCCACGCCGGGAACGAGATGTCGATGGGCGACGGCCTCTTCCGCAACATCCCCGCCGCCGTCGCCGCCGGCAAGCTCTCGATGGAGGACGTGGACGAGGCCGTCTCGCGCGTCCTGCGCGTGAAGTTCCGCCTCGGCCTCTTCGAGAACCCCTACGCGCCGGAGAAGCCCACGAGGAAGACCTGCCAGCTTCCCGACGCGATCGATCTCGCGCACCAGTTCGCCCGCGAGACGATGGTGCTCCTCAAGAACGATCCGCCGCGCGGAAACAACTCGTCACTCGTCGCTCGTCACTCGTCACTCGTCACTCGTCACTCGTCACTCGGCGCGGCGCACCGCGCCGCGCCCGTTCTTCCCCTCGACCCCCGCAAGATCCGGAAGATCGCCCTCGTCGGCCCCGCCGGGGACGAGGTCCACCCGCACCTCGGCAACTGGCGCGCCGCCGCCACCGACGTCTCCAGGGGCGTGAACGGCGAGACGTTCCTCGACGCCGCCCGCCGCTTCTTCCCGAAGGCGGAGATCCGCGTCGCCCGCGGGTGCACGTTCTGGGACTACACGCCGCCGACGGAGAAGGACGCGGCCCTGCGCGCCGAGGCCGTCGCCGCCGCGCGCGACGCCGACGTCGTCCTGCTCTGCTTCGGCGAGGTGCCGTGGATGTGCGGCGAGAAGAAGTCGCGCCGCGACATCTCGCTCCCGCCCGCGCAGCCGCCACTCATCGAGGCCATCGCCGCGCTCGGCCGCCCGCTCGTCGGCCTCTGCTGCTCCGGCCGCGCGCTCGCGTTCCCCGACCTCGCCGCGAAGATGGACGCGCTCCTCTGGTGCTGGCAGAGCGGCTGCCGCGCGCCGACCGCCGCGATGGAGATCCTCGTCGGCAAGGTGAACCCGAGCGGCAAGCTCCCCATCTCGTTTCCGCGGTCCGTCGGCCAGATCCCGGTCTTCTACAACCACCACGGCAAGATCACACCCGAATGCCCGGACTACCAGGACCTGCCCGAGGAGAACGGCCCGTGGTTCCCGTTCGGCTTCGGCCTGTCCTACACGACGTTCAAATACGGGAAGGTCAAGGTGGCCTCGAAGCGCACGGCGCGGAGCGCCCGCGCGCTCGAGGCCACGGTCGAAGTGACGAACGCCGGCTCGCGCGCCGGCAAGGAGACCGTGCTCTGGTATCTCTCCGATCCCGAGGCGAGCTACACGCAGCCCGTCCGCCGCGTGATCGCCTTCGAGAAGATCTCGCTCAAGCCCGGCGAAGCGAAGACCGTGCGCCTGCGCATCGACCCGATGCGCGACCTGGCCTACGACCTGCCGGACGGCCGCCGCGTCCTCGAGCCCGGCGAGTTCGTCCTCTCCGCCTCCCTGCGCTCCGAGGCCCGCTTCGCGCTCTAGCGCGCGAGCCAGACGGCGGCGCAGGTCGCCAGGTAGAGCGCGATGCAGAGCTGGACCGGGCGGTCGTGCAGGAGGACCTTCTCCGGGCGGCCGGTCTTGCCGCGGGCCGTCAGCTGCGCGTAGCGCTCGAGACCGAGGAGGACGAACGGGATCGTGAAGACCATTCCGCGCGTGTCGAACTTCGCGGCCGTCTCGGGCGAAAGCGCCCACGCGGAGTAGGCGGCGAACGTCAGGATCGCGGAAACGGCGATCGCCGCGCGCAGGAGCAGCGGCGGATACCACCGCAGCACGGGGCGGTGCGCGGCGGCCGCCTCGCGCCCGCCCATCTCCGCGATTTCCGCCTGGCGCTTGCAGAGCGCGAGGAAGAGCGCGCCGCAGAAGGTGCAGACGAGGATCGCCGGCGCGAGCGCGACGCCCGCCGCGGCGACGCCCGCCCACACGCGCAGCGCGAAGCCGGCGGCGATGCAGGCGACGTCGAGGAGCGGCGCGCGCTTCAAGGCGAACGTATAGGCCAGCTGCATCGCGAAGTAGCCGCCGAGCACGAGTGCGAACGTCCGGCCCAGAAGCGGCGCGAGCGCGGCGGAAAGGGCCACGAGGAGCGCGCATTCGGCGAGCGCCGCGCGCACGGGAAGCGAGCCCGAGGCGATCGGGCGGCGGCGCTTCTCCGGATGGAGACGGTCGCGCGGGGCGTCGTGGAGGTCGTTGAGGAGATACACCGCGCCCGAGACGACGGCGAAGAGCGCCGCCGCGGCGAGCGTGCGGAGCCCCGCGGCGAGCGGGTCGATCCCGGCCTGGTGGCGGTCCGGCAGCGCGAAGAAGAAGCCCGCGAGGACGAGGGCGTTCTTCGCGAGCTGCGAGGGCCGCAGCGCGTCGAGCCAGGGCGGGAGCGAGGGTCGCATCAGACGGGGACCTCGAAGGCCGGGATCTCCGCGGCCTCGGGCGGAGGAGGCGGCGGCGGGAGCTTGGCGAGGAGCGCCGCGGCGCCCTTCGCGTTGCCGTCGGCGAGGAGCGTGCGGAGCGAGGTGGCCAGGCCGGGGTCGTCCGGCGCAAGGGCGCGCGAGCGCGTCCGCGCCGGGTCGA
>CACWKU010000035.1 GCA_902761575.1 uncultured bacterium
CCGCGCGCGCCGAGGCGCCGCCCCGACGAACCGTGGTCCGACTGGGCCGAGCGCGCCGCGGAGGGACTGCCGCAGGAAGGCGCCGCACGCCTGCGGGACGCCGTCGGCGCCTACGAGGCGCTCCGCTACGCCCCCGCGCCGGACCCCGCCGAGACCGAGTCCCTCGTCGCGCGCCTGAGCGGCGTGCGGCGGCCGGGCGCCCGGTGAACGGCGCGCCCGCCGGGACGGCTAGGGCGCTTCTCGAAAATCCGTAGCCACAGAACAACACGGAACAACACGGAAGTTCCGTGAAGTTCTGTGTCGTTCCGTGGCTACAGAAATAGTGAAACCGCTCTAGCCGCCGTCCGGGAAATCCGAAGGGTCGTCCGCATCCCGGCGCGCCGCGCGCGGAAGCCCGCCGATCACGATCGCGATCTCGCCCCGGGCGGGACCGGAGGAAAAGCGCGCGGCGAGATCGGGAAGGGTTCCGCGCTCGATGCGCTCGTGCATCTTCGTGAGCTCGAGGCAGACCGCGGCCGGGCGCGCGCCGAGAACCTCGGCGGCCGCGGCGAGGGTCTTCCCGACGCGGAAGGGCGACTCGTAGAGCACGAGCGTGTGGGCGGAGCGGGCCTCGTCCTCGAAGAAGCGCCGTAGCGCGCCGGGCTTGCGCGGCGGAAAACCGAGGAAGGTCCACGACGAGGTCGGCAGCCCCGAGAGCACGAGCGCCACGTCCGCGGCCGAGGGGCCGGGCAGAGCGGTGACGGGAAGGCCCTCCGCGACGGCGTCGCGAACAAGACGGAACCCGGGGTCGGAGATGCCGGGATAGCCGGCGTCTGTGCAGAGGGCGACGTCCTGCCCCGCGCGCAGGCATTCGAGGATCTGCGCGCCGGCCCGCTCCTCGGCGCCCTCGCGGTAGGAGACCATCCGCGGCGGCCGCGGAACGCCGAAGTGGGAGAGCAGCTGCCAGGTGCGGCGCGTATCCTCCGCGGCGACGACGGGCGCCGTCCGCAGCGTCTCGAGCGCCCGGGGCGAAAGATCTCCGAGGTTTCCGATCGGCGTTGCGACAAGAAACAGCGTCCCTCCCCCTCCCCCGTCCGAACCGCGCCCCTCCTTGCCCGTCCGTTCGATCCCTCTAGGCACCCGTTCGATCCCTCCGTCCGTCCGTTCGATCCCTCCGTCCGTCCGTTCGATCCCTCCATGCATCCGTTCGATTTCACCGTGCGTGATTTTCATTCTTTCTTTTCTCCAGAATTGCCGATTTCGTCATTTTTCAATTCTCATTTCGCCGACTCTGCGCTTGCCTTCTTCGGCCGCATTTGAATTCGAATTCCATTTGCTCAAGCCAATCGTCGCTTTCGCCCGCGCTCGCGTTGCTCTCGCGCGTCCCGCTCCTCCCGCAATCGTCGCAGGAACCCCGCCACGGTCGCGCTCTCCGGTGCGGCGAGCAGCGCTCGCAATCGCTTCCGTGCGCCGGGCAGCCGTTCCCGCTGGGCCGGCCGCACCTTCTTCTCGACTTCCGGATTGGCCGCGAGCAGCAGCTCCGCCGGCACCGGGTCGAAGAGGTCCTCCGCGTCGCGCGCCTCCCACGCGAGCCGTCGGTAGCCCGTGAGCGCCGCGTAGTGAGGCAGCAGCTCCGGGCAGTTGTCGACAATCCAGCCGCGCAGACCGCCGTTGCGCCCGACGATCTCGCCGTCGCTGTCGCGGACGAGCGAGCTGTCCGTCGTCGCCTCCGCGTCGAGCAGCATCGACCCGAGCCGGATCTTCTCCTCCACCTTCCCGCGCCCGCGCGCCCTTTCGAACTGCTCCCGCACCTCGTCGCCCGTTGGCGCAGCCTTTGCCGAGAACGCGCAGAGCCGGCGGATTGGCGCGCCCTTGCGGCGGGGACGGTCCGGCAGCCGCGGCATCCCGGGCTCGCGTGGCGGGGTGCCGGACCCCGCCACGGCCTTCTCCAGCGTCCCGAACCAGTCCTGCCACGCCAGGTCGCGCTTCGCGCGGGCGGCGGCGCGGCGCTTTGCGGCGGCGGGCTGGTTGGAGAGCGCGAGCGCCTCCCGCTCGCGGGCGTCCTCGCGACGAGCCCGCTCCGCGGCGAGGGTGCGCAGGACGCGGAGGTATTCGATGCGGCCGGAGTCTCGAGCGTCGCGGAGGCGCTGCGCGCACTCGCGGGCAAAGGCGCGATCGACGCCGGCGCGGACGCGATAGGCACGGAGACGGAGCGAGCGGAAGAGGGTTGTGGCGGCGTTCGAAAGGAAAGGCAGGATTGTTGCCTGGAACGCACCGGGCGAGGCGTCCGGCGAGGACACGAAAAGGTCCGCAATCGGCAGATAGATGGAGAACGCGGGCCCCCAAGGACCATTGGGGCCGGTTTCCCAGTAGTATTCCTCCCACGCGTGACGGCGGATGGCGGCGTTGATACGGGCGTCCTCCGCCCGGCGCCAGGCGGGATCGACGGGCAAAGGCCGAAGCCTGCGAGGATGCGTTGCGAGATTGACGGCGGATGCGTCGGCAATGGGATGACGGGACGCGTCGTGGCGTTTACGGCTGGACATGGGAAAAGAAGGAGGATGGGGCTGGCCCGGGGAAACCCGGAAATCAGAAAAGGAAAATGGAGCGGGAAACGCTGTTGATTCTACAATGCAGGAGCGGAATAATCAAGAAAAATCACGCACGGTGAAATCGATTGAGAAAAGTCACGCGGGGTGTTCCGCGGGCGAGGATGCGCGGGGTGTTCCGCGGGCGAGGATGCGCGGGGTGTTCCGCGGGCGAGGATGCGCGGGATGGACGCGGGCGAGGATGCGCGGTTTATTCCGCGGGGGAGGATTCCTCCTCCGCGGCGGCGGGGCGGAGGGAGGCGTCCGCGTTCTCCTCGTGGAGCGCGGCGAGGTCCGCGGCGAGCGGGCTCGCGGCGAGCTCCTCGCGGATGGACGCGGCGGAGAGGCCGGTGAAGACCTCGTCGGCCGCGCGGATCGAGCGCGCCGCGTCGTCGTCCGCGACGACGGTCGGCGTCACGAAGATGAGGATGTTCGTCCGGCGCGTCTCCTCGGAGTCCCAGCGGAAGAGCCAGCCGAGGAGCGGGATCGAGCCGAGGATCGGCACGCGGCGGCGGACCGTGGTCCTGTCCGAGCGCGTGAGGCCCGCGATGACGATCGTCTCGCCCGTGCGCGCGGTCTGCACGGTCTTCACCATGCGCTTGGAGATCGTGGGCGCGAGGACGTCGCCGCCCGTGGCCGCGGTGACCGCCTCGATCGAGGGCTCGAGCTCCATCTGCACGCGGCCGTCGGGCGTGATGTGCGGCGTGAGCGAGAGCTTGACGCCAACGTCGTAGCGCGTGATCGTCTGGACGACGTCCTTGTCGCTCCCCGTGCCGGTCACGGTGGATTCCGTCATCGGGATGTTGTCGACGATCGAGACCTGCGCGGCGACGTTGTTCTCGGCCGAGATCGAGGGGTCGGCGAGGATGCGGACGCCGGCGTTCTGGCGGATGGCGTCGAGGTTGAACGCGCCGATCGTCGTGCCGGCCTTGTTCACGATGCCGGCGGTGAGCCCCTCGGGGAACATCTGCGAGCCGACGACGGAGGCGAGCGTGGAGCCGGCCGCGGTCTCGGCGTTGGGGTGCGAGCCGCCGCCGAAGGCGTTGCCGTGGTAGGTGCCGGCGGCGTTGAACTGGAAGCCGAGCGTCTCGGAGTCGCCCTCCTGCACCTCGGCGATGACGACGGAGATGTGCACCTGGCGCGGGCGGACGTCGAGCACGCGCACGAGGTCCTCCACGGCGCGGAACTCCTCGGCCGACGAGGCGGCGACGAGCAGCGCGCCCGCGAGCGGCGAGGCCTCGACCGCGATGCGGCGCGCGTGCGCGGGATCGGGGTTGGAGGCGGCGTACTTCTCGAGCAGCGTCGTGATGTTGCGCGCGAGGTCCTCAGCGCGGAGGTAGTTGAGCAGGATCGGGCGCAGCGGCGCGCGGGCGGCGGGCGCCTCGACGTCGAGCTGTTCGAGCAGCTCCTTCACGCGCTGGATCTGGCGGCCGGAGCCGGTGACGAGGAGGCGGTTGGCGTGCTCGACGGGGATGATCGTGGGCGGCGTGAAGGCCGGCAGGACCGCGCCGGGCGTGGAGGCGGGGAGGCGCCCGAGCAGCTGCTGCGCGCGCGACTGGCTCTCGGCGAACGACGCCGCGAGCTCGCGGGCGAGGTCGCCGGCGTCGGCGTGCTCGACCTCGATCACCTCGGTGACGCGCGCCATGCCGGGCTTGTCGAGCTGCTTCACGAGCGACTCGATGCGGCGGACGGCGTCCGCGGTGTCGGTGAAGACGAGGTGGTTCGTCTCCTGCAGGACGGCGAAGGCGCCCTTGCGCTGCGTCTGCGCCTCCAGGAGGTCGCGCATCTCGGCGGCGGAGACGTGCTCGACCGCGAGGACGCGCGTCACGAGGCCGTGCTCGGGGAGCGGGCGGCCGTCGGAGACGACGGGCCCGAGGCCGAGGCCGGCGGGGCGCTCGGGCGCCTTCACGACGCGGTCGACGCCGTGCTCGGGGACGATCGTGAAGCCGGACGACTCGAGGACGGCGGCGAAGAGGGCGTAGGCCTCGTCCCTCGAGACCTCGGGCGAGACGACGGTGATCTTGCCCTCGACGTCCTCGCCGACGACGATCTTGCGCCCGGTGAAGGAGCCGACGACCTGCGAGAAGAGGCGGACGTCGACCTGGTCGAACGTGAAGGCGAGCGTATCGCCCTCCGCGGCGGCCGGGAGCGGCGCGAGCGCGGCGAGGGCGGCGAGCGCGAGGGAGGCGGAGAGACGGCGGAGCGGACGGAGGAGGCGGGTCATGGGGAGCGTGGGGCGGGGGCCGGCGCGCTAGCGGATGACGCCGCGCTTCGTGGTCCGGAAGAACTCGACGACCTCGCGGACCTCCGGCAGGTCCGGGACGTCGCGCTCGATGGCGGCGATGGCGTCCGAGACGTTGAGGCCGTCGTGGCAGAGCAGCTTGTAGGCGGCGCGGAGCGCGTCGATCGTCCCCTTCGCGAAGCCGCGACGCGTGAGGCCGACGACGTTCACGCCGAACGTGGCGGCGGGATGTCCGTCGGTGATGAAGTAGGGCGCGGCGTCCTGCTTGAGCATCGTCGCGCCGCCAATCATCGCATGGGCGCCGACGCGGACGAACTGGTGGACGCCGACGAGGCCGGAGATGACGGCCCAGTCGCCGACCGTCACCTCGCCCGCGAACTGCGAGGCGTTCGAGACGATGACGTGGTTCCCGAAGACGCACCCGTGCGCGAGATGGCAGTAGGCCATGATGAGGCAGTCGTCGCCGAGGATCGTCGACTCGCCGTCCTTCGTGCCGCAGTTGATCGTGACGCACTCGCGCAGGACCGTCCGGGCGCCGACCTTCACGAAGGTGCGGTTGCCCTCCTTGAACTTGAGGTCCTGCGTCTTGCCGCCGATGTGGGCGAAGGGGAAGACCTGGCACTGCGGGCCGAGCGTCGTGGCGCCGTCGACGACCGCGTGGGCCTGGATCTCGCAGCCGTCGCCCAGCTCGACCTCGGGGCCGACCACGGCGTAGGGGCCGACGGTGACGTTCTCCCCGAGCCTGGCCTCGGGCGCGACGACGGCGGTGGGATGGATGCTGGTCATGGTCTTACTTCCGCGGAACGAGGAGGAACGACATCGTGGCCTCGGTGGCGACCTGGCCGTCGACGGTGACGACGCCGCGGGCCTTGCCCATGTTGCGGGAGCGCTGCAGGAGCGTCGTCTCGATGCGCATCTGGTCGCCGGGGACGATCTTGCGGCGGAACTTCGCGCCCTCGACGGAGGCGAGGATCGTGTCGTAGGACTTGACGCCGGCGGTGGCGTCCGTCGTGGTGGCGGAGAGGCACATGAGCCCGCACGCCTGCGCGATCGCCTCGATGTGGAGCACGCCGGGCATGATGGGGTTGCCGGGGAAGTGCCCCTGGAAGAACGGCTCGTTGAAGGTCACGTTCTTGATCGCGACGAGGTGCGTGCCGTCCTCCGCCGCCTCGAGAACCCGGTCCACGAGCAGGAACGGAAAGCGGTGCGGGAGGAGCTGCTGGATGCGGTCGATGCCGTAGGAGACGGGCATGGCGGATGCTTTCGGTTGGAAAGGGACTGGCGGAGAGAGGGGGATTCGAACCCCCGGTTCCAGAAACCCGGAACGACGGTTTAGCAAACCGTTGCCTTCGGCCACTCAGCCATCTCTCCGCGGGGCGGGTCCCCGGGCCTTCCGAAACGGCGCCCGGTGCGTCCCGTGGGCGCGGAGAATACCACACTCGCGCCTCCGCGCGCAAGCGAAAACCATTATCCGGCTATGCTTCCGCGAGCACGAGGACGCCGAAGGGCGGCAGCTCCACCGTGCCGGAGACGGTCGCGCCGCCGTCGAGCAGGCTCTTGCGCGGCGCGGGGCCGAGGTCGACGGCGCGGGGCTCGCTCGCGAAGTTCGTCACGAAGACGAAGCGCTCGCCCGCGTCGTTCTCGCGCACGTTCGCGCAGACGCCCTCCGGCAGGTCCGCCTCGAACGGCCGCCGCAGGCCGCGGCGCGCGGCGAGCGCGGCGTGGAAGGCGTCGAGGAACGCGTCGTCGCCCCAGGTCGCCAGATACCATGCCTCGCCCTTGCCGAAGCGGTTCACGGTGAGCGCGGGGGAGCCGGCGTAGAAGTCGCGCCCGTAGGTCGCGGCGACGGCCGCGCCCTCGGGGTGGACGACCTCGCAGACGGTGCCCGTCCCGAAGGAGCCTTGCAGTCCGAGCGCGTTGCCGGCGGCGCATTCGATCGAGTTGCGCTCGTCGTCGTAGAGGTAGTCGGTCTCCTCGGCCCAGACGCCGAGCACCTTGCGCAGCGGTCCGGGGAAGCCGCCGCGGAAGCAGAGGTTGGTGGGTCCGACGACGCCCGTGAGCCACGTGGCGACGAAGGTGCCGCCCTTCTCGACGAAGCGCTCGACGCGCTCCGCGAAGCCGTCGCGGAGCATGAAGAGATTCGGGGCGATCACGAGGTCGTAGCCGTCGAGGGACGCGTCGCCGTTCAGGACGTCCACCGGGATGCCGCGCTTCCAGTAGGGGCGGTAGTGGCGGATGGCGGTGTCGAAGTAGTGCTGCTTCACGGCGTCGCACGGGCCGGCGGACGCCTTCTGCGCCCAGTCGCTCTCGCGGTCGAAGAGGAACGCGACCCGGGACGGGACGAGCGAACCGAGGACGGGCCGCAGCGCCTCGAGGTCGCGGCCGACCTGCGCGACCTCCCGGAACATGCGCGTCCTCTCGGTGCCCTCGTGGTCGATGACGGCGCCGTGGAACTTCTCGGCGCCGCCGCGCCCCTTGCGGATCTGGAAGTACTGCACGGAGTCGGAGCCGTGGGCGACGGCCTGGAGCGACTTCATGCGGTGCTGGCCGGGGCGCAGGAGGCGGTTGTGGTGGAACCAGTTGGTCGGGCCGGGGCACGACTCCATCATGAGGAACGGCCTGCCGGGCTTGAGCGAGCGCATGTAGTCGTGCGCGAAGCCGCACTGCGCGGCGAGCGTCTCGGTCTCGCCGGGGCGCTCGTGGTACTGCGGGTAGGCGTCCCACGAGACGAGGTCGATCTCGCGGGCGATGCGCGCGTAGTCGAGGCCGTCGTAGAAGGCCATGAGGTTCGTCGTGATCGGCGCGTCCGGCGAGTGCGGGCGGATGGACTCGGCCTCCCAGCGGACGAAGTCGGCGGTGATGTCGGAGACGAAGCGCCTCCAGTCGACGACGAGGCCGTCGAGGCACGGGTCGATGCGCTCGATCTGGTCCCAGTCCGTGTAGCCGTGCGACCAGAAGCCGGTCCACCAGGCGTGGTTGAGTTCGTCGAGCGAGCCGTACTTCTTGCGGAGCCAGTCGCGGAACGCGACCATGCAGCGCGGGCAGCGGCACTCGCCGGAGTATTCGTTGGAGAGGTGCCAGAACGCGAGCGCGGGGTGCCTCCCGTAGCGCTCGGCGAGCGCCCCGTCGATCCGCCGGACCTTCTCGCGGTAGACGGGCGACGTGGGGCAGTGGTTGTGGCGGCCGCTCCAGAGGTTGCGCTGCGGCGCGACGGACTCCGGCCAGTTCATGCGGAGGACCTCCGTATACTTCTGCGCCATCCACGCGGGGCGGGCGCCGGAGGGCGTGGCGAGGACGACCGCCATGCCGCGCTTGGCGCAGCGGTCCATCACGTCGTCGAGCCAGCCGAACTCGTAGCGGCCCTCCTCGGGCTCGAGCGCGGTCCAGGAGAAGATGCCGACGGAGACCGAGTTGATCCCGGCGAGCGGGAAGAGGCGGAAGTCCTCGTCGAGGACGCCGGGCACGTGGCGCCACTGGTCGGGGTTGTAGTCGCCGCCGTGGAGGAAGAAGGGGAACCGGGGGTTGAGGGGTGCGTTCATGGCGCGCATTGTACCGCACCCCGCCACGCCGCCGCAAGCGGACTTGCGCGAGGGGCGGGGTTCTGGTAGCCTCCCGCCCGTCGAAAGGAACGAATCCGGAATGAACCCAACCATCGGTTTCCTCGGCGCCGGCCACATGGGCGGCGCGATGCTGCGCGGCCTCGCCGCGGCGGACTTCCGCCCCGCGTTGCGCGTCTTCGACGCCGCGCCCGGCCGCTCCGAGGCGCTCGCCGCGGAGCTCGGCGCCGTCGCCGCCTCCTCGCCCGCGGAGCTCGCGGCGGGGTGCGACGCCGTCGTCCTCGCCGTCCGCCCCGGCGACCTCCCCGCGCTGCTCGCGGAGCTGAAGGGCGCGGCCCCGCTCTACCTCTCCATCGCCGCCGGGCGCCGCATCGCCTGGATCGAGGAACGGCTGCCGGCCGGCGCCCGCGTGGTCCGCGCGATGCCGAACCTCGGCGTGTCCGTCGGCCTCGGCATGACCGCCTACGCGCCGGGCTCGCGCGCGACGCCGGACGACCTCGCGCTCGCGGGAAGGATCCTCTCGTCCTTCGGCCGGGCGGTGCAGCTGCCGGAGGAGAACCTCGACGCCGTCACGGCGCTCTCCGGCTCCGGCCCCGCGTTCCTGGCCTACGCGCTGCAGGCGATGGCCGACGGCGGCGCGGCGCTCGGGCTCGCGCCCGACGCGGCCGCGCTCCTCGCGCTCCAGACCTTCCTCGGCACCGCGACGGTCCTCTCGCGCCCCGGCGCGCCGTCCGTCGCGGACTTCATCGCGGCCGTCGCCACGAAGGGCGGCACCACCGCCGCCGGCAAGGACGTCCTCGACGCCTCCGACGTGCGCTCCGTCTACGCGGAGACCCTCGCCGCCGCCGCGCGCCGCGCCGCGGAGCTCGCCGCGCAGTAGACGCGGCGCGGCGCGGTGTGCTAGAATCCGCGGCGTTCCCGGGCGCGCCCGGGCCAACCAACCACGAATAACGCCATGAAACGCATCCTCCCCGCCTTCGCCCTCGCGGCCGCGTTCGCCGCCGCCCCCGCCCTCGCCGACGCACTCGACAGCGCCGCCGCCACCGCCGCCGGCGTCGCCGCCGGCATCTCCGAGGACGACGCCAAGCTCACCGAGACCTGGCAGGGCAAGCTCGCCGCCGGCCTCGACGTGAAGTCCGGCAATACCGAAAAGACCGGCTACAACGGCCACGCGGAGGCCAAGAAGCTCCACGGCGACACGATTGTCGTCGCCACCCTCGACGGCGCCTACGAGGAGACCGAGGTCGCCGGCTCCGACGGCACGAAGCGCGACGAGCGCACCGTCGGCAACGCCAAGGGCGAGGTGAACGTCAAGGAGAAGCTCGCCGACTGGTCCCTCGCGCCGTTCGTCTACGGCGACGTCTCCGCGGAGCACGACGGCGTCGCGGGCATCAAGTACCGCACGATCGAGAGCGCCGGCGCCGGCTTCTTCCTCGTCGACACGGACGCGCTCAAGCTCTCCGTCGAGGCGGGCCTCGCCTACGTGCAGGAGGAGCTCGACGGCCTGGAGAGCGACGACTACCTGGCCTACCGCCTCGCCGAGCGCGCCGACTGGGTCCCGGACTTCGCCGAGGGCGTCTCGTTCTTCGAGACGGCCGACTTCCTCCAGGACTTCGACGAGTCGGACCGCTACTTCTGCAACTTCGAGGCCGGCATGGACGTCCCGATGTTCGCCGGGCTCTCGCTCACGCTCAAGGGCACGGTGAACTACAACCACCTCCCGGCCGCGGGCAAGGAGAAGACCGACCGCTCGGTCGTCGCCCAGGTCGGCTACAACTTCTAGGCGCCGCCGGAGACCCGGAACGATGGGCGCTCGCGCCGACGGCCCCGGCAAGTGGCTGGACCTCGTGCGGATCCTGACGGCTCGCAACCTCAAGATCCGCTACAAGGGGTCCGTCCTCGGCTTCTTCTGGTCGCTGCTCACGCCGGCGCTCACGATCCTGATGTACGCGGTCTTCGCGCACATCCTCAAGTTCAACAAGGGCCAGCCGCACTACCTGCAGTTCCTCGTCTCGGGCATCATCGTCTGGGGCTTCACCGCGGGCGCGCTCAACGATTCGCTCTTCGCGATCGCGGGCAACGCGAACCTGGTGAAGAAGGTCTACTTCCCGCGCGCGATCCTGCCGCTCACGACGGCGCTCGCCAACGGCGTGAACTTCCTCCTCACGTTCGTCCCGCTGATGCTCTACCTCGCGCTCACGGGGACGCTCGCCTGGGGCCCCGGCCTGCTCTGGCTCCTGCCGGCGTTCGCGTTCCACCTCGCGCTCTGCGCCGGGATCGCCTGCCTCGTCGGGACGCTCAACGTGTTCTTCCGCGACACGCAGCACATCGTCGGGATCGGGCAGCTTGCGTGGTTCTTCCTCACGCCCGTCTTCTACTTCCCGCAGATGCAGCTCGAGGCGGCGGGCTTCCTCGGCGCGTGGCGCGGGCTCGTCTTCCTCAACCCGATGACGGGCGTGCTCGCGCTCTACCGCCGCGGCCTCATGGGCGCGGCGGAGCAGCCCCTCGTCCCGCCCGCCTTCGCGGCGGACGTCCCCGCGTGGTGGATCGGCGTCTCGTGCGCCATGTGCCTCGCCGTCCTCGCCCTCGGCGTCGCCGCGCTGCGCCGCGGCGACCGCAGCTTCGGAGACGCGCTATGAGCGACGACCCCGCCACCGAGATCCGCGACGACGAGTGGGCGATCGACGTCGCCCACGTCACGAAGCGCTTCCGCCTCCAGGACGCCTCGCGCTCGCTCAAGACCGCCGCGATCGACCTGCTGCGCCGCCGCGCGCCGCAGACCTTCACCGCGCTCGACGACGTCTCGCTGCGCGTGAAGCACGGCGAGACGGTCGGCATCGTCGGCGCCAACGGCGCCGGCAAGTCGACGCTCCTCTCGATCATCGCCGGGACGCTCCGCGCCACGTCCGGCACCGCGCGCACGCGCGGGACGGTGAGCTCGCTGCTGGAGCTCGGCGCCGGCTTCCACCCGGACCTCACCGGCCGCGAGAACGTGATGCTCTACGGCGCGATCATGGGCATCCCGCGCGAGACGATGCGCCGCCGCTTCGACGAGGTCGTCGACTTCGCCGGGCTCGAGGAGTTCATCGACCAGCCCGTCCGATTCTACTCCTCCGGCATGTACGTCCGGCTCGGCTTCTCCGTCGCCGTCCAGGTCGATCCGGACGTGCTGCTCGTCGACGAGGTCCTCGCCGTCGGCGACGCGGACTTCCAGCGCAAGTGCCTCGCGAAGATGGACGAGTTCCGCGGGCGCGGCAAGTCGATGCTGCTCATCTCGCACGACCTGCACACCGTCCGCCGCATCGCGGACCGCGTCGCCTACCTCGCGCGCGGCCGCATGCTCGGCGTCGGCGACCCGCTCCTCGTCTCCGAGCGCTACATGAAGGACTCCGTCCTCGAGGCCGACGCCGCGCTCGCAAAGCACGAGTGGGGCACGGGCGAGGCGAAGTTCACCCGCGCCGCCCACCTCGACCCCGCCACGGGGCGGGAGATCGAGGGCACCTTCGAGTGCACCGACGACCGCCCCGCCTTCCGCCTCCACTGGCACGCCGACCACCGCCTCGACGACCCCGTCGTCGGCTTCTCCATCGCCGACACCGTCTCCGGCCGCAACGTCTTCGGCTCCAACACGCAGATCGCCGGCTTCCGCATCGGCCCGATCGAGAAGGGCGACGGCTCGATCGAGCTGCGGATCGACGCCTCCAACCTCCAGGCCGGCGAGTATCTCCTCTCCTTCTCGCTGCACAGCGGCGACCACAAGACCAACTACCACCGCCTCGAGCACGGCCTCCAGCTCCGCGTGAAGAACCGCAAGTGGTTCGACGGCCTCGTCTCCCTCCCCGTGCAATGGTCGAAGTAGCCCCCGAGCCCTTCGTCACCGTCGTCACGCCCGCCTTCCGCGCCGCGCGCTGGATCGAGGGCGCGTTGCGCACCGTCGCGGAGCAGCGCGAGGGCGGCCGCGTCCGCGTGGAGCACCTCGTGCTCGACGGCGGCCCGAACGACGGCTCCGCCGCGATCGCCGCGCGCTTCGCGCACCCCGACACGCGCTACGTCCGCCGCCCCGACGCCGGCCCCGCCGACGCGATCTCGCGCGGCCTCGCGGAGGCGCGCGGCTCCTTCCTCGCCTGGCTCAACGCCGACGACCTCCTCGCCCCCGGCGCCCTCGCGCGCTCCGTCGCCGCGCTCGCGCGCCATCCGCGCGCCGCGTTCTCCTTCGGCCGCTGCCCGATCGTCGACGCCGACGGCCGCGAGATCCGCCGCTTCGTGACGCGCTTCAAGGAGGCGTGGTTCCCGCTCTCCTGCCGCGCCGCGATCCGGACGCTCAACTACGTCTCGCAGCCCTCCGTCCTGATCCGCCGCTCCGCGTGGGAGGCGGCCGGCCCGCTCCGCACCGACCTCAGGGCCGCGTGGGACTACGACCTGTGGCTACGCCTCTGGCGCCGCGGCGGCGCCGTCCGCGTCCCCGGCCGCGAGCCGCTCGCCTTCTTCCGCTGGACGCCGGACTCCATCAGCGGCGCGAACTACGAGCGCCAGTTCGCCGAGGAGCTCGCCGTCGCCCGCGCCGACGCCGGCCGCCTCGCGCCCAGCGCGCTCCTTCACTTCCTCGTCGCCCGCGGCATCGTTTTCTGCTACCGCCGCATGGCCCCGCACCGCTCGTAGACTCGCGGCTCCGCCATATTGCAGCACGGAGTTCCCCGGCGATGCCGCCGTGCTTTGAATCATTTGTTTCGCCACTACAGAAGACGATATTCTCTGAAAATCACGCACGGTGGAATTGAACGCGGCGAACACGATCGCTCAGTCAAGGCGGCGCTTTCTTCGGCATTTCATACCCGTGCAACTTTACGATTGACGGCACAGGGGAGGCGGGAATAGAATTCCGCGCGTTTTCCGCGGCCCGAAACGGCTCGGCGAAACCAAACCACAACGCCAAACACATGAAAACGCTCCCCTGTGCCCTGATTGCGGCCTTCGCCGCGCTGCTCGCACTGAACGCCGGCGCCCAGGCCGACGTCGCCGCCGCCGCCGAAGAGGCCGTCGCGGCCACCGCCACCGCCGTCGAGGAGACGGTCGAAGCCGTCGCCGAAGCCGCCGCGCCCGTCGCCGAGGCCGCCGCCGAGGCGGTCGAGGAGTCCGCCGAAGCCGCCCCGAAGAAGCTCGACGACGCCGCCACCGCGCAGGAATACATCGACGCCTACGCCGACAACGTCCAGGAGGACCCGAACTTCAAGGAGAACATCGAGGCCGCCCTCGCCACCGTCCGGCAGGAGCGCCCCGCCTACGGCACGTTCTGGGCCGTGTTCCCGCCGATCCTCGCGATCGTGCTCGCGCTCGTCACCAAGGAGGTCTACTCCTCGCTCTTCCTCGGCATCCTCGCCGGCGGCCTCGTCTGGTCGAAGTTCTCGTTCGAGGGAACGATCGTCCACGTCTTCTCCGACGGCTACATCGCCTCCGTCGCGGACGCCTACAACGTCGGCATCCTCGTGTTCCTCGTCCTGCTCGGAGCGCTCGTCTCGATGATGAACAAGACCGGCGCCTCCGCCGCGTTCGGCCGCTGGGCCTCGACCCACATCAAGAGCCGCGTCGGCGCGCAGGTCTGCACCGTGGTCCTCGGCCTGCTGATCTTCGTCGACGACTACTTCAACTGCCTCACCGTGGGCTCCGTGATGAAGCCCGTCACGGACGCCAAGAAGGTCTCCCGCGCCAAGCTCGCCTACCTCATCGACGCCACCGCCGCCCCGATCTGCATCATCGCGCCGGTCTCGTCCTGGGCCGCCGCCGTCGCCGGCTTCGCCAAGGGCGCCGGCGCCGAGAGCGGCTTCTCGCTCTTCATCAACGCGATCCCGTGGAACTTCTACGCGATCCTCACGATCGCGATGATGTTCTTCCTCGCGTTCTCCGGGTTCGACTTCGGGCTGATGAAGAAGCACGAGACGAACGCCCTCGCGGGCGACCTCTTCACCTCGGGCGGCGCGATCGGCGACGACGAGTTCAAGAACGCCAACCCGAAGGGCCGCGTCTACGATCTCGTGGTCCCCGTCGTCTTCCTCATCGCCGCCTGCGTGGTCGGCATGATCTACTCCGGCGGGTTCTTCGACAGCGGCAACGAGGAGTCCTACCGCAAATTCGTCGAAGCCTTCTCCAACTCGGACGCCTCCGTCGGCCTCGTCTACGGCTCGGCCGTGACGATCGTGTTCGCGGTGATCTACTTCCTCTGCCGCCGCGTGATCTCGTTCAAGGACTGCATGGACTCGCTGCCCGAGGGCTTCAAGGCGATGGTCCCGGCGATTCTCATCCTCTGCTCGGCGTGGACCCTGAAGGCGATGACCGACTCGCTCGGCGCCAAGGTCTTCATCTCGCAGATCATCAACGGGCCGGCCGCGGGCCTGCAGAACTTCCTCCCGGCGATCATTTTCGTCATCGCGATCGTGCTCGCGTTCTCGACCGGCACCTCGTGGGGCACGTTCGGCATCCTCATCCCGATCGTCCTCGCGGCGTCCCCCGCCCCGGAGAGCACCATCATCTGCGTCTCGGCCTGCATGGCGGGCGCCGTCTGCGGCGACCACTGCTCGCCGATCTCCGACACGACGATCATGGCCTCGGCCGGCGCGGGCTGCAACCACGTGAACCACGTGAACACGCAGCTCCCGTACGCGCTGCTCGTCGCGGCGGTCTCGTTCGTCTCCTACCTCGTCGCCCCGTTCGTCGGCGGCTGGCAGGTCGCGCTTCCGATCGCGGTCGTCCTGATGCTCGCGACGCTCTTCGTCCTGCGCGCCGTCCTCGGCAAGGCCAAGGCGGCGTAGGGGCCCTCCCCTCCCCCGCTCCGGCGGCCGCGCCCCTCCCGGGACGCGGCCGCCGCGCCATTTTCCGCCTCGCCTGCATCCGCCGCGTTTGTTGCCAACGCGCCGGGGTTGTGGTATTCTTCGCGACATGTCCGAAAAAACCGTCAGCCCGCCCGCCTTCGGCTCGATCGTCGCGGACGCCGCCCGCGCGGTGGCGTCGCTCGACCGCATCGCCCCGGCCTTCGAGGAGGCCGCCGCGCTCGTCGTCGGCGCCCTCCGCGACGGCCGCAAGGTCCTCGCCGCCGGCAACGGCGGCAGCGCCGCCGAGGCGATGCACCTGGCGGAGGAGCTCTCCGGCCGCTACCATGCCGACCGCCGCGCCCTGCCCGGCCTCGCCCTGTGCGCGGACGGCACCGCCCTCACCTGCATCGGCAACGACTTCGGCTTCGCGGACGTCTTCGCGCGCCAGGTCGAGGCCTTCGGCGCGGAGGGCGACGTCCTCGCGCTCTTCACCACGAGCGGCAACTCCGAGAACCTCCTCTGCGCCGCCCGCGCCGCACGCGCCCGCGGCGTGCGCGTGCTCGCCTTCGCCGGCCGCGGCGGCGGCGCGCTCGCCCCGCTTTCCGACGTCCTGCTGGACGTCCCGGACGCCGCGACGTCCGCGCACGTCCAGGAGGCCCACCAGGTCCTGCTCCACGCGCTCCTGGAGCGCGTGGAGGCCGCGTTTCCGCCAGACCCGCAGCACCCCGCCACGCAGACATGAAACGATCCACCCTCCTCGCGGCCGCCCTCCTCGCGGCCGCCGCGGCGCTCCTCCCGGGTCGCGCCGGCGCCGAGGTCTCCACGACCCTCTCGATCGGGCTCCGCGCCGACCGCGCCGAATTCGTCCGCGGCGAGGACGTCACCCTCTCCGGCGTCGTCCGCAACACCGGGACGACCGCGTTCATCGTCGACGACTACGGCCCCTACCTGCAGAACCGCATCCGCCTCTATCTGCGCGACGCCGCCACGGGCCGGCTGATCGATCCGCGCCCCGGCTCGCCGGTCTCGGCCGTCGCCTCCCTCACGGTGAAGCCCGGCGAGGAGAGGCCGTTCTCGGTGCGCGTCGGCTCGCTCTTCGACCTGCCGCCGCACGCCCGCGTCCAGGCGACCGCCGTGGTCGAGCGCGGCGACAATGAAAACGCCGCCTCGCACCCCGTCGCGTTCACCGTCGTCGAGGGCATCGAGTTCTCCTCCGTCGTACGCACGCTCCCCGGCGACGACTCGAAGCTCTACCGCTTCACGCTGCTCTACTGGGCGCGCGACCAGGTCGAAAGCATCTTCCTGCGCGTGACCGACCCCTCGCGCGACGGCCGCGTCGTCGGATTCGCCTCCCTCGGCAACATCGTCCGCGTCGCCGAGCCGACGATGTCCTTCGGGGCCGACGGCTCCGTGACGATCGTCCACCAGATCTCCCGCGACCGCTTCGCGAAGACGAAGCTCGACGCCTCGTCCTTCCCGCTCAAGGTCCTCGAGAGGGACGACAACCTCCTCAGCCGCGACGCCGTCTCGGAGCGCATCGCGACGCAGCTCGTCACCGAGCGCATCGAGGCGCGCGAGGCCGAGAAGACCGACGAGGGCGGCGGCCTCTTCCGCCGCCACCGCACGCGCGTCCCCGCCTCCGACTCGCTTCCCTCCGCCATCACGCCGCAGACCTCCAAGTAGACGCCCCATGTACATCCGCCCCAAGAAAGTCCTCTGGACGCTCGTCCTCCTCGCCGCCGTGCTCTACGCCGGCGCGCACCTCCTCGTCCGCACGTCGTGGGCCCGCGCGCAGGTCCTGCGCGGCCTCTCGGTCCGCACCGGCTACGCCGCCTCGGCCTCCGAGATCCGCTTCACGCCCGGCCTCGCGCTCTCGTTCCGGGACTTCCGCCTCGAGATCCCCGGCGCCGGGGCGGACGCCGCCGCCCGCGCCGTCGTCGAGGCCCCCTGGCTGCGCGTCGGCCGCTGCCGCGGCGGCTGGGCCGTCCGCGCCCCGCGCGCCCGCCTCGCCGCCTACCGCGAGAACGGCGTCTGGACGCCCTCCCAGGCCACCGGCGCCGAGGAATGCCCCGGCGCGTGCGTCTTCCCCCGCATCTCGCCCGCCTTCGGAAGCCTCTGGCTCGACCTCGCCGACGCGCAGGTCTCCTTCGTCGACGGCGCGGAGACGACCGCCTTCGCCGGAGTCTCCTGGACGCGCGCCCCCGTCCGCATCCCCGGCCGCCCCGGCGCCGTCCAGAACCGCCTCTCCTGGCTCAAGGGCCCCATCCGCGGCGACGTCACCACGGAGATGGCCGTCCGCGGCTCCGACGAATGGTACGAGCTGCCCGGCGGGATCGCGCGCCTCGCCACGCAGGGCGCCCCCGCGGCCGGAAGGAATCCTCACGCAGAGCCCGCAGAGAACGCGGAGCCCGCCTTCGGTGGGGCGAGCTCTCCGAGCGAGCCGCCCGCCGCGCCGTCCGGCTCCCCCGCCGGAGGAGCTGGCGAGCGGAGCGAGCCTGAGGGGGTCTTCTCCGCGGAGGCCGGCGTCATCGGCGGCGAGGACGGACCGACCTCCGTCTGGCTCTCGACGGAGGCCGGCGCCATCGGCGGCGAGGACGGACCGACCTCCATCTGGCTCTCGACGAAGGCGGAGGGCCTGCCCCCGAAGGAGGACATGGTCGAGATGTTCCGCGAATTCTTCGAGACCGACCCCGAGACCGCCAAGGCGTTCTTCGAGGCGGCCGACGAGGCGCGCGGAGCGAAGGAGACCCACGCAGAGAACGCAGAGAACGCAGAGCCCGCCTCCGGTGGGGCGAGCTCTCCGAGCGAGCCGTCTCCCGCAGAAGAGAAGCCCAACGCCCCTGCCTCCTGACGCATTCGGGGTTACTTCCCGGATTCCGCCTTTTCCGCGAGGGTTTCGGCGGGGAGGGGGATCCCGAGCTCTTCGAGCTTCATGCGAGCGAATTCGTCCGGGTCGAGTTCGGCGCTCTTGGCGGCGGAGAGAATCAGATCCGGTGGAACGGCATATCCCATCTTTTCTGACATGGCGCTGGAAAGGGCCAGAACGGCCGAAGACGGTTCGGACGTTCCGGGGCTTTCGGCGTCCGGGGCGGGAGGGAGCGTGATTCCGTCGACGATCTCGTACTCCGTGGAGCGGAAGGGGACGGCGAAGGCCACGCCGAACTGTCCCCAGCGGACGGTCGTGCGCAGGACGATGCGGTCGGCCTCGATCGCCTCGCGTCCGACGGGAACGCGGAATTCGAATTCGGTCGGCGGCGGCACCCTGTATTTGGGCCGAAGCTTCGTGATCCGCTGCAGGACCGGGAACCAGCCCGGCGCGCCGTCCTCCGGGCCGAACGCCGTCTCCGGAAGGATCGTCTCCCAGCCGGCGCCGTCCGCCGTCCGGCTTTCCGCGCGGACGGTCGTCCGGATCGTTCGCGCGCCGGTTCCGTCGGCGAGGGTCTCGACGAGCGTGACGCCGTTGGTGTCGGCGACGGTCACGACGAGTTCGCCCGACGCGCGGTCGCGCGCGATGCGGCACTCGGGCTGCTTGTGGTAATTGTCCTCCTTCGCGGCGGGATCGGCGCTCCGACCGCAAAGGCGGACGAGACGGCCGGTCGGGGAGAACCGGGCGGCGTCGAGGTCGAAGCGCAGCGGTTCCTCGCCGGGCGCGGGAAGTCGGCGGAAGAGAAAGGCGTCGTAGGGCGGGTCTTCCAGACCGAGCGGCCGGTCGATCGTCGCGCACGACGGCGCCGTGGAATCGGCCAGCGGCTCGACGACGGTCGCCGGAACGCCGCGCGCGTCGACCGCGACGACGAACGCCTGTCCCTCGGGCGCCGAGACGGCGCAGCGGACCGGCGCGCCGTCCTCGCCGCCTTCGGCGAAAAAGACGGGATCGGGGTTCGGCTCCCGGACGGAGTCCATCGCGGCTTCGAATGCGTTCGCGTCCGACAACGGGGGTGATAGGACGCGGACAAGCCACGGGCCGGCGAGCGAGACCTCGCGCGCGGGGCCGTCGCCGGACGGGACGGCGCGCAGGACGAGCTCGCCGGGGTCCGCGGCGCGGAAGCCGCCGGCGCCGTCCGCCGCCCGGACGACGACCTCGACCGTGTTCGTTCCGGGGCCGAGGACGTAGCGCGGGACGTCGCCCGCGAACGTCGCGTCGGAGTCGTTCCGCACGTCGACGGTCTGGCCGTTGACGTACGCCTCGGCGATGCCGTGGATCGGCCCGAGCCGGAGCTCGAAGCGCTCCGCGTCGGGCGCGAGGAAGGCGTCATTCAGCTCGATCGCGCGGAAGTAGCCGGCGGACCTCCCCGCGCGGTCGGGCAGGGTAGCGTCCGCCGCGAGGGGAAGCGAGACCTCGGGCCAGGCCGGATTGGGCGGAATGGCGCAGCCGGATTTTCGCAGAAGAGCCTTCCCCATCGCGGACTCCTTCGTTTCCGGCCAGAGGATATAGCTCCGGACGGAGAACTCGAGGTAGTTGCGCCCGATGTCGTCGCAATCGCACCTCTCCTCCTTGATCTCTCGGAGGTAATTCGGTTGCGGAACCGGCCAGCGCAGCGGCTCGGCGTCCGGATCCGGAAAAAGCAGGCGGTAGTATTCCGGGTCGAAGTGCTCCAGATGGAGTTCCCCGATCTGGTACGACCCTCCCCAGCCGCCGTACTCGATGCCGCTGTACTCATCGTCGGGGCCGATTTTCTCGTAGACCATTGTATTCATTCCGGCCTCGCCCCGCCGCCTGGAATGATAGACGAGCGCGAGGACGGGACGGTCGCCACCGACGCGGGCGGAGGCGACGAGATTCGTCCCCTCGACGCTCGCCTCGAGGAGCAGGGGCGGCGGATCGGCGGCGTCCGGTCCGGGTGCCGGGTAAGAATGGCGGTGGCGGCGAACGCGTTCGGGATCGCGCGGCGGCGGCGCGGGGTCGGAGGGAGTCACGGTCCCGGCGGCGAGGCGGTCGACGATCTCGTCGACCGTCCGGCAGGCTCGAAGCTCGTCGAGCCGGATGACGGAGACCGTCGGGACGGGCGGTGCGGCGCCGTCCTCCGGAAGCGGGACGTCCCAGTCGACGAACGGGTGTTCGCAGCAGCAGATGCCGCCGTCTTCGGACATCGGGTCGAGGAGGCGCAGAAATCCGTCGGCGAGGGGAGTGCCGGGGCCGTCCGGGGTCGTCCGGACGGGCGCCGGGCGGAAGTCCGCGCCGCAGAAGACGAGCAGGTCGTCGTCGGTCACGTTGACGAGCCTCGCCCAGGCGACGGTCGCGCCCGGCTGGGGCGGATGGACGCGCACGGCGATGCCGGGCGCCGCGAAGACCGACGGCATCGACAGCTCGCCGTCCGCGGCGGAGACCTCCGCCTCGAACGCGTCGGAGGGGAACGGAACGGCCGCCTCGCGGAAGCGGACCTTCATCCGCACCGACATGCGTTCGCCCCATCGGCCGTTGACGGCCAACGGGATCGCGAACTCGAACGGCGCCGCGTCGTCGCCCGGGCGCAGGACGCGCTCGCGGACGTACGGCCGCGGCGCTCCGTCGTCGAGGCCGGCCGGAAACTTCATGATCGAACCGACGGCGTTGGTCTGCCACCAGTGGCGCGTTTCGGCCGTGACGTGCGCGCGGATGAAGGGCCGGCTCTCGCTCGAGCCCTCCGTCTCGACGAGAATCGGGAACGGATTGGGGTTCGAGAGAAGGACGCGAACGACCTCGTTCGTGAGGTCGCAGCGGATCGCGCATTCCGGGGGAAGGGGCGCGGCGCCGGCGCGCGGGGCG
>CACWKU010000036.1 GCA_902761575.1 uncultured bacterium
GGCCGTGGTGCGGGCCGCGGGCGAGGGCGGCGCCGGGCGCGAGGGCGAGCGCGGCGCAGAGGCCGAGGGAAAGGGCGGTGCGGAAGGCTTTGTTCATGGCGGAACTCCTGCGGTGACGGGTTGCTACGCCCCTTTGACGGACGCCCCTGAACGAATATTCACTTTTTTTCGGGGCGTCAGCCCTCCGGGGACTCGAACGTCTCGCGGACGGTGTAGACGGACTTCTTCTGCGACTCGAAGTAGGTCCGCGTGTTGAGCTCGGCGTTGAGCCCCATCACGATGAACTGCGCCGCGAAGCCGAGGAACATGAACGGGGCGATCACCCAGAAGGGGCGCTTCACGAGGTAGGAGTCCCCGAACCACGCGCCCGCGCCGAAGAGCGAGGTCAGCCATTCGAGGCCGACGAGCCCCAGCATCAGCGCGCCCACCAGGAGGCACCAGCCGCCGAACTTGCCGAAGAGGTGCATCGGGCGGTTGCTGTACTTGAGCAGGAACTTCATCGTGATCGTGTCGAGCACGACGCGCGGGATGCGCGCGAGGCCGAAGAGCGCCGCGTACTTGCTCGTGCCGTACTGGCGCGCGTGGTGGCGCACCGGCATCTCGACGATCTTGCCGCCGACCCACTTGGCGTGGGCGATCACGAAGCGGTGCATCTCGCCGTAGAGATGGAATCCCTTCACGACCTCGCTGCGGTAGGCCTTGAGCGAGCAGCCGTTGTCGTGGATCGGCAGGTCCAGGTACCACGCGATGAAGCCGTTCATCACGCGCGACGGGAACGTCCGGACGAGCGAGTCCTTGCGGTCCTTGCGCCAGCCGCTCACCGCGTCGGCGTTCTCGCGCTCGAGGCATTCGATAACCGCCGGGATGTCCGCCGGGTCGTTCTGCAGGTCCGAGTCCATCGTGACGACGATCCTCCCGCGCGCGTGGTCGAAGCCCGCGGCGAGCGCGGCGGTCTGGCCGAAGTTGCGGCGGAAGCGGACGAGCCGCAGGTGCGGATACTTCCGAGCGGCGGCGCACATCGCGTCCCACGAGCCGTCCTTCGAGCCGTCGTCCACGAGGATGATCTCGTAGCTGCGCCCCATCGGCTCGAGCGCCTCGTGGAGCTTCTCGCAGAGGACGGGGACGGACTCCTCCTCGTTGTAGATCGGAAGGGCGACGGAGATTTCGGGAGCGTTCATGGTCGGACTAGGAAAGACGTTCGAGCGCCCGATGCGCGATGTCGGAGCGGTAGCCGGCGCCGTCGAACTTGATCTTGACGACGCCGCGGTAGGCGTTGTCGACGGCCTCGCGGACGTCGGCGCCGAGCGCGGTGACGCCAAGGACGCGGCCGCCGTCCGTGACGACGAGGCTCGCGCGGCGCGCGGTGCCGGCGTGGAAGACGACGACGTCGTCGAGCTTCGCGGCCTCGTCGAGGCCGGAGATCTCGATGCCCTTGGGATAGGACTCCGGATAGCCGCCGGAGACCATCACGACGCAGACCGCGGGGCGCGGGTCCCACTCGACGGGGCAGTCGGCGAGGGTGCCGTCCATGCACGCCTGGAGCGCGGGCAGGAGCGGGGAGGAGAGGCGCGGGAGGATCGCCTCCGTCTCGGGATCGCCGAAACGGCAGTTGAACTCGAGGACCTTGGGGCCGTTCTCGGTGAGCATGAGGCCGGCGTAGAGGACGCCGTGGTAGGGCGTCCCGCGGCGCGCGAGCTCGTCCACGACGGGCTGGAGCACCTGGGCCTTCACGACGGCGAGCATGTCCGGCGTCATGCACGGGGCGGGGGAGTAGGCGCCCATGCCGCCCGTGTTCGGGCCCTGGTCGCCGTCGAGCAGGCGCTTGTGGTCCTGCGCGGAGGCGAGCGGGACGACCGTCGCGCCGTCGACGAACGCGAGGACGGAGGCCTCCTCGCCCTCGAGATACTGCTCGACGAGCACCTCGCGGGCGGAGTCGCCGAACTTGGCGTCGACGAACATGTCCCGGAGGGCCGCCTCGACCTGCTTCTGGTCCATGCAGACGCTCACGCCCTTGCCGGCGGCGAGGCCGTCGGCCTTGAGCACGACCGGGACGCCGAGCTTCGCGATGGCCTCGCGGGCCTCGGCCTCGGTGCGGACGACGACGTCGTCGGCCGTCGGGACCTGGGCCGCGCGCATGATCTCCTTGGCGAAGGCCTTGCTGCCCTCCATGCGGGCGGTGGCCTTGACGGGGCCGAAGGCGGCGAGGCCGGCCTCCTGGAAGGCGTCCACGACGCCGAGGCAGAGCGGGACCTCGGGGCCGACGACGGTGAAGTCGGGGCGGTTCTCCTTCGCCCAGGCGACGAGCCCGGGGACGTCCTTGGCGGCGATCGGGACGTTGGTGGCGATCGCGGCGGTTCCGGCGTTGCCGGGGGCGCAGAAGAGCTCCGCGGCGGGGTCGTCCTTGTGCAGCTTCCAGGCGATGGCGTGCTCGCGGCCGCCGTTTCCGATGACGAGAATCTTCATGAAACAGGGATTTGTGTTCGTAAAGGGGCGGATTATAGACCCCGGCGCCCGCGAGGGCAAGGGAAAAGCGCCGCGAATCGCCCGCGGCGGGCGCTTTCGCGGCGGCGCGGGATGTGCTAGAATCGCGGGCCATGAACGCACCGCTCCAGCTCACCAGCCCCTCGAATCCCCGGATCAAGGAGATCGCGAAGCTGCGCCAGCGCTCGCACCGCGACCGCGCGGGGGCGCTGCTGGTGGAGGGCTACCGCGAGCTCAAGCGCGCCGTCGACAACGCCTGGCGCCCGCGCACGCTCGTCACGTGCCCGGACCTCTTCCTCGGCAAGCACGAGCCCGCGCTCATCGCGCGCTGCGTCGGGGCCGGCGCGCAGCACCTGCAGGTCGCGCCGAGCGTGTTCGCGAAGATCTCCGCGCGCGACCGGCCGGACGGCCTCCTCGCCGTCGGCCCGCAGCTGCGCCTCTCGCTCGCGGACCTGAAGCTCCCGGAGAACGCGCTCGTCGTCGTGGCCGAGTCGATCGAGAAGCCCGGCAACCTCGGGACGATCCTGCGCTCGGCCGACGCCGCCGGCGCGGCCGCCGTGCTCGTCTGCGACCGCTGCACCGACGTGCAGAACCCCAACGTCGTGCGCGCCTCCGTGGGGACGCTCTTCTCGCTACCGGTCGTCGAGTGCACGACCGCCGAGGCGGTGCCGTGGCTCGCGGAGCGCGGCTTCCGCATCCTCGCCTCGACGCCGCACGCGGAGGCGTTCTACACGGACTACGACCTCACGGGGCCGACGGCGGTCGTCGTCGGCGCGGAGCAGGTGGGGCTGAAGGACGCGTGGCTGATGTCGGAGGCGTGCTCGCGCGTGCGCATCCCGATGCTGGGGCAGTGCGACTCGCTCAACGTCGCGGCGGCGACGACGATCCTGCTCTACGAGGTCGTTCGCCAGCGCGTCGCGAAGGACCGCTCGATCGTGCCGCCGCCCGCGGCGCACGAGCACGGGGGCGACGACCCGCACGCCGACCCGGAGCACTCGGTCGACTTCGGGGCCTAGCCGGCGGCGGGCGGCTGCCGCGCCTGCCACCAGATCCAGGCGAGGATCGCGAGCGCGGCGAGCGCCGCGACGATCCAGAAGGCCCACGCGCCGCGCGAGGACGCCTTCGAGGTCCGGGTGTACGACATCCCCGTGCCGGGCAGGCCGACGCTCGCGGTGCGCTTGCCGGTGGAGGAGACGGTGTAGTGCGCGCCCCTCCGTCCGAACGAGAGGCTCGCCCCCCGCGCGCTCAGGTTGAGGTAGACGAAGGGGAGGATCTGGATGCGCTTGCGGTATCGGAAGCCCATGGCGGAACGGGGGTTGGCGGTCAGGGAAGGCGGAGACGGAAGGAGAGGAGGCGCTTGGACCAGGGGAAGGCGAACGCGCCCTTGCGCGTGACGTCGCCGTCGGAGACGAGGATCAGCGCGCGGGAGCCGTCCGAGAGCTCCGGGCCGAGCGTCATGCCCTCGTAGTTCGCGCGGCCGGTGAGCCCGCGCCAGAGAAGAGTCTTGGCAAGGACCGGCGGCCGCTCAGCGGCCGCGGTCCTTGCGGCGGACGACAGCGGATCGACGAGGTAGATGGAGATCGCGATGAGGGAGGCGCGGGGGTCGTCGGGGCTCCGCGTGCGGAGGCCGTAGGTGCGCTCGAGCGCGAGGAGGCGGCCGTCCGGCAGGGCGCAGAGCTCCGCGAGGCCGTTGAAGGGGTCGGGCATATGCGGAAACTTTTCGCCTGTAGCGGAATCGAGTTCGTAGAACCACCAACGGGGGTCCGCAGGCGGCCACTGGCGATCCGAGACATCCAGGGCGTAGAGGCGGACGCGCGAGCCGTTCGCCGTGGACGAGACGGGGCCGTCCTCGGGCAGGGAGTCCTCGTTGGCGACCCAGAGGGTGTTTTCGTCGGGCGAAAGGCACATTGCCTCGACGCCCTTGTTCCGTCGGGGCGACTTCAGGGGATCGGGCAGCGGGGCGGACATGATGCTCGCCCCGGCGTCGTGGTCGCCGCGCGGGGAGAGCCGGCGGCGGTAGATGTGATCGGCGCCCTCGTCCGACAGGAACAGGGCGCAGCGACGGTTGGTGCGTCGCTTGTGGGCGATGCCTTCCAGATCGGCGGACGCGGAGATGTCGATGGGCTGCCACGAGGCGCGAAAGACGGCGGAGGTGACAGCGCCGCTCTCGAGGTCGAGCCCAATCGTGGCCCAGTGGACGCGCCCGCCCGAATCCTCGCAAAGGGCGTAGGAGTCGGGTGCGAAGACGTCCGATCCGTCCGGCATGTGTTCCGAGTAGTTGACCGGTCGTCCGAAGAGGTCGGGCGCGAAGGTCCACGCGATGCCGGAGAGGCCCTCGGGGGCGTTCAGGTCCAGTTCGAACTCGCCGACGAGCTCGAGCGACGGGGACGGGCTCCGCCCTTCCCCGAACTCCTTCCCGGACGGGGCGGGGAAGAGCTGCGTGACGCCGTCCCATTCGGAGAACGGCGCGGGGGCGACGGCGGGAGCGGAAGCCTCCTCCCCCTGCGTGTCGTCGAAGAGCGCGTCGCCCTGCGCGAGCGCGACGAGCGGGATGAGGAGCGCGGCGGACGCGTGCTTCATTTGCCGAGCGAGCGCAGCAGCGCCTGCGCAGCCTTGTCGCCGGGGCGGTCGCGGAGGAGGAGCCGGAGTCGGTCGACGGCGGCGTTGGTGTCGCCGGCGCGGAGCTCGAGGCGCGCGGACTCGAGTCGCGCGGCGGGGTGGCCGGGCGCGAGCAGGAGCGTGCGGTCGAGGCACTCCTTCGCGTCGGCGAGGCGGTCGGAGGCGAGGAGCGCGGCGCCGGTGCGCAGCAGCAGGTCGGCCAGCTCGCGGCGCGGGACGGGGTCGCCCTCGTTCACGAGGAACGCGGCCTCGGCGCGGTCGATCGCGGCCGGGACGTTCCCGATCGCCGCGTGGCAGCGCGCCTGCATCCGGTTCGCGAGGACCATGTTCCAGCCGAGGCGGGAGGCGGCGGCGAACGCGTTGCACGCGCCGGTGAAGTCCTTCTCGCGCAGGAGCGCCTCGCCGAGCTCGTGATGGAAGAGCGGGACGTCCGGGTCGCTCTCGACGAGCGCGCGCAGCGCCGCGACGCGGTTCGTCGCGGGGGCGGCGACGGCGGCGCGCCACCGCTCGACGCGGGCGCGCCCGGCCTCGTCGAGCTCCGCGAGCGCGACGCCGTTCGTGTAGGGCGGGACCAGGCCTTCGCCGAGGTGGCCGTTCGCGCGCAGGACCGCCATCGCGTTCTGGTGCGCGAGCGGGACGGCGACGGGGTCGCGGTCGAGGCCGTCGAGGACGGAGACGGGGCAGCCTGTCGCCTTGATCTCCAGCGGCGGGAGGCGGAAGGCGTACCACGGGACGAGGGACTCGACGTAGATCGGCGCCTGGCGATCGCCGAATCCGAGCAGGAGCGGCGCGTCCGCGACCGAGGCCCCGGCGGAAACGACGGTGACGCCTTCCCCGCGACCGAGGAGCATGACGCCGGGCGAGGCGGACATGCCGCAGTCCCCGAACCGGCTGCCGGGAGTGGAGAGGCCGTCCGCGTCGGGCGGCACCACCGAGAGGAACAGGGCCGGCGAATCGTTCGAGAACCGCCCGAGCAGGGCGAGCATCGCGTCGCGCGACTGCGCCAGGGGGTTCTTGCCGCGGGGGCCGGCCGCCAGGTGCAGCCAGACGAACGCCTGCTTGCCGCGGGGGAGGGAGTCGAGGTGCGCGGCCGCTTCGCGCGCGAGGGCGTCCGGGGCGCGCAGGAAGCCGCCGGCGCGGTTGGTCGGGTCGATCGCGGCGGAGTAGGCCGAGAAGCCGCGGCCGAGGCCGTGGACGGACGAAAGGGCGGGGGTCCCGAGGAACGCGGAGCAGTCCCAGCCCAGCTCCGCGAAGCGCGTGGCGAGCGTCGGCACGGCGGGGTCGAGCGCGCCGACGCCGTCGACGCGGAGGCCGTGCTGCGGCGGGAGGAGCCCCGTGAGGGCGGACGCGGCGGACGGCAGGACGTCGGACGAGACGTACCGGACCTTGCCGCCGGACAGGCTGCGGTCGAGCGCCCATTCGGGCGCGGCTCCGCCGGCCGGGAGAAGCGGAGAGAGGTCGCCCTCGACCGTGACGAGCAGCGCGCCGCGGACGGGCGCGGGTGCGGCGGGCTCGGCCTTGCGGCCGCAACCGGCGAGGAGGAGGGGGATGAGAAGGAAAAAGAGGCGATGCATGAGCAATGCTGAATGCTGAATGCTGAATGTCAGGGTGTAGGCTCCGGCTCCCCCGCTGGGGGAGCTGGCGAGCGGAGCGAGCCTGAGGGGGTTTCCGGGGGAGCTGGCGAGCGGAGCGAGCCTGAGGGGGTCTCCGGGGAAGCGGGCGGGCGAAGCGAGCCCGAGGGGGCCTCGGCCGCGACCCCGTCGTCGGTGAACGCCTCGATGAACTCGTTCTGGTGGCAGGAGAGCCAGATCATGCCGAAGAGCACGAGCACGGCGGCGCCGATGAAGAGGAAGTTGGGCCCCTTGTCCTCGAATCGTCGTTTCATGCGCGCAAGTATACCAGACCCGCGCGGCGCGGGCAAGCCGCCGCGCGGCGCGATTTGCGGTTGCGCCGGACGCGTGCGGTGTGGTATAAAGGAGCCACCGAGATTTTTCCGGAAGAGGAACCCCGCCATGCAGGACGCCAAGGGCCGCACACTCAAGATCGACATCCGTTCGCTCGGGCTGGACAAGCCCGTTTCGGCTCGGCTGCCGCGCCCCGGCGCGCCGAGCTTCGCGAAGGAGGCGGGCTTCGACTACCGGTTCATCTTCGAGACGCTCTACGACGCGGTGCTCATCACGGACGCGAAGGGCGTCGTCACGAGCTTCAACGGCCGCTCGCTCGAGCTCTTCGGCTACTCGCAGGACGGTTCGCTCAAGGGCATCCCGCTCAAGCAGCTCGTGGGCGGCGTCACGGACGCGTTCGTGCAGAGCGTCGTCGATACCGTCGCCGCGCACCGCCACATGCGCGTGCAGGCCTTCGCCTACCGGATGAACGGGGAGATGGCCGCCGTCGAGATGGTGATCGGGCCGGCGCGCGAGAACTCGGCCGACTCGCTGCTCTTCCTCCTGCGCGACATCCAGGCGCGCTACCACGCCGAGCAGGTGCTGCAGAGCGCCTACCACGCGATGGACAGCACCGACTCGGGCATCGCGCTGGCGACGCTCGAGGGGCAGGTGACCTACGCCAACCGCGCGTTCGTCGCGATGCTCGGCGGGGGCGACGAGGCGAACGTCCTCGAGAAGCCGCTCTCCACGTGGTTCGACCAGGCGCAGATCGTGAAGCCCGCCCTCGACCGCGCGATGTCCGGCGAGCGCTGGTCCGGCGAGGGCAAGCCCGCCAACCGCCCCGACATGACGGTGCAGGTCTCCGTCGTCCCGGACATCGACGCGGACGGCGTCCTGCAGGCCGTCATCGTCTCGGTGACGGACGCGACGCTGCGCCTGCGCGCGGAGCTGGCGGAGTTCCAGCTCGACCGCGACCGCGCGATGATGGAGAGCCTCTCGGAGGCGTGCCACGCGATCGGCCAGCCGGCGACGGTCCTGCTCACCTCGATCGAGATGCTGCGCGACGCGCCGGACATGGACATCGACACCCGCAAGGCGATCTACGACATGTGCTACTCGGCGATGATGGAGCTACGGCAGCACCTGCAGGAGATGAACGCCGCGCGCCTCAGCGTGAAGGAGGACCTCATGCCCTCCGGAACCAAGGCGACCTCCGGCGCCGCCTTCTATTCCGGAAACGCCGACGCGCAGCCCAACGCCTGATGCTGAATGCTGAATGCTGAATGCCGGGCGTAGCCCACTCGTCACTCGTCACTCGTCACTCGTCACTCGCCACTCGTCACTCGTCACTCGTCACTCGTCACTTCCTCATGCCCTCGATCTCCCCAGGAGCAGCCCGATCGATCCTGCACGCGCTCGGCATCGCCGTGCAGCAGGCCGTGATGTACGGGCCGGCGCACAACGTCGCGCGCCTCGCCGCGAAGGAGGCCGCGTCGGTCATCTCGGAGCTGATCGGCCGGGAGAGCGCGCTGGAGATCTCCGTCGCCCCGCAGGGCGGCGGCGTGCTCGTGAACGGCGAGTCCGTCTCCGCCCCCGATTCGGCGGGCCAGGCGTTTCTCGCGCGGATGGAGGCTCATGGCGCGAACGAGCTCCGCTTCGCGCCCGGCATCGAGTCCGGCGACGTAGTCACCTTCCTCAACGTCCTTTCGGCGCGCCCGCAGGCGGTCGCCGAGCAGGGCGGCCTCAAGGCCGCGCTCGAGCGCGCGCTGCCCGACGGGACGGTCCGCATCGCCGAGTCGCAGTGGCGCAAGGTCGGCGAGGACGCGGCCGCGCCGGCCCGCCCCGCGCTGCCGAAGGGCGGCGCGTTCGATCTTTCCTCGCTCTACGGCGACAAGGCCGCGGCCGAGAAGCCGAAGCCCTCCGCCGGCGGAGGCGGGCGCGGCGAGGGCGCGACGCTCGACCTCACGGCCGCGCTCGCCGAGGCGGAGCCGCGCTTCGGCGCGAGCCGCCGCGAGAAGGAGGAGGCCGCCGCCTCGGGCGCCGAGCGCCGCGAAGCCGACAAGCGCGCGGTCGCGGAGCTGCTGCGCCGCACGGCGGACCTGCTCGACAGGGTCGGGCGCCCGCCGGACTCG
The DNA here is from genome assembly GCA_902761575.1 of uncultured bacterium. Classification (GTDB taxonomy): domain Bacteria; phylum Verrucomicrobiota; class Kiritimatiellia; order RFP12; family UBA3636; genus UBA3636. The sequence goes on from CACWKU010000036.1 coordinate 9,119, forward strand.
GACCTCCGCCGGGAGGTCCTCGAGACGATCGAGCGCGCGCTGCATATCGTCGAGGCGAACGCCGCCGGGACCAAGGACCGCATCGGCGTGCTCTCGCGCCAGATCGAGGAGGACCGCGCGACGGTCGAGAGCATCGAGGCGGCCGCGCGCCGCCGCGGGATGGGCCCGCAGCTCACGCGCGCCGAGCTGCTCGAGCGCTTCGCGGAGCTGAGCCAGGAGATCGTCCAGCCGCTCACCGTCGCGACGGGCGCGATCGACATGGTGCGCAAGGGCAAGGGCGGCGACCTCACGGAGGAGCAGCGCTCGCTGCTGCACCTCGCGGCCGAGAGCCTCGACCGGATGGGCCAGCTCGCGGAGCGCTTCGCCCGCATCGCGGGCCTCCCGGAGGGCCTCGAGCCCGACGGGGACATCCTCGGCCGCTAGGGCGCGCCCGCTGCGCGCGCCTACGGCACGGGCACTTCGTCGAGGATGCGGGCGACGACCTTGTCGCTCGTCATCTCCTGCGCCTCGGCCTCGTAGGTGAGCTGGACGCGATGGCGGAGAACGTCGGGGGCGACCTCCTTCACGTCCTGCGGCGTCGCGTAGGCGCGGCCGCGCAGCATCGCGTGGGCGCGCGCGGCGAGGTTGAGGCAGAGCGTGGCGCGCGGCGAGGCGCCGAGCGCGATGAGCGGCGCGAGGTCCGCGAGGCCCTTGCGGGAGGCGGGGTCGCGCGTCGCGAAGACGAGGTCGAGGATGTAGTCGCCGACCTTCTCGTCGCAGTAGACGCCGTCGAGCGCCTCGCGCATCGCGGCGATCGCCTCGGGGCCGGCGACGGGCTGCGCCTCGGGCGAGGAGCGGCGCGTGAAGCGGTCCATGATGCGGCGCTCGTCGTCGCGCCCCGGGAGGCCGACGACGCACTTGAACATGAAGCGGTCCACCTGCGCCTCGGGGAGCGGGTAGGTGCCCTCCTGCTCGATCGGGTTCTGCGTCGCGAGGACGAGGAAGGGGGAGGGCAGGGGATAGGTCGCCTCGCCGATCGTCACCTGGCGCTCCTGCATCGCCTCAAGGAGGGCGGACTGCACCTTGGCGGGCGCGCGGTTGATCTCGTCGGCGAGCAGCAGGTTCGTGAAGACGGGGCCCTTCTTCGGGGTGAAGGAGCCATCCTTCGGGCTGTAGACGAGCGTGCCGGTGACGTCGGCCGGCAGCAGGTCCGGCGTGAAGGAGACGCGCCCGAACGAGAGCCCGATCGCGCGGGCGAGCGTGCGGACGAGGGTGGTCTTGGCGATGCCGGGGACGCCCTCCAGCAGGACGTGCCCCTGGCAGACGAGGGCGGCGAGGAGCCGGTCGAGGATCTTCTCCTGGCCGACGACGACCCGGCCGACCTCGGCGCGGATGCGCTCGAAGACCTCGGCTTGGGCCTGGACGGAACTGTTATCCATTGCGATGCGACCTTTCTTGTGGATGCCGCGCATTCTAGCACACGCCCCTCCGCGAGGCAACGCCCCGCGCTTGCGGGGGGCGGGGGCGGGGGGTATAATCCGCCGCATGATCGAGCAACTCACCGTGCGCGACCTCGCGGTCGTCGAGCAGGCGGACATCGCCTTCGGCCCGGGCCTCTCCGCCGTCACCGGCGAGACCGGAGCCGGCAAGTCGGTCCTGCTCTCCGCGATCGGCCTCCTCACGGGCGGGCGCGCGGACCGCTCCGAGGTGCGCGCCGGAGCGCCGCAGGCGGACGTCCGCGCGCGCGTTGCGCTGCCGCCCGCCGCGCTCGAGGCGATCGCGCCGGTCCTCGAGGAGGCCGGCCTCGACCCGTGCGAGGACGGCGCGCTGCTGCTGCGCCGCACGCTCTCCGCCAGCGGCTCCGGCCGCTGCTTCGTGAACGGCGGCCCGGCCACGGTGCAGACGCTGCGCCGCATCGGCGAGCGGCTCGTCGACTTCCACGGTCCGCACGACAACCAGTCGCTCCTCGACCCCGCCTTCCAGCTCGACGCGCTCGACTCCTTCGGCGCCTGCGCCGCCGCGCGCGCCGCCTACGCGGGGCGCTGGGACGCGTGGAAGGCGCTCCGAGAGCGCGCCGCCGCGCTGCAGGGCGGCGACGAGGGCGCCGTCGAGCGCGAGATCGACCTGCTGCGCTACCAGGTGCGCGAGATCGAGGAGGCGGCCCTCGACCCGGAGGCCGACGGCGACGCGCTGCGCGACGACTACACCGCCGCGACGAACGCCGCGCGCATCCTCGAGCTCGGCTCGGGCGCGTGCGCCGCCCTCTCGGACGCCGACGGCAACGCCGTGGACGCCGTCGCCGCCGCGGTCCGCGCGCTCGAGGAGATGCGCGACCTCTCCTCGAAGGACGCCGCCGGCTGGCTCGAGGAGCTCACCGGCCTCTCCGCGCGCCTCTCCGAGCTTTCGCGCGACGTCTCCTCCACGCTCTCGCGCCTCGACGCCTCGCCCGAGCGCCTCGCCGAGCTCGAGGCGCGGATGTCCCTGGTCGAGACGCTGCGGCACAAGTACGGCCGGACGATCTCGGACGTGCTCGCGTTCCTCGCGCGCGCCAAGGCGCGCCTCGCGGAGCTCGAGGGCCGCGGCGAGGCGCTCGCCGCGCTCGAGAGGGATATCCACGAGGCGGACGCGGCGGTGCGCGCCGCGGGCCGGACGCTCTCGGAGAAGCGGCGCAAGGCCGCGGGCGCGCTCGCGAAGGCCGTCGTGAGGGAGCTCGCTGACCTCGGCCTGGCGAAGGCGGGCTTCGAGGTGCGCGTCGAGGCGGGCGAGCCGCGCGAGAGCGGGCTCGACGCCGTGGAGTTCGGGTTCGCGCCGAACCCGGGCGAGCCGATGCGGCCGCTGCGCCAGATCGCGTCGAGCGGCGAGATCTCGCGCGTGATGCTGGCGCTCAAGACCGTCCTCGCGGCGCACGACAGGATCCCGGTGCTCGTCTTCGACGAGATCGACGCCAACGTCGGCGGCGAGATCGCGCGCGTCGTGGGGCGCAAGCTCGCGGCGCTGGGCGCGACGCGGCAGATCCTGTGCATCACGCACCTGCCGCAGGTGGCCTCGTGCGCGGCGGCGCAGTTCGTCGTGCGCAAGGAGATCCGCGGGGAGCGGACCTACACCTCCATCGCGCCGGTCGAGGGCGAGGCGCGCGTCGACGAGCTCGCGCGCATGCTCGGCGGCGAGAGGCTCACGAGCGTCGTGCGCAAGCATGCGCGCGAGCTGCTCGAGAAGGGCGCCGGCCCGTCCTAGCGCACGGCGGGGGAGGGCAGCGGCGCCTCGCCGACGGCGAGGCCGCAGCGCTCGCAGAGCGCGCGGGCCTCCGCCTCCGGGGCGGGGTCGAGAAGGCGCGCCGGATCGTGCGCGTCGACGCCGAGGATCGCCCGGCAGCCGCGCTCGGCCGCGAGGCGGAGGAACCGCTCCGACGGGTAGCTGCGGCGCGACCAGATTCCGAGCAGGTTCACCTCGACGGGGGAGTCGTGCGCGGCGAGCCAGTCGCAGAGGCGGCCCATGTGGCGCGCGTAGATGCCGTCCGGGCCGGTGAAGTGGATCACGTCCGGGTGGGCGAGGTAGAGGTAGCGGCCCGACTCCATCCCCTCGATGCAGCGGTCGACGTAGAGGGCGAGCCGGGACTCGTCCGGCGACGGCGAGCCGACCCAGGTCCCCTCCCATTCCTCGCCGAGCCAGTGCTGGCCGAGGATCAGGTAGTCGAGGGGGAAGCGGGAGAAGAGCTCCTCCTGCGCGGCGATGCGCCAGGGCGCGTGCTCCACCTCGAAGCCGACGAGGATGTCGATGCGGCCGGCGTACTCCTCCCGCAGCGCGAGCACCGAGGAGACGTAGTCCTGCGCCTCCTCCGGGTCCATCCGGGCGCCGGAGCGGAAGCCGGGCGGGGCCAGGGGCGGGGTTCGCGGCCACGGGCAGTGGTCGGAGAAGCCGAGGGTGCGGATGCCGGCCTTCAGCGCGGCCTCGACCCAGGCGCGGTCGGGCTCGTTCGCGGCGTGGCGGCAGCGTCGCGTATGCGTGTGGAGGTTCGCGATCACGGCGGCGGACTCTAGCAGAACGCCCCCGCTTCCGCAAACGGGCGCGCGGCCCCCCGCGGCCGCGCCGTTGCGGCGCGGCCGCGGGTCTGCTAGACTCGCGCGGCATGGAAGACAACGAGATTCTTTCCCGGATCGATCCGCGATTCGCCCCGGCGCGCGTCGGCGACCGCGAGGTCGTCTGGCACGACGCGACGCGCGCGCCCTTCGCCCTGGAGGGGCTGCCGTTCCGCGCCGGTCCGGACGCGCCGCTCTGGCGCCTGCCCGGCACCGCCGCCGCGCCGTACGTCACGGCCGAGGGGGCGGAGTGGCTCATGCACCACACCGCCGGCGCGTGCGTTCGCTTCCGCACCGATTCGCCGTTCGTCGCCGTCCGCGCGCAGCTGGCGGATTCCGCCGACATGAACCACATGCCGCGCGCCGGCAGCGCCGGCTTCGACCTTTACCGCGGCCGCGGGCCGGAAGGCCGCCACGCCGGCACCGCCCAGCCGAACCGCGACGAGGCGGACTTCGTCCGCATGCTCTGCGTCCGGAACGACGGCGACGCGGGGATGGAGTCGTGGCAGCTCGACCTCCCGCTCTACGGCGGCGCGGCGTTCGTGCAGGTCGGCCTCGCGCCCGGCGCGGCCGTGCGCCCGCCCGCGCGGCGCCGGCTCGGACGCGTCTGCTTCTACGGTTCGTCGATCACGCAGGGCGGCTGCGCGTCGCGCCCGGGCAACGCCTACACGACGATGGTCTGCCGCGCGCTCGACGCCGAGCAGGTGAACCTCGGGTTCTCCGGCAGCGCGCGCGGCGAGCCCGCGATGGCGGAGCTGATCGCCACGCTGGACGGCCTTTCGGCGTTCGTCATGGACTACGACTACAACGCGCCGACGCCGGAGCACCTCGCCGCGACGCACGAGCCGTTCTTCCGGACCGTCCGCGCGGCGCATCCGGACCTGCCGATCCTCGTCCTCTCGGCCCCGTCCGTCTGGCCCGACTCTCCCCCGTCGACGGCCGAGCGCCGCCGCATCGTCCGCGCGACCGTCCGGCGCGCCCGCGCCGCGGGCGACCGCCGCGTGGCGTTCCTCGACGGCGCCCGGCTCTTCGGCCGCGCGAACCGCGACGACTGCACCGTGGACCGCGTCCACCCGAACGACCTCGGCTTCCGCCGCATGGCGGACGCCGTCCTCGCCGCGCTGCGCCGCCTCGGCGTCCGGGCGTAGGTCCGGGCGGAAGCGAAGGACCCGCGCGCGGCGAGGCCGTGCGCGGGTCCCTGCGAAGGAGGGCGGGGGCCCTACTTGTTCTTCTCGATGAAGGCGCGCGCGTCGTCGACCTGGTAGGCCGAGCCGAGCAGGCAGTTCTTCTCGTAGATGAAGTCGGCGTACTCCTTCATGAAGATCTTGCCCGGGTCGCGCAGGTCGAACTTCTCCGGCTTGTCGCGGAAGAACTCGCGGTGCACGCGCGTCCAGACGAGGCGGCCGTCGGTGTCGATGTTGATCTTCGTGACGCCGCGCTTGGCCGCGCCGAGGAACTGCGTCGCGTCGACGCCCTTGGCGCCCTTGATGGCGCCGCCGGCGGCGTTGATGCGGGCGACCTCCCCGGGGGGCACGGAGGAGGACCCGTGCATCACGAGCGGGAAGCCGGGGAGCTTCTTCTGGATCTCCTCGAGGATGTCGTAGCGCAGCTTCTGGTCGCCGGAGAACTTGAAGGCGCCGTGCGAGGTGCCGATCGCGCAGGCGAGGGAGTCGCAGCCGGTCTTCGAGACGAAGTCGACGACCTCCTCGGGCTTGGTGTAGACGTGCTCGGCGGCCGTGACATCCTCCTCGACGCCCTTGAGCTGGCCGAGCTCGGCCTCGACGACGATACCCTTGGCGTGGGCGGCGTCGACGACGCGCTTGGTGATGGCGACGTTCTCCTCGTAGGGGAAGGCGGAGGCGTCGATCATGACGGAGGAGTAGACGCCGGAGGCGATGCAGTCCATGCAGGTCTTCTCGTCGCCGTGGTCGAGGTGGACGGCGAAGACGGCCTCGGGGAAGATCTCGTCGGCGGTCTTCATCATCGCCTCGAGCATGAGCTTGTGCGTGTAGGAGCGGGCGCCCTTGGAGAGCTGGACGATGAAGGGGGCCCTGGAGCGGACGTTGCCCTCGAAGAGGCCCATGGTCTGCTCGAGGTTGTTGATGTTGTAGGCGCCGATCGCGTACTTGCCGTAGGCATGCGCGAAGAGCTGCTTGGTGGTGACGATCATGGTCGGTACTCTTTTCGGGTTGTTGGGGTGGGGGAGGGCGCCCGGAGGCCCGCGGGGCGGGCGGCGGACAACGGGCGCAGAGGGTAGCCCGAAGGACTCCGAAAGTCAAGCGGTTTGACACCCGCGCGCGTTTCCGTATACTTCTGCGCCCGCGTTCGCGCATCCCGCCGGACGCACAGGAAAACCAAACCGTGAAGAACGAATCCAAACCGGAAACCGGCCGCCGCGAAGCGGCCCCGCCCGCCCGTGTGGCGCCCCGCACGGGTGCGCGCGTCGTCGTCGAGGGGCTCGAGCGCCTGGGGGTGGAGACGGTCTTCGCGTATCCCGGCGGGGCGATCCTCGACGTGTTCGACGAGCTCGCCAAGTCCGAGGGGCTGCACCTGATCCTCCCCCGCCACGAGCAGGGCGGCTCCCACATGGCCGACGCCTACGCGCGCGCCACCGGCAAGCCCGGCGTCTGCATCGTCACGTCCGGCCCCGGCGCCACGAACATCGTCACCGGCCTCGCGACCGCCAACATGGACGGCATCCCGATGGTCGCGTTCACCGGCCAGGTCTCCACCAAGGCCGTCGGCAACGACGCGTTCCAGGAGGCCGACACCTGCGGCATCACGCGCCCGATCACGAAGCACAACTACTTCGTGCGCGACGTGAACGACCTGCCGCGCATCATCGTCGAGGCGTTCCACATCGCGACGACCGGCAAGCCCGGCCCGGTGCTCGTGGACCTCCCGAAGGACGTTCAGATCGGCAAGACCTCCGTCCCGTTCCCCGAGAAGTTCGACCGCGTCGGCTACAAGCCCTCCTACGAGGGGCACCCGAAGATGCTCGCGCGCCTCGCGCAGCTCGTCAACACGAGCAACAGGCCCCTCATCTACGCCGGCGGCGGCGTCCGCAGCGCCGGCGCGGTGAAGGAGCTCGCCGAGCTCGCGCACAAGGCGAACATCCCGGTGGCGACGACGCTCATGGGCCTCGGCGTGTTCCCGGAGAGCGACCCGCTCTCGCTGCACATGATCGGCATGCACGGCCTGATCGCCGCCAACAAGGCGCTCAACGAATGCGACGTGCTGCTCGCGATCGGCGCGCGCTTCGACGACCGCGTGACCGGCAAGGTGAGCGAGTTCGCCCCGCACGCGAAGATCGTGCACGTCGACGTCGACCCGACGTCGATCGCCAAGAGCGTGCGCTGCGACCTCCCGGTCGTGGGCGACATCAAGCCCGTGCTGCGCGACCTGCTGCCGCAGGTGAACAAGGCCGACCACGCCGCGTGGGTCGCCGAGTGCCAGCAGTGGAAGAAGGAGGATCCGTTCTCCTGGGACGAGTCGCCCTCCGGCGCGATCATGCCGCAGTCCGTCCTCGCGACGGTCGACCGGCTCACGAAGGGCGACGTGATCGTCACGACCGACGTCGGCCAGAACCAGATGTGGTCCTGCCAGTTCTTCACGCACGAGAAGCCGCGCAACTTCCTCTCCTCCGGCGGCCTCGGGACGATGGGCTTCGGCCTCCCGGCCGCCATCGGCGCGCAGCTTGGCCGCCCGGGCGAGCTGGTGGTGTGCGTGACGGGCGACGGCGGGTTCCAGATGAACGCGCAGGAGCTCGTCGTGGCCGTCGAGCACAAGCTCCCGATCAAGGTCGTGCTCCTCAACAACACCTACCTCGGCAACGTCCGCCAGTGGCAGGACATGATGTACAAGGGCGTCCATTCGATGACGCACCTCGCGCAGGCCGGCCGCATGAAGCAGGAGCGCATCGAGCCGGACCCGGAGCTGCCCGCATACCTCCCGGACTTCGTGAAGCTCGCCGAGGCGCACGGCGCGAAGGCGCGCCGCGTCTCCGACCCGAAGGACGTCGAGCCCGCGCTCAAGGAGGCCTTCGCCGACCCGCACGTCTGGGTGCTCGAGTTCATCGTCGAGCCCGAGGCGGACATCACGCCGATGATCCCGCCGGGGAAGACGCTCAAGGACCTCATCCGCAAGTTCAAGTAGGAGGCGCGCCATGGACCAGAAGCACATCATCAACGCCACGGTCGAGAACCAGCCCGCCGTCCTCTCGCGGATCGTGGGGCTCTTCTCGGGCCGCGGCTACAACATCGAGACGCTCAACGTCGGCCCGTGCGCCGACCCGCGCTTCTCGCGCATGACGATCACCGTCCCGGGCGACGAGCACGTGCTGGAGCAGGTGCTCAAGCAGCTCAACAAGCTCGTCGACGTCGTGAAGGTCGTGGACCTCACCGAGGAGAAGCACATCGAGCGCGAGCTGGTGCTCGTGGAGGTCGGCGCGCCGAAGCAGAAGCGGCCGGAAGTGCTCGAGATCGCGGACGTCTTCCACGCGGAGATCGTCGGCGTGCGCGAGACGACCGTCACGATGCAGTTCGTCGGGCGCGAGGACGAGGTGGACGACTTCCTCCGCCTCCTGCGCCCCTACACGATCGTCAACCTCGCCCGCAGCGGCCTCCTGGCCGTCCTCAAGGGCGACTAAAACAAAGGAAAACATCAACATGGCCTTCAACCACGTCACCAGGATCGACGACCTCGTCCCGATCCGCACCGTCCTCGTCAGCCTCTTCGACAAGACCGGCATCGAGGACTTCGCCAAGGGTCTTCTCGACGCCTGCCCCGGCGTCCGCTTCCTCAGCACCGGCGGCACCTACAAGGCGCTCGCCGCCGCGCTCGGCGACGCGGCGAAGGACCACCTCGTCCAGGTATCCGACTACACCGGCCAGCCCGAAATGCAGGGCGGCCTCGTGAAGACGCTCGACTTCAAGATCTACCTCGGACTCCTCGGCGAGCACTACAACGACGCCCACCAGGCGGACCTGAAGCGCACCGGCGCCTCGGAGATCGACATGGTCGTCGGCAACCTCTACCCGTTCCAGAAGGTCGCCGCGCAGCCCGGCGTCTCGCCCGAGGACTGCCGCTCGAACATCGACATCGGCGGCCCGTGCATGATCCGCGCCTCCGCGAAGAACTACATCCGCGTGGCGTCCGTCACCGACACGGGCGACTACCCGGCGCTCCTCGCCGAGCTGCGCGCGACGGGCGGCAGGCTCTCCCTCGCGACGCGCTTCCGCCTGATGAAGAAGGCGTTCGCGCACACCGCGGCCTACGACGCCGCGATCGCCGCCCACTTCGGCGCGATCGAGTCCGTCGACGCCGTCTACGACAAGGCCTAGGCCCTCTCCGGAGCCCCCCGGCGCTACTTCTGCCCGTAGTAGGCGCCGGGGCCGTGCTTGCGGAAGTAGTGCTTGTCCAGGACGTAGGACGGGGCCGGCTCGGCGTCCGGGTCGAGGCGGAGCGTGTCGAGCGCCATCGCGGCGATCTGCTCGAGCGCGACGGCGTTCTCGACGGCCTTGCGCGGCGTGGGCCCCCACGTGAACGGGCCGTGGCCCGCGACGAGGACGCCGGGGAAGGCCTCGGCGTCGAGGTCGTGGAAGCGCTCCTCGATGACGCGGCCGGTGTTGAGCTCGTAGTCGTCGGCGACCTCGGCGGGCGTGAGTTCGCGCGTGCAGGGGACGGCGCCGTGGAAGTGGTCGGCGTGCGTCGTGCCGAAGGCGGGGATCCCGCGGCGGGCCTGCGCCCAGGCGACGGCCTTGGGCGAGTGCGTGTGGACGATGCCGCCGACGGACGGGAACGCGCGGTAGAGCGCGAGGTGCGTCGGGAGGTCGGAGGAGGGGCGGAGGCGGCCCTCGACGGCATGGCCCTCGAGGTCGACGACGACGATGTCCTCGGCGGTCATGCCGGCGTAGGGGACGCCGCTGGGCTTGATGGCGACGAGGCCAGCCTCGCGGTCGATGCCGGAGACGTTGCCCCAGGTGAGGACGACGAGCCCGTGCTCGACGAGCTCGAGGTTGCGGCGGAAGACGTCGTTCTTGAGTGCGGTGAGGTCCATGGGCGTTCTCCTAGGGTGCGGTGTCGGGCCCGGCGTCGGAGCGGATCGTCTGGACGCTCTCGATGTCGGCGAGCGGGATGGAGTGGACGAGGCCGGGCGCGGTCTCGACGCGGTAGAAGCCGCCGGAGCGCTCCTTGAACATGCCGCGGACGGTCGTGCCGTTGCGGGTGACGACGGCGACGTCGGGGATGAAGAGGCGCTCGAGCTCGATCGTGCCGAGCGTGGCGGTGCGGTCGCGGCCGACCTCGACGGTGCGCGTCTCGGTCCGGTAGCCGGGCCGGGAGAGCTCGACGGTGCGCACGCCGGCGGGGACGCGGAGGACGAGCTCCCTCGAGACGGCGTCGGAGGCGCCGGGCTTCGCCTCGGTCGCGCCGGCGCGCCGGCCGTCGACGGAGACGGTGACGAGCGCGGGCGAGGTGGAGAGCGAGACGGAGCCGGTGTTGGGGCGGAGGCGGAACTCCTGGGTCGAGTGCTCGCCGGGGCCGAGCTCGACGGTGCGCGCGAGCGGGTCGTAGCCCTCGAGGCGGACGCGGACGCGGAAGGAGCCGGGGAGGGCGTTGGTGATCGCGAGCGGGGCGGCGCCGCGTGGCTCGTCGTCCACGTAGACGCTCGCGCCGGCGGGGACGGTGACGACGCGCAGCTCGGTCGGGAGCGGCTCGAGCGCGGCGTGGAGCGGGACGTCGTCGCCGGAGGCGAGCTTCACGCGGCGGCGGAAGGACGCGTGGCCGGGCAGGGAGACCTCGACCTCGGTCTCGCCCTCGGGGATGCCGGAGACGTCGACCGGGGCGGCGCCGCGCGGGACGCCGCCGACGACGACCGAGGCGCCGGCGGGGTCCGACGTGACGCGGAGCGTGGCGGAGGACGGCACGAGGCGCGCGAAGACGCGGACGGGCGCCGGTGCGGCGAGGTCCTCCTCGAGCACGGCGTCGCGGTGGCCGTCGAGCGAGAGGCCGAAGGAGTGCCTCCCGGGCGCGAGCTCGGGCAGCAGGACGGGCGTGGTGCCGACGAACGCGCCGTCCAGCGTCGCGGCGGCGCCCTGCGGCTCGGTGTCGAGCAGGACGGTGACGCTGGGCGCGGGCAGCTCGAAGAAGACGTCGGAGGGCGATTCGCCGGACTCGAACTCGGCGTAGGTCGCGGGGGCGCCCTCGAGCTCCAGGCGCGCGACGTGGCGGCCGGGGAAGAGGTGGACCGAGGCGGGCGTGACCCCGCGCGGCACGCCGTCGACGGAGAGCATCGCGCCCTCGGGGCGCGAGGTGACGGAGACCGCGGGCGAGGGCGGCGGCGCGGACTCGGGCCTCGCCGCGGGCGCGGACGCCGCGGAGAGGCCGGCGCAGAGGCCGGCCATCAGGACTGC
>CACWKU010000037.1 GCA_902761575.1 uncultured bacterium
CGTCGCGGCCGGAGGCGACGAGGCGGGCGGGACGGACGCCCCGCCGCCGCCGCCGCCGGAGCCGCCGCCCTCCTGCCCCGTGCGCCTCAATTCGCTCACGCACTACGCGGGCGTCCCCGCCGCGGGGTTCGTCGAGCTCTCGTCCGGCCGCTCGTTCCTCCTGCGCGAGGGCGAGGCGCTCGGCCCCTACCGCCTGCTCGCCGCGGACGTGGAGGTCGGCGAGGCGGTCCTGCTCTCCGGCACCAACTCCTTCACGGTCCCGCTCTCCTACGCGGCGGGGCAGGCGACGAACCTCGTCCCCTCCGCGCGCGAGCCGTTCGCCACCGTCTTCCGCGCCGACACGCCGACCGGCGCGTCGGCGCCCGCGCCCGCAACCATGGCCGACGATGCCGCTGACACCGGCATCCGGCATCCGGCTTCCGACATCCGGCAGTCGGAGGAGCCGCCCCCGGCGGATCCTCCGAAGCGCGCCGCCGTCTCCGCCACGCTCTCTCGCGAGGAGGAGGCGGACCTCCGCCGCCGCGCGACCGTCCAAACTTCCGACTTTTGCACGTTCTGCACAATTCTCTTGACAACGCGCCGCGGAACGGCCAATATTCGCCACTGAACGGAGGTTCCCCGATGAAGACGCCCCCCCGATTTCTCCTCGCCGCCCTTTCCCTCCTCGCGCTGCCGGCCGCGGCGGCGACGGGCTGGCGCTACGACGCAAGCGCAAAGACGCTGACGGAGCTCGGCGTTGAGGAGGGCGCGACGCCCTGGGTGCTGTCATGCACGGCGTCCGGCGCCAGCCTCACGCTCTCCGGCGTTTCGTCGGCCGGCTCCGACGGAGTTCTCGACCTCTCCCTCCCCGTCGCGGATTCCGGCGGAACCCCCTTCTCGATCGTCGCGACCGGCTCCGACGCCTTCAAGAACCGGACGGAGATCAAGGGGCTCCGCTTCGGGGACTCGACGACGAAGATCGGGACCCGCTCCTTCCAGGACTGCGCCTATCTGGAGTCCGTGGAACTCCCCGCCTCGCTGGCCTCGATCGAGGCGAGAGGGTTCTACGGATGCGTCCGCCTGCGCGTCGTCGAGCCCTTCCTGCCGAGCACGGTCGCCTCCGTCGGCGAAAGCGCCTTCCAGAACTGCACCCGGCTCGCCTCTCCGCTCTCGGTCGGCTTCGGAACGAGCGACGGCACGCCCGTGGCGACGACGGTGTCCGGCCGCGCCTTCCAGGACTGCAAGGCCCTGCCGTCCGTCGCCGTCGGCCCCGGCGTCGTCAAGCTCGCCGACAGCCTGTTCGCCGGCGACACGTCCCTGACGAACGCCGTCCTCCACGACGCCGTCACGTCCATCGGAAGCTCGTTCAACGGCTGCACGGCTCTCGAGACGGTGACGCCGCTGCTCCCGGCGGCCGTCGCCAGCGTCGCGACCTACGCCTTCTATAACTGCTACGCCCTCCGCGGCGATCTCTTCATCGCGACGAACGACGCCGCCGCCACCATCGGGGGGGCGGCCTTCTCCAACGCCCGCGGCCTGACTTCGGCGACGATGGGGGACGGCATCGCGAAGATCGACGGCAACACGTTCGTCGGCTGCTCGTCGCTGGCCCGCGTCCGCCTCCCCGCGAACCTGACCTCGATCGGATTGTCCGCCTTCAACGGATGCTCGGCCTTGGAGTCCGTCGAACCGTTCCTTCCGCCGTCCGTCGCGTCGATCGGAGAGAACGCCTTCTCCGGCTGCACGTCGCTCCACGGCGATCTTTCGATCGCGGCGAACGGAGCCGCGGCCACCATCGGGCCGGCGGCCTTCTACAAGAACGAAGGGATCACGTCGGTGGCGCTGGGCGGGGGCGTCACGAAGATCGACGGCAACGCGTTCGCCGGCTGCGTTTCGCTGACGAACGCGGTCCTGTCCCCGACCCTGGCATCGATCGGCCTGTCCGCCTTCAGCGGATGCACCGCCCTCGAGTCCGTCGCGCCCTTCCTTCCGGCTTCGGTCGCCAGCATCGGACAGAACGCCTTCTCCGGCTGCTCGAGACTCTCCGGCGACCTCGTTCTCGATCCGCCCGCGGCCCTGTCGATTTCCTCGGCCGCCTTCTACAACGACCAGGCGATCTCGTCCGTGTTCCTCGGGACGAACGTGACGGCCGTCGGCGACAACACGTTCCAAGGCCTGTCGAGCGTCCGCACGTTCCGCCTCGCGAGGAAGCCGACATGGAAGTCCAATTCGTTCGGCGGGTTCCCGAACAACGAGGTCCGCTTCATCGTCCCGATCGACGATGCGGACTGGTCGGACTGGCTCTCGAACGGCTCCAACGCCACGCCCTGGGACGACCTTTCCGACGCCCAGCGCGCCGCCTATGCCGCCGAATATCCGAACGAGCCGCCCGCGCGGGCGCTCACGAAGGCCGCGCCCGCGAACCAGTGGGTCGTCTCCTACGGCTCCGCGACCGCCGGCGCCGTCGACCTCGTCGTCGCCGGCGATCCCGTGCAGGCCGGCGCCGCGTCCGTCACGCCCGCGTACGGCACGCACACGGACGTCGGTTCGTCGCTTCCGCTGGCGCTCTCGGCGCCGCAGTACGCCGACGAGCCCGGCGGCCGCTACGTCTGCGCCGGCTACCGGATCGAGCCGGCCGGCGACCTCGGCTGGGGCGCCGCGACCGACTACCCGCTCGCCGACCCGGCGTCGCCCTCGGCGACATTCGACCCCGGCACGACGGGGCAGTCCCGCTTCTCCTGGCTCTGGACGCTCGCGGAATACGCCGTGACGTTCGCCGACCTTCCCGCCGCGTCGATCGGCACCGTATCCGTCTCCGGGCAGAACGCCCGCGGCTTCTTCGACGCCGGGACGACCGCGACCGTAACCGCCGTTCCCGGCGCGGGCGTCACGTTCCTGCGCTGGCTTGGCGACGTCCCCGCGGGCCACGAGACCGACGCCACGATCCAGCTCGCCATGGACGGTTCCAAGACGCTGACGCCGGTCTTCTCCGCGAACTGGGTCTACGACTCGTCCGCGAAGACGCTCACGGACGGCTACTGGACGCTCTCCGTGTCCGGCTCGCTCGACGCCCTCTCCATCACGAGGCCGACCGCGGTCTCCCCGCTGGGCATCCTCGACCTCGCCAAGCCCGTCGAGGGCGACGGCGCCATCGTCGCGATCGCGGGCAACGCCTTCCAGAGCCACGCGGGCCTCCGGGGCCTGACGCTGCCGGACACGCTCAAGACCATCGGGGCGAACGCATTCAACGAGTGCCGGGCGCTCGAAGGCGATGTCGTCGTCCCCGATTCCGTGACCTCCGTCGGCGGGCAGGCCTTCCAGTACTGCTCCTCGCTGAGGACGGTGCGCCTCGGGACGGGAATCACGTCGATTCCGCTCAACTGCTTCCAGTACGATTCGAAGCTCGAGCGCGTCGAGATGGGCGACGGCGTGGCCTCGATCGGAACCTACGCCTTCCGCGACTGCTCGTCGCTCGTCTCGGTCTCGCCCCTCCTGCCGGCGGCAACGACCTCGCTCGGCGCCGGCGCGTTCTCGGGATGCGGAAAGCTGGCGGGGGAAGTCTTCTTCGCCACCAACGGCGCCGCGGCAGCGTTCGCCGGCGCCGAGGCGTTCAAAAGCTGCAAGACCGTCTCCGGCGCCGTGATCGGCGCGGGCGTGACCGCCATACCCAACTCCACCTTCAACGGCTGCTCCGCCCTGCGCTACGTCCGGACGGGCGACGGCATCTCGTCCATCGGCCAGATGGCCTTCCTGAACTGCACGTTGCTCGAAACCGTCGAACCGTTCCTGGCACCGGCCCTCGTTTCGCTCGGCCACCAGTCCTTCAATGGTTGCGGCCGGCTCGGCGGAACGCTCGAGATCGGGACGCGCAAACGGCCCGGATCCGTCACGGTCTCCGCGGACAGCACCTTCTACAACGCCTCGTTGGAGGCGGTCGTGGTCGGTCGCGGCGTCTCCGCCCTCCCCAAGCAGTTTCTCTACTGGGACCGTACCGCCTTCTTCCCGCGTCTGCGCTCCATCACGCTGGACTCGGTGGAGACGATCGGCGAGAAGGCGTTCGCCGGCAACAGGAACGTCAGGGACGTCTGGTTCAAGGGCCCGGCCCCGACGACCTACGGCGCGAACGTCTTCCAGAGCTGGGCCTCCGGGCAGTCGATCCTGCACCTCCCGAAGTTCCAGCCGACCTGGACGGACTGGGCCGAGGCGAACGTCACGCTTTGGGACGACCTAACCGACGACCAGCGCGAGCTCTTCTGGGACCGGGAGCCCGGCCGGAAGGTCTACGGGATGACCACGTCCTCCGCCACGCCCGCGAACCAGTTCGTCGTGTGGTGGAACGCCGAGGCCCAGCCGACCGTCCTGATCGTGAAGTAGTCCCACCCCGCAGGGAGCCCCCCGCTTGAAAGCGATACGCGCCGTCCTTCCCCTTCTTCTCCTCTCGGCCTCCGCCGCCGCGGCCGCCGCGCCGTTCCGCGTGGCGCTCGTCCTCGGGCCGCCGCACGGCGAGGAGTTCTCGTCGGTCCCGCCCGCGTTCGAGGGCGCGGGCTGGACGTTCTCGACGTTCCGCGTCGCGGACGACCGCCCGGCCGAGGCGGTGAAGGCGGACCTCCTCGCCGCGCTCGAGCGGACGGACCTCGTCGCGGTCGGCCCGCTCGCGCCCGACGTCTTCGCGGGCGAGGGCGCCGCGTGGAGGGCGTTCCTCGAGCGCGGCGGCGCGGTCGCCGTGACGGACTGCAACTACCCGGACAAATACGCGTGGACGGACCAGCTCGGCCCGGACTACCGCCACCCGGACGGCGAGGGCTTCGCCGGCTGGAGCCCGGCGGACCTCAAGAAGGAGGACCCCGAGCCCGCGATCCGCACCTTCCCGGCGGCGCAGGTCGACGGCGGAATGCTCTGGTACCACTTCAATCTGGCGAACGCCGGAGCGGCGTGGAGGCCGGTCGTGCGCTGCGCGCGCCACGGCCAGCCCTGCGCGATCCGCGCGGACGTCGGCCGCGGGTTCGTCTACCTCACCAACCTGCGCTGCCCGTATTCCTCGTTCTTCGAGAACCTCCGCGCCGCGACGGAGCTGCGGCGCGCGGGGCTCGAGGTCGTCTCGGCCTCCGGCCTCGCGCTCACGAACGGCGCGGTCGCCGTCGAGGTCCGCCTCCGCGCGGAGGGCGGCGCGCCCGCGCCGAACCCGCAGCGCTACCTCGCCGCGCTCGAGATCGCCTCCGCGACGAACGCCGCGCAGGCCGTCCGCGCCGAGGCGCCGCTCGTGACGCTCCCCGGCGGGGCGATCGGCTTCCGGCTCAAGGCGGCCAACGCGGTGCGCGACCCGGGGCGCGTGCGGCTCGTCCTGCGCGACCGCAGGGACGGCTCCGAGATCGCGCTCGTCGACCGCAACCAGGCGTTCGACGACCTCGTCGAGATCGAGACGCCGCACCACTGGGCGACCGTCTCGACGAAGCGCCGCGCGGCGGACGTCTCCTTCGCCTTCCGCCTCAACCCGGCGGGCGAGAAGGTCGTGCCCGGCACGTGGCGCGCGTGGGCGAAAGGTCCCGACGGGCGCGTCGTCGCCTCGACGCCCCGCGAGGAGCGCCTCGCCGGCTGGCGCACCGCGTTCCGGCTCCCCGTCCCAGCCGACGCCCCCGCGGGCGACTACACCGTCGGCGTCGAGGTCGTCTCCGCGCAGGGCGGCGGGCGCTGGACGAAGACCGCGCCCTTCCGCATCGTCGCGCCGACGCCGACGCAGGTCCTGCCCGACCAGGACGGCGTCCTGCTGCGCGGCGGCGCGCCGTGGTTCCCGCTCGGGATGTACCACGCCGACCCGCCGTTCTGGCAGGAGGTGCGCGACACGGGCTTCGACCTGCAGCAGGCGATGAACTGGCTCGACGGCGAGTTCCCTCGACTCGCCGCGATGGGCCAGCCGCTGCTCTACGAGACGAAGCACAACTGGCCGGAGAACATGGCAATCTGGGCGAAGCGCTACGCGAACGAGCCGTTCGCCTGCATGATGTACGTCACGGACGAGCCCGACGACACGCTCGTCTGGAAGTGGGAGGCGTGCCGGCGCGCCGTGCACGGGGCCGACCCCGACCACCCGACCTTCGCAGTGCTCGCGCATCCCGCGAGCTTCCGCTACCAGCGGAACATCGCCGACGTCCTCGCGATCGACCTGTATCCGATCGGCCGCGACGGCAGCGGCGACATGGTCGAGATCGAGCGCCGCATCCGCGCGTGCCGCGCGGCGTGCGGCGACGAGCGGCCCGTCCTCGCCGTCCTGCAGTCCTTCGGCTGGGAGCCGCAGGAGAAGTTCCGCGCGATGGCCTACCTCTCGATCGTGAGCGGCGCCAGGGGCATCCTGTGGTACTGCTGGCAGGAGGGCGACCCGCCGAACGGGCTGCACACGAACCCCGCGCTGCAGGAGTTCGCGCGCGGCCTGCTCGCCGAGATCCGGGGCCTCGCGCCGGCCTTCCTCTCCGGCCGCACGAAGGAGCTCTCGCTCTGCGGCGGGCGCGTCCGCGCGCTGCTCTGCGGCACGAAGGAGACGGGCGTCCATCTCGTCTGCGTCAACCCGACCGACGAGGCCGCCGTCGTGGACGACGCGCCGAAGATGCCGGGCGTCCCGGCCTCCTTCACCCTTCCGCCCGCCGGCGTCGCCGTCTACTGACCCCCACCCCCCGCCGCCGCGCACCCGCCCCGACCTCCAACTTCTGTACATTCTGCACATTTTTCTTGACGGCCGGGGCGGCGTTCGGCTACTCTTTCCCCCGTAGCCCGCAAACCGAGGGGAACACCGCCCAATGAAAACGAAACGCATTCTGCTTTCCGCTCTCGTCCTTCCGGCCCTTCTCTCCGCCGCCCGCGCGGAGGAGCCGTTCGTCGCCGCGGCGCGCGAACGCGGCATCGAAATCGTGTCGCACACCGTCCCGGCGGAGTTCGCGATCGGCGACTTCTCCGTGTCGCTGCACGTGAGGAACGCGGGCGAGCTCGCGCTGCGCGGGTCGCTCGACGTCCTCACGGTCGACGCGGAGGGGAAGAACCCGCGCGCCTTCGGCAAGGCGCAGATCGACCTGCCGCCGAAGTCCGTCTCCGCGGACGCCGAGCAGGAGCTCGCGGTCTCGGGACGCGTCACGACGGCCGAGCTCGGGCGCAAGGCGCGCATCCTGCTGCGTCCGGCGGGCTCGCCGGAGATCGTCTGCTACGAGGGCCCGGTGGTCGAATCGCGCAAGGCGGCGGAGAAGCGTGCGTCGGAGGCGGCGAAGGCGACGTCCTCCGCGGGCGGGCGCCACGAGATCCGCTGGGCGGAGCGCCTGCCGGAGGGCGAGGGCGAGCGCTACCGCGCGTTCCTCGAGGCGGGCGGCGTGCTGATCGTGAGGCTCGTCGAGTGCAGGGAGGACTACGCCGGCGCGGCGGCGTTCTGCGGGGCGGACGCGATGCCCGCGTTCAAGCCGCAGAAGGGCGCCGCGAACCCCTACGACCGCAACGTCGAGCCGGGGGACACGCCGCTCTTCGACTGGCCGAACCGCATCTCGGAGACGCTGGACGCCGGCAACGGCCGCCTTTCGCTCCCGGGCGAGGCGGGCAAGCGGTGGGAGACGGTCCAGAAGGGCTACACGGTGCTGCATCGCGTCGGGAAGGGCCTGCTGATCGTCTCGACGCACGAGGTCGCGGACACGCCCGCGTTGCGCGAGGACGTGAAGCGGCAGCTCGCGCTCGAGGAGGGCGGCTTCCGCCTCGTCTCGTTCTCTCAGGAGTTCGAGGAGCTCGAGGCATGGAAGGGCAAGGTCGGCCATCCGGCGCTCGGCGGCGGCAAGATCGTGCTCCGCGTGAAGAACGCGAACTACGCCACGACGAACCTCAACCTCGCGATGCGGCTCGATATCCGCGAGACCCGCCGGGGCGGCCGCACCCGCACCTGGCTCGCGCGGGCGAAAGAGAACGCGAAGATCGGCGAGACGTTCCCGCTCGAGCTCGCGGTGCCGCCGCTCGACCTCAATGGCGAGATCGCCTGGAAGACCCAGATCCTCGAATGGGGCGGGAAGCGCACGTGGACGCTCGCCGAGGGAACCGCGAGGCTGCCGGAGCTTTTCGAGGTCGTCCCGCCCGCCTACCGCGGGCAGGTCTCGACCAGGCGGCGCCGCGCGGACGTCGCGATCGGCGTGCGCTTCAACCGCCGCGGGTTCGACACCGGCGGCGGCGCGTGGAGGATCGTCGCGAAGGACGTGAAGGGCAGGGCCGCCGTGGCGGAGGCGGAGGGCGTCTTCGCGCCCGGCGCCGTCGCGGCCGAGGCGTGGATCCCCGTGCCGGCGAACGCCCCCGCGGGCGAGTACCGCCTCGAGGCGGAGGCGACGCTGCCGGACGGCTCGAGGCACGCGGCGTCGGGGACGTTCCGGATCGTCGCGCCCGCCAAGGGCCAGATCATGGCCGACCAGGACGGGTTCCTGCTCAACGAGGGAGAGCCGTACTTCCCGCTCGGCATCTACCACTGCCACACGTTCAACTGGGACCAGCCGATCGACGACACCGGGCTGCGCGCGCGCGACATGGGCTTCAACTGGATGCAGATGTGGGAATGGGACTACCGCCACCACCTCTCGCTCGACCGCACGACGCTCGGCGAGTTCGTCGACGGGAAGCTCGCCGGCGCCGAGCGCGAGGCCGCGATCGACGCGCTCGTCGAGTCGAACAAGGTGAACCGCGCCGCCTTCGCGGGCGTCGCCATCTGCTTCGAGGGCTTCGGCGTCTGGGACCAGATCATCTTCCGCCGCCCCGGCGAGGGCGGGAAATACGACTTCGAGACCGACGAGCGGATCCGGCGCGAGATCGCGTCCATCGCGGCCGACCCCGACCAGCTCGTGCGGATGTGGTATTTCTCGGACGAGGCCGGCGGCAACTTCCACCGGCCGCTCAAGCGCGCCGCGCAATACTACGCGGCCTACGACAAGGCCGGCTACCCCGCGTTCAACCTCGGCAACCTCCCCGCGGTGATGGCGGGCGACGTCGGCGGCAACGACATCTACCTGCGCTACTACGGCGGCCTCGGCAGCGCGGCGCAGTTCGCGGACCGCGTCGAGGAGATGCGCCGGCAGTACGCGCCGCTGCACCGCCGGCCGTTCATCGTGCCGCAGGCGTTCGGGCAGAGCGAGCGCCAGTCCACCGAGACGCCCGAGTGGGTGCGCGTCGAGGCGTATCTCTCCTGCATCGGCGGCGCGAACGGCATCGGCTTCTACTGCTGGACGCAGACGGGAGACTGGAGCGGCGCGCAGAAGCAGGGCATGGGCTGGAACCCCGCCACGGCGCACGAGGTGAAGAAGCTCATCGAGGAGATCAGGGTCTTCCAGGGCGCGCTGATGTCGGGGAGCGAGACCCGGGCGCTCTCGCAGGACGGCAACGTCCGCGCGCTCTACTGCGGCGACGACGCCTCGGGCCGCTACCTTCTCGTCGCCAACACGCTCGAAGGGGCCGTCGACACCGAGCTCGCGGTCTCCGGCCTCGGCAAGCGCGAGCTCGAGCCTCTCTTCGGCGCGCCGAAGCCCTCGCGCTCCGGCGAGACCCTCCGCCTCAAGCTCCCGCAGTGGGGGACCGCCGCCTGGCGGGTGAAGTAGTCCCCCTCGGCGACCGTGGCGGGGTGCGGGCTTCGCCACGCACCCCGCCACGGTCGCGTGCGAGTCGGCCTTGCGGCGGCGCGGCACGGCCGCGCCGCCCAAGGCCGACGAAGCGCTTTGTGCGACGAGAGAAGAGAAGCGCGACACGCGCCCGTTCGGCATCGGGCATGCGCGTCTCGCGTTTCGCGTCTCGAGTTGTCCGGGTCCCGGGCGCGTCCGGTCAGCGCGGAAATTCCCCGAGCGGGAACGACGCGCGCAGGGGGCGGTGGTCGGAGGTGCGGATGTCCGCGCCGACGGAGCGGGCGAGCGGGGAGGGGAGTCCGCGGACGAGGATGTGGTCGAACGTCGCGGGCGGGTAGAAGTCGTTCGCGGGGAGCGTGGGGCGGTCGGCCTCGGGGATGCCCTCGAAGGCGTCGCGGAATCCGGCGTCGAGGAAGATCCGGATCGTCCCCTCCTCCGCGAACCGCTCGTCCTCGAGCGCGGTGTTGAAGTCGCCGGCGACGACCGCCGGCACGCCGGGCGCGAGCTCGTCGATGCGCGCGAGCAGCTGCCGGGCGGCGATCTCGCGCTTGAGGCGGTTGAGGACCGTCTGGCGCTCGACGTCCTGGTCCTCGGGGATGTAGTTGCTCTTGAGGTGGACGTCGAAGAACGCGACGTTCGTCGGGCCGACGTCGATCACCGCCCACGAGAATCCGCGCGGCGGATAGACGAAGTCCGCGGCCGCCCACCGTTCGAAGCCGGCGCGCCGGACGGGGAGGCGCGAGAGGATCGCGACCTGCTGCAGGCCGCGGTTGGTGGGGTCGAACCAGAAGTCGGAGCAGACCGCGAGGCGCAGCCGCGGGTCGCCGAGGCGGGCGAGGAACTTCCGGCACGTCTCCGCATCGCGGATCTCCTGCGCGAGGAGGACGTCGGGCACGCCCTGCCGGCGGAAGGCGCGTGCGGCGGCGCGGATGCGGCGCTCCTCGTCCTTCGCCGGGCGGACCTCGGAATAGCCGGAGGGGAACCACTCCATGTTCCAGGAGGCGACGGTCCAGTGCGGCTCCGCGGGCTCCTCCGGCGCGGGGCGGGGCGGCAGCATCCACGACGCGGCCGCGGCGATCGCCGCGACGACCGCCGCGGCGATCGCGGGCGCCGTGCGTCGCTTCGCGCGGGAGGGCGCGGGCGCGCTGGCGGGGACATCGGACATCGGCTCGGACGGGCGGGGGAGGAATCTGGTGCCGGGAGCGGGGATCGAACCCGCACGCTTTATGGGCGGGAGATTTTGAGTCTCCTGTGTCTGCCATTCCACCACCCCGGCGGGCGTTTCGGAATCGCGATCCATCCTAGCAGAACGCCCGCGCCAATGCAAAGCGATATTTCCCGCACCCGGGCGTTGCGCTCTCTTGTACGCGCCCCGCGCAGCGGGGTGCGTGGCGGAGTATGCACCCCGCCACGCGGCGGGACGCGGATTTCCTAGGATTTCGCGATGGTTGAACCGCGGCACGGTTCGTGCTATAATTACTTGCAACTCCGCGCATCCGCGCCCGGTCCTAGCCTTTCCCAAAACCAACCCCACACCAACCACATGAACAGAACGTTCCTTCCGTTCCTCGGCGCGGCCGCGCTCGCGTGCGCCACGCCCTGTTTCGCGGACGGCGCGCCCGCGGCCGACGAGGCCGACTCCGGCGCGCGCGCCGTGCTCGCCTCGCGCGACATCGGCGACCCCGAGGCCAACCTCTGGGAAGAGGGCGGCTGGCCCACGACGCCCGGCGAGTTCCAGGTGCTCGACGCCCGGCCCTCCGACCCCGCCGCGCCCAAGGACCACAAGGCCCTGCGCCTCATCTGCCGCTACGGCGCCTACTCCTTCGGCGGCTGGAGCGCCAACCCGAAGTCCCGGACCCTGCCCGGCAAGGTGGTGAAGATCACCGGATGGTCCCGCAAGGGCAACGAGGACTCCTGGGGCATGGGGATGAACTTCCAGGACGCCAACACCAACTCGTTCTCCTACGGCATCCCCGCCAAGAGCACCAACTGGGAGCCCTTCGAGTTCGTCATCCCCGAGACGGTGAACGGCAAGGACCCGGAGACCGGCAAGCAGGTCAAGGTGCCGATCAAGTTCCCGATCAAGCTCGAGTCGATCTCGCAGAACAACTGGGGCGACCGCAACAACCC
Organism: uncultured bacterium; assembly: GCA_902761575.1. Taxonomy (GTDB): domain Bacteria; phylum Verrucomicrobiota; class Kiritimatiellia; order RFP12; family UBA3636; genus UBA3636. The sequence goes on from CACWKU010000037.1 coordinate 11,724, forward strand.
CGAGGCCAAGGAGCGCATCCTCGACCTCTACGACCTGCGCGTGCACACGGACATGGGCGAGATCCCCGTCGACGAGCGCCCCTACGAGATCGGCGTCACGTTCCCGACCACGGCCAACTGCTTCTACTACAAGGAGGAGGAGCCCGTCGTGGTGCTCTCCATCGGCAGCTGGCTCGGCGAGGAGCGCACGATCCGCACGAAGGTCGAGGTCGAGAGCGCGACGGGCGAGAAGCGCCCGATGCTCATCCCCGACGTGAAGGTGCTCGACAGCGCGTCCGTCCGCACGCGCCTGCCCTTCACCGAGCCCGGCGCCTACACGCTCCGGCTCAAGGCGACCGGCTTCGCGAAGGACTTCGAGAAGGAGACCCGCTACGCGGTGATCCTGCACCCGCCGGCCCTCACCGAGAAGCAGAAGGACGACTCCGCCTACGGCATCAACGTCCACGGCGGCGCCTACGTCGGCTACGAGAAGTTCGCCAAGCTCGGCTTCGTCTGGGTCCGCGACTACGCGTTCAACTTCCTCTGGATGGTCCGCGCGCGCGGCGACGGCAAGTACGCCGGCTGGCCCTGGTACCCGAAGATCATCAAGGCCGCCGAGGACGTCGGCATGCGCACGCTGCCCTGCCTCATGAACGCGGCGCCCGGCCGCCCCGAGGACCCCGACACGCCCGACAACGAGTGGCGCCGCCAGATCGCGCTCATCGTCTCCACGTTCCCGCAGCTCACCGCGTTCGAGCTCGACAACGAGCACGGCTGGCCGACGACCGACAAGTACGGCGAGTGGCACCGCGTCTTCGCCGAGATCGTCAAGGCCTGCCGCCCCGACGCGCTCTCCGTCCAGGAGGGCTGCGGCGCCATCGTCCCCGAAGGCGCCAAGAAGCACGTCCTCAACGGCAACTTCAAGGACCTCAAGGTCCTCAACGGCCACCGCTACGCCGGCATGGTCGGCCCCGAGATCTCCCGCTCCAACTTCAACGTCGCCGACATCGCGGCGGACGAGGCGAAGATCTACCAGCGCGACCTCTGGCGCCAGTGGAAGATCAACTCCGAGCTCGACGGCGTCAAGCGCCAGCGCTGGATCACCGAGTGGGGCTGGGACACGCGCGCCGGCCAGATCGTCTCCGAGTGGGAGCAGGCCGCCTACATGCAGCGCGAGTGGGTGCTCGCCCTCGGCAACGGCATCGACAAGCTCTTCTGGTACTGGTACTACGACAGCGATACGCCGACCCCGATGAACTTCTTCGACGGCTGCGGCATCTTCGACCGCTTCCGCGACCCGAAGCCCGTCGCCCCCGCGTTCGCCGCGCTGCGCACGTTCCTGCCGGCCGACATGGAGTACCTCGGCTACGCCAACTTCGGCCCGAACCACATGGCGCATATGCTGAAGCGCGCCGACGGCAAGCTCGTCGCGATGGCCTTCCAGCTCTATCCGAACGAGAAGGCCACGATGATGAAGCCCGAGGACCGCGAGCTCGTCATCAAGGACCCGAAGTGCGAGAAGGTCTACGACATGTTCGGCGCCGAGCTCAAGCCCACGGACAAGCGCAAGCTCGACATCGCCCCGACGTGGTACATCGGCCTCGACCCGTCCTGCGAGTGGCTCAAGCAGTGCCCGATCGACTTCTGCTTCGAGAGCCCGTTCTTCGTCCGCAACGTCTCCGGCGAGCCCATCCCGCTGCACCTCCTCAACTTCGGCAAGGACGGCATCGAGTACCGCGTCGAGCTCCCGAAGACCATGACCGACGCCGGCTGGGTCGTCGAGCCCCGCGACTACGGCTACGACGTCGTCGGCCCGCTCGGCGCCAAGCGCGAGGAGAGCCAGTTCCGCGTCATCGGCAAGAACGGCGGCGTCGAGAAGGTGATGTACGTCGACATCGACATCATCACCCAGGCCTACGCCAAGAGCAACGTCGAGCAGTTCGACCGCACGTTCACCGTCGACGTCGTGAACCAGTCGGCGACGAACCAGGTCTACGAGCTGCGCGCCAACCTGCCCGAGGGCTGGGAGGTCTCCCCCGCCTCGCAGCGCACGAAGGAGCTCGAGCCCTCCGAGATCCAGAAGCTCACCTTTACGCTCCTGAAGTCCTCGGCCATCCCGGCCACCGAGAAGGTCGCCATCCCGAAGCTCGAGATCCTCAACGTCTCGAACCCGAAGATGGAGGGCATGGTCATCGACTACGCCCCGATCGTCCCGCGCGCCTGGACGCTGCGCCGCGTCAAGAAGGGCCAGATCAAGATCGACGGCCAGCCCGGCGAGTGGGCCAAGGACGCCGACCGGTACCAGCTCCCGAACTGGATGCTCGGCCCCAAGGGCGACAAGGAGACGAGCCGCATCTACATGGCCTACGACGACGACGGGCTCTACATGATGTTCGACCTCGACGACTCGCAGTGCAAGACGTCCGACCCGAACAGCTTCTGGCGCGCGGCGGACTGCCTCGAGTTCCAGTTCGGCTCCAACGGCGACTTCACGCCGGACCAGAAGTGGAGCCTCGACGACCACCAGTTCTGGTTCTGCCCGATGCCGCTCGAGAACCGCGTGTTCTCCGGCTTCTGGCCCAACTGCGAGGGCCAGAAGAGCCCGGTCACGGACAACAAGATGGGCATCACGCCCGAGCAGGGCATCACGAGCGCGCTGTCCGTCGTCAAGGACAAGGCGGGCGACGTGACCGGCTACCGCATGGAGATCTTCATCTCCAAGGACCGGATCCACGGCTGGAACCCGAAGAAGGGCAACTTCGTGAAGATGATGTTCACGATCGCGGTGCAGGGCCTGCGCGACCCGCGCGAGGTCTACTGGCCGAGCCCGAAGCGCGGCGACATGGCGGTGAAGAAGCCGTACATGTGGTCCCGCGTCCTCCTCGGCGACTAGTCCGCGCCATCCGCGCATAATGGCAGGCGCCGGGCGGCTTCGTGCCGCCCGGCGCCTTCTTTTGATGCGACCGGCGGAAACGCGCGTTCTATGCGCGTCGCGAGATCTGGGACGGCCCTACAGGCCCCCCTGGTCCCGGCGATGGTGATGATGGTGCCGAGGGCGGGTACCGGCTTCGTTCTCGCGGCGCCATTCGCGGACGACGGCGATCCAGCGGAAGGCGATGTCGAGGGAGAGCCAGACGGCGCCGGCGCCGACGAGCGCGCAGCCGATGGCGACGACGTCCTTCGCGCGGGCGGCGGGCTCGGGGTTGCGCATCTCGGCGAGGAGGATGACCGCACCGAGCGCGAGCAGGCAGCCGGGGAGGATCCACGCGAGGGCGCGCAGGTCCTGGCGGCGGCGGGCGAGCGCCTCGCTTTCGGGGCGGAAGCGGTGGCGCCGCCGCTTGCGGTGGCGGACGAGGTGCTCCTCGTTCGGGGGCGCGGGGTTCGTGGCGGGGTCCTCGGGCATCGCTACGGCTCGATCGTCGCCTTTTCGCGCAGCTCCGCGACGTGGTCGGCGAGGGCCTTGCCGCGGCGGTCGTGGCGAAGCAGGTCCATCACGCGCTCGCGCGCCTCGAGGAAGTCCGGGACGGACTCCTTCTGCTCGTCGTTCTTCAGGATGACGTGGAAGCCGAACTGCGTCTCGATGATGTCGGAGAGGCCGCCCACGGGGAGCGCGAAGGCCGCCTCGTCGAACTCCTTGACCATCATCCCGTGCGAGAACCAGCCGAGCGAGCCGCCGGCCTGCTTCCCGGAGGGGCAGTCGCTGTGCGCGGCGGCCTCGGTGGCGAAGTCCGAGCCCGCGGCGACGCGCTCGCGGATCGCGCGGATCTTGGCGAGGGCGGCGAGCTTGTCGTCGGGCGACTGCGACTTCGGCGTCACGAGGATGTGCTGCGCGCGGACCTGCGCCTCCTTGCCGAACTCGGCCCTGTGCGCCTCGAAGAACGCCTCGGCCTCGTCGTCGGTGGGCTCGGGGACGTCGGCCGTCACCTTCGCGACGAGCTTGTCGACCTTCTTCCCGCGGCGGATCTCGTTGCGCAGCTGCTGGAGGTTCTGGCCCTGCTTCTCGAGCAGGGCGCGGAGCTTCGCGGGCCCGCCGGCCTCCTCGGCCATGCGGCGGACGGACTCCTCGACCTCCTCGTCCGTGACGGGCAGGTCGAGCGCGGCGGCCTCCTCGAAGAGCAGCGCCGTGCCGACGGCCTGCTCCTCGGCGCGCTTCTTCAGCAGCGGCAGCTGCGCGCGGACCTGCTCCTCGGTCATTCCGTGCTGGACGTAGAACCGAATCAGCCGGTTCAGCTCGTACTCGACCGCCTGGGTCGGGATCTCGTGGCCGTTGACTTTCATGGGGGGCTAGAGCAGGATGGCCTTCTCGACGTAGGGGACGAGCTCGGCGATCGGCATGCGGAGCTGCTCCATCGAGTCGCGGAGGCGGACGGTCACGGTGTCCTTGAGCTCCGGCTTCTCCTCGCCGAGCGTCTCGAAGTCCACCGTCACGCAGAACGGCGTGCCGATCTCGTCCTGGCGGCGGTAGCGGCGGCCGATGGCGCCGGTCTCGTCCCACGCGCACTTCCACTTGCGCTGCAGCGCCTTGTAGAGCTCGCGGGCCTTGGCGCGGAGCGCCTCGTTGTTCTTGACGAGCGGGAGCACCGCGACCTTGACGGGCGCGATGGCAGGCGAGAAGCGCAGGACGGTGCGGACGTCCTCCTTGCCCTTGGCGTCGACGAGCTTCTCCTCGTCGTAGGCGTTGCAGATGAGGGCGAGCGCGAGTCGGTCGGTGCCGGCGGAGGGCTCGATGACGTGCGGGACGTACTTGCCCTGGAAGAGCAGGTCCACGAACGCCTCGGCGTCGAACTGCGTCTTGCCGCGCGCGACCCAGTCGGCGACGACCTTGGCCTTGAAGGAGGCCTTCTCCTCGTCGCTCTTCTCGGCGCAGGCGAGGCGCAGGCGGTCGTCCTGCACGGTCATCGACTTGCCGGAGAACTTCTCGTGCTGCGAGAGGTCGAAGTTGGAGCGGGCGGCGATGCCCTCGAGCTCCTGGACGCCGAACGGGAACGCGTATTCGATGTCGACGCAGGCGCGGGCGTAGTGGGCGAGCTCCTCCTTGGTCTGCCAGTAGAGGTGCAGGTCGGACTCGGGGAGCCCCGCGAGGCGGTACCACTCGAGGCGGCGCTCGACCCAGTACTTGTGCCAGACCTCCCAGCCCCAGTCCTCCTGCGGCTCGCCGTTCAGGTCCGGCTTGTCCGCGAGCGTGGCGACATGGCCGCAGATGAGCTCCACCGCCTCGTCCGGGCGGATGAAGAACTCCAGCTCCATCTGCTCGAACTCGCGCGAGCGGAACGTGTAGTTGCGCGGGTTGATCTCGTTGCGGAAGGACTTGCCGGACTGCGCGACGCCGAAGGGGACCTTCTTGCGCGAGGTCGGGACGATGTTGAGGAACTGCGCGAAGATCGCCTGGGCGGTCTCGGGGCGCAGGTAGGCGACCGCGGAGTCGTCCTCGACCGGGCCGACGTAGGTCTTGAACATCAGGTTGAACGAGCGGGGCTCGGTGAGGTTCTTCGAGCCGCACGCGGTGCACTTGCAGCCCTCGGGGAGCTTCCAGCCCTTGCCCTCCTGGACGAGCTTGAGGCCCTGCTCCTCGCAGAGCTGGTCGGCGCGGTGGCGCTTCTTGCAGTCCTTGCAGTCGACCATCGGGTCGGCGAAGCCGCCGACGTGGCCGGAGGCCTCCCAGATGCGCGGGTTCATGATGATCGTGGCGTCGAGGCCGACGACGTCCTCGCGCCACTGGACCGTGTAGTGCCACCAGGCGTCGCGGATGTTGCGCTTGAGCTCCGAGCCCATGGGGCCGTAGTCCCAGAAGCCGTTGAGGCCGCCGTAGATCTCGGAGGAGGGGAAGATGAAGCCCGCGCGCTTGCAGAGCGCGGAGATCGAATCGAGGTTCTTTTCCATGTTCGCTTGTGCCGGTCGGGGAGGGCCCCGCGCCGGCTGGTTCGGGGTGGGTGGTTGGAGTCGGAGCTCGGAATGGTGCCCCAGAGAGGGTTCGAACCTCCGACACCCGGTTTAGGAAACCGGTGCTCTGTCCAACTGAGCTACTGGGGCGTTCGCCGTGCGCGACGGCGGCGGAGGATAGCACAGCGACCCCGAAAAGGCAAACGGGGGGCGGGTCGCGGTCAGTCGCCCTTGAGCGCGAGGTATTCCGCGTCGATCTTCGCCAGCTCGTCCGGGATCGCGATCTTCTGCGGGCAGTGCTTCGTGCAGCGCATGCAGCGGACGCACTCCGACGCCCGGGCGTCCTCGGGCAGCTTCTCGTAGCCGCGCAGGAAGCGCCCCTTCTCGCCGTCCGCCTTGTAGGCGTTCCACAGCGCGAAGATCTCCGGGATCGCCACGCCCGCCGGGCACGGCACGCAGTAGCGGCACGCGGTGCACGGCACCGCCTGCGACTGCTGGAAGGCCGCCAGCGCCGCGGCGATCGTCCCGCGCTCGTCGTCCGAGAGCTCCTTCACGGGGGAGAACGTCCGGATGTTGTCCTCGAGGTCCGAGTCGCGCCCCATGCCGGAGTTGATGAGCTTCACGCCCGGGAGCGAGGCGACCCAGCGGAACGCCCACGAGGCGGGCGAGGCGTCCGGGTCGGCCTGCCGGAGGATCGCCTTCGCCGGGTCGTTGAGCCGCGCCAGCGCGCCGCCGCGCAGCGGCTCCATCACCGCCACGTCGATCCCCTTCGCCGTCAGCTTCTCGTACTGCTCCTTCGAGCGGTAGCGCGTCCAGTCCTGGTAGTTGAGCTGGATCATCGCGAACTCCCAGTCGTAGGCGTCGAGGATCGGGTCCATCGCCTCGGGCGCGTCGTGGAACGAGAAGCCGAGGTGGCGGATGCGCCCCTCCTTCTTCCGCTCCAGCAGGAACTCGAGCGCGTGGATCTTCCGGGCCAGGTCCCAGTTGCCCCAGCCGAGCGAGTGCATCAGGTAGAAGTCGAAGTACTCCGCCTTCGTGCGCGCGAGCTGGTCGTCGAAGACGCGCTTGAGGCCGTCCTCGGTGCGCGCCATCCACACCGGCATCTTGTCGACGAGGAAGTAGGAGTCGCGCGGCCGTTTGGAGAGGAACTCGCCGACCGCGACCTCGCTCTCGCCGTCGTGGTACATGTAGGCGGTGTCGAAGTAGTTCCCGCCGGCCTCGAGGTAGCGCGACCAGAGCCGCTCCGCGGCGGGGCGGTCGATCTTTCCGTCGCCGCCGCGCGGCAGGCGCATGCAGCCGAAGCCGAGCAGCGAGACGCTCTCGCCCGCCATCGTGCGGCGCGTGATCGGCCCCGTCGCGCGGGGCTTCGCGTCCGCGCCTTCGGCGGGGGGCGTGGCGGGGTCCTGCGCGCGGAGGCGCGCGAAGGGGGCGAGCGCCGCCAGCACGGCGGCGGACTTGAGGAATTCGCGGCGGGTCATGTTCATGGTTGAAGGGTTGAAGGGGTTGAAGAGTTGAAAGGGTAAAGTGTAAAGGGTAAAGTTGATCGTCGTTCAGCACTCAGCATTCAGCACTCAGCATTCAGCATTGACATTCGAGCGGGACCACGCGCATCGCCTTGCGGACGACGCCCTCGGGGTCGTCGTCCGCGTGCATGCCGGGGCAGGCGAGCTGGCACGCGCCGCAGCCGATGCAGCGGTCGGCCTTCGGAGCCCTCGGCGCGCCGTTCCTGCGCAGCTCGATCGCCTCGGTCGGGCACGCCTCCGCGCACTTCCCGCAGAAGTGCGACTCGCCCTGGTAGACGATGCAGTGCGTCGCGTGGAACTCGACCTTCGCGATCTTCGTCCGCCGCTTCTCCTCGAGCGGCATCCGCCGGATCGCGCCGGTCGGGCACGCCTCCGCGCAGCGGTGGCAGTCGTAGGCGCACGCCCCCGCCGAAAGGTCGATCCGCACCGGGCCGATCCCGCCCTCCGCCGGCCGGAGGATTCCGGAGGGACAGGCCCCGACGCACCGCAGGCAGCCGGTGCACCGGCTCGCGAACCGCGCCGGATCGCCCGCGCCGGGCGGCAGGATCCCGAGCGCGCGCTTCGCCGCCGCGGCGACCTTCCCCGCGCCGAGCTTCGCGAGCGCCGCGCCGGCGGCAAGCCCCGCCACCAGCGCCGCCGAGCCCTTGAGGAAGGCGCGCCGCGATGCGGAGAAAGCCGGCTCGCCCTGCGCTCGGCCGGGGTTCTGCGCCCGGCCATTCTTGGCCGAGTAGGAGATCCCCCGCACCTTGCACGCCGCGACGCACGCGAAACACCGCGTGCACCGCCCGTTGTCGACCGCGCCGGTCTCCACGTCGATGCAGTGCGAGGGGCAGACCGCCGCGCACGCGCCGCACTTCACGCACGCGTCGTTCATGCAAATCCGGAAGGGAGCGGCCTTCGAGAGAAGCCCGAGCGCCGCACCGACCGGACAGAGCGCGGTGCAGAAGAGGCGGCCCCGCCATGCGGCGAGCGCCGTGACGACCGCGAGCGGGACGAGCGCGCCGAGGAGCGCCGCGCCGGCGCGCGTGGCGGAGTGCGCACCCCGCCACGCGATCGAATACGGCTCGAGCGCGAGGAAGCCGCCCGCGAAGCCGGCGGCGAGCGCGCCGAAGCAGAGCCCCGCG
>CACWKU010000038.1 GCA_902761575.1 uncultured bacterium
ACGAGCTTGGCGTGCGCGATGCCGGGCGCGTCGACGGCGCGGACGTGCGCCGGGAGCGGGCGGCCGTCGATTGTCGCGGCGAGCGCCGGGACGAGGCTCTCGAGGACGAGCGTGGTCTTGCCCGATCCGGACACGCCCGTGACGACGCTGAGCCGCCCCTTCGGGAACGCGACCTCAAGCGGCTTCACGGTGTGGATGGCCGCGGTCTTCAGCCGGATCGCGCCGTCGGCGCGATCCGGCGAAAACTCCGCGGACTCCGCGTGAGATTTCCTCTTCGCGCCCTCCGCGTGAAGGAAGGGCCCGATGACCGACTTCGGGTTCCTCGCCAGCTGCGCCGGCGTGCCTTCGGCGACCAGGGTTCCCCCGCGTGCGCCGGCGCCGGGACCGAGCTCGACGATCCAGTCCGCGTGCGAGAGGACCTGCGTGTCGTGGTCGACGAGGAGGACCGAGTTGCCGTCGGCGACGAGGTCGTCCATCACGCCCGCGAGGCCCTCGAGGTTGGATGGATGCAGGCCGATCGAGGGCTCGTCGAGGACGTAGAGCACGCCCGTGGTGCGGTTGCGGACGGCGCGCGCGAGCTGGACGCGCTGGCGCTCGCCGGTGGAGAGCGTCGAGGCGGCGCGGTCGAGCGAGAGGTAGGAGAGCCCGAGCTCGAGGAGGCGGCGGGAGGTGTCGTGGAACGACTCGCAGATGCGCTCGGCCATCGGCCGCATCGGCGCGGGGAGCGACGCGGGGACGCCGCGCACCCATTCCTCGGCCTCGGCGAGCGTCATCGCGGCGGCGCGGTCGAGCGAGATGCCGCGCAGGAGCGGCGCGCGGGCCCTCTCCGAGAGGCGCGTGCCGCCGCAGTCCGGGCAGGGTCCCTCCCTGAGGAACTTCGCGACGCGCTTCATCCCCTTCTCGTCCTTGACGTTCTTCAGCGCGTTCTCGACGGTGTAGAACGCGTTGAAGAACGTGAAGTCCATCTCGCCGCTCTCGCCGGTCTTCATCTGGTAGACGACGTGGCGCTTCTCGGGCGGGGCGTGCAGGACGATGTCGCGCTCCCGCTTCGTGAGGTCGCGCCACGGCACGTCGGTGCGCACGCCCATGTCGCGGGCGATGTCCTTCATGAGCGACCACATGAGCGACTGCCACGGCGCGACGGCGCCCTCGTCGATCGTGAGCGAATCGTCCGGGACGATCGTGGCGGGGTCCACCTCGCGGACGACGCCGGTGCCGTCGCACCGCCGGCACGCGCCCTGCGAGTTGAACGCGAGCTCCTCCGCGCCGGGCGCGAGGAAGCGCGCGCCGCATTCCGGGCAGACGAGCTCGCGCTCCGCCGCGACGTCGAGCGTCGGCGGATGGTAGTGGCCGTTCGGGCAGCGGTGCGAGGCGAGGCGCGAATACATCAGCCGCATCGAGTTGAGCAGCTCCGACATCGTGCCGAAGGTGGAGCGCACGCCCGGGACGCCGGGGCGCTGGTGGAGGGCGAGCGCGGCGGGGACGTAGCGCACGTCGTCGACCTCGGCGCGCGCGGCCTGCGTCATGCGGCGGCGCGTGTAGGTGGAGAGCGACTCGAGGTAGCGGCGCGAGCCCTCCGCGTAGACGACGCCGAGCGCGAGCGAGGACTTGCCGCTGCCGGACACGCCCGCGACGCCGACGATCCTCCCGAGGGGGATGTCGACATCGAGGTCGCGGAGGTTGTTCCTGCGGGCGCCGCGGACCTCGATGCACCGGGGCGGCGTTTTCGGGGACGAAGAGGCCATAGCGCGGAGTCTACCACACCCCCCGCGCCCCGGGCAAGGTTGCGGCATCCCCGGCGCGCACGGCTTTGCGCCGCGGGCGGCGGTGTGCTAGAATCGGGCGCATGAACGAAAACGTCTTCGAGCTCTCCGGGGTCTGCCGGTCGTTCGGCGCGCTGAAGGCCGTGGACGACCTCACGCTCTCGCTCGCAAGGGGCGAGGTGACGGGGTTCCTCGGCACGAACGGCGCCGGCAAGACCACGACCATCAAGATGCTGATCGGGCTCCTCCGCCCGACGTCCGGGACGGTGCGCCTCTTCGGCGGAGACCCCGCCGACGCGGCCACCCGCGCACGCATCGGCTACATGCCGGAGACGGCCTACTACTACCCCTACCTCAACGTCCGCGAGCTGCTCGCCTTCTACGGCGGCGTGTGCGGCATGGACCGCCGGACGGTCCGCTCGCGCACGGAGGAGCTGCTGGAGGAGGTCGAGCTCGCCGACGCCGCGCGGCGCCCCCTCCGCACCTACTCCAAGGGCATGCTCCAGCGCGCCGGCATCGCGCAGGCCCTCCTCCACGACCCCGACCTGCTCGTCCTCGACGAGCCGTTCACCGGCCTCGACCCGCTCGCCCGCATCCACTTCCGCAACCTGCTGCGCCGCCTCCGCGACCGCGGCAAGTCGATCTTCTTCTCCTCCCACGAGCTGGGGGAGACGGAGCTGCTGTGCGACCGCGTCGCGATCATGAAGCGCGGGCGCTGCATCTACCACGGCCCCGTGGACCGCCTCGCCGGCGACGGCCGCGGCAACCTCGAGCGCCTGTTCCTCGACGTCCTGGAGAAGGGAGGCGTGGCATGAAGGCACGCCTTCGCCGCATCGGCGCGCTCGTCCGGCTCGCGCTGCTCGAGCTGTGGCGCCGCAACGACCTGTTCGCGCTGCTGGTCCTGGCCCTCGCGCTGCTCGTCCCGCTCTCGCTGGCGCGCCCGTTCGGAACCGCCGGCGCCACGCGCTTCTACGACGACGCCGCGCTGCTGCTCGTCTGGGGCTACTCGATCTTCGTCTCCCTGGGCGTCGGCGCGCGCCTCTTCCCGGGCGAGTTCGCGAGCCGGAGCATCTACCCGCTCCTCGCCAAGCCCGTCTCCCGCGGCGAGCTGCTCGCCGGGAAGTACGTCGGCGGGGTCGTCGCGGCGTGGTCCGCCCTGGCCTTCTTCTACGCCCTCTGGGCGGTCTCGTCCGCCCTGCGCGGCGGGGACGGCCTCTCGCTCTGCTTCCTCCAGGCCTTCGCGCTGCACGCGGTGTTCTCGGCGCTCGTCGTGGCGGCGGCCGTGGCGGGGTCCTTCCTGCTGACGCCCTCCGCCAACGCGACGCTGCTCGCCATCCTCTTCCCCGCGATGCTCTTCTTCGGCCGGCGCCTGCCCGAGTTCGCGGAGGGCGCGCGGGGCCCGGTGCGCCTGCTGGCGCGCGCCGCCTACTGGATCGCCCCGCACGCGGAGTTCTTCGACATGCGGCAGCGCCTCGTCCACGGCTGGGGCGGCGTCGACCCCGCCGTCTTCCTCGCGGCCGCGGGCTACGGGATCGCCTACGCGCTGCTGCTGCTGCTGCTCGCCCGGTTCCTCTTCGAGCGCAAAAGCCTGTGAGACGCCTTCCCGCCATCTGCGGCGCGGCGGGGGCCGCGGCCGCCGCCGCGCTGTGCGCGGGCCTGCTGGCGCGGGCGGACGCGGCGCGCCGTCCGCAGGGCCTGGAGGGCGGCGACCTGCTCGCCGTCCTGCTCGGCGACGCCCGGAAGGACCTCGCCGGCGCGATGGTCCGCGAGGCCGACTCCTACTTCCACGGCGGCGTCTCCGACATGCATGACCTCCATCACCACCATCACGAGCACGGCGAGGGCGAGACGTGCGAGGAGTGCGGGGAGGAGCACGACCACGCCGAGCACGACCACGCCGAGCACGACCACGAAGACGAGGACGACCACGACGAGGAGGGCCGCGAGTCGCACGGGCCCGACCCGTGGCGCTGGATCAACGCCGGCATCCGGGCCCCGGAGGTCCACCGGCACCTCGACGGCGAGCGCTCGGTGGAGCTGATGCCCTGGTTCTGGGCGGCCGCGCGCGCCGACCCGCACAACGTCGAGGCGTGGGGCTCGGCCTTCCACGTCGCCCTGCGCATGCTGAAGGACGAGGAGCTCGCCCTGCGCATCGCCGAGGAGGGGCGGCGCCTCAACCCCTCGTCGATCGAGCTGGCCGACACGCTCGGGCAGGCCTATCGCGCCGAGGCGGTCCGCGACGACGCGAAGGCGGAGGAGGCGTTCCGCGCCGCCGTGGAGCTCGCGGCCGGGCGCGAGGAGCTGGGCGAGGGCGAATACGTCGCCTTCTTCGACGCCGTCTCCCACCTCGCCGAATCGGCCCGGGAGCGCGGGGACTCCCCTGCCCTCTCCGCCCTGCTGGAGGCGGCGCGCCGCGTCGCCCCCGACCACCCGACCGTCCTCTTCGTCGCGCGCGAGCTGAACGCCCTCCGCGCCGCGCCCTGACGCCCGCCGCCCGGCCGCCGGGCGAGTGGAGGACGGCTACTTCGCCGGCCTTGGCAGGCGGAAGAAGAGGGCGTAGAAGACCGGGATGACGACGAGCGTGAGGAGGGTGGCGAAGGCCAGGCCGCACATCACGGTGACGGACATCGCGGCGTAGAACGGGTCGGCGACGAGCGGGATCATGCCGAGGACCGTCGTCGCGGCCGCGAGGCCCAGCGGGCGCAGGCGGGTGACGCCCGCCGAGAGGACCGCGTCGACCGGCGCGTCGCCGGCGGCCAGCCGGGCGTTGATCTCGTCGATGATCACGATCGCGTTCTTGATCTGCATCCCGATCAGCGAGAGGAGGCCGAGGAGGGCCATGAAGCCGAAGGGCTGGTCGAAGAGCAGCAGCCCCGCGACGACGCCGATGAGGATGAGCGGCACGGTGCAGAAGATGACGAGCGGCTTGCGGATGGAGTTGAAGAGGAAGACGGTGATGAGGAACATCAGCGCGACAATGGACGGCAGCTTCGCGAAGATGCTGGCGTTGGCGTCGCTGGAGCTCTCCACCTCGCCGCCCCATTCGACCCGGTATCCCTCCGGGAAGGTGGCGGCGAGCTCCTCGATGCGCGGGCGGAGGCGCGCGACGGCGGCGGCGGCGTTCTCGCCGAGCCCGGGATTGGCCTTGACGGTGAGGCAGAGGAGGCGGTTGCGGCGCTTGATGATGGGGTCCTCGGAGGCGGTCTCGAACCGGGTGAGGACCTGCATGAGGGGGATGGACCGGCCGAGGGAGTCGGGCCGGAACCAGGCGGCGGCGAGGGCGTCGGGGTCGTCGCGTTCGGACTCGGGGGCGCGGAGGCGGATGTCGAGCGACTCGTCGCCCTCGAGCCAGGTGCCGATGGAGACGCCGTCGGTGGCGGCCCGGAGGGCCTTGGCGACCTCCTGGCGGGTGATGCCGAGGGCGCGGAGGCGGGTCGGGGAGACGACGGGGCGCACGAGGTCGGTGCGGTTGCGCCAGTCGGTCTGCACCTCGACGAGGCGGCCGTCGGCGTTGAAGGCGTCGAGGGCCTCCTGGCCGAGGCGGCGGACGGTGTCGGCGTCGGTGCCGAGGATGCGGAGCTGGATCTTCTGCGCGTCGCCGGGGCCGAGGGCGAAGCGCTGGCAGGAGACCATCGCGTCGGGGAGGTTCGCGGCGGCGAAGTCGTCGACCCGGGCGGTGATCTCGGGGACGCGCCGGTAGTCGTCGAGGTCGACGAAGAGGATGCCGTAGGCGGCATCGTCGTTCTCGGCGGCGTAGGTGAGCATGAAGCGCAGGCCACCGGTGCCGGCCAGCTGCGTGGTGCCGGTGACGCCGTCGAGGGTGCGGACGTATTCGGCGAGGGTCGTGAGGCCGCGGTCGGTGGCGCGGATGGAGGTCCCCTCGGGCATCCAGAAGTGGACCATCATCTGCCGGCGCGTGGAGTCCGGGAAGAAGATCTGCCGGACGTTTCCGAAGCCCTTGAAGGCGGCGAGGAGCATCACGGCCATCGCGGCGAGGACGAGGAAGCGGTGGCGGAGGCAGGCGGCGAGGGTCGCGCGGTAGACGCGGTAGAACCTGCCGCCGTAGGGGTCGGCGTCCTTCGCGCCCGCCTTCTTCCTGCCGGACGTGAGGAAGTCGGCGGAGAGCAGCGGCGTGAGGGCGATGGCGAAGACCCAGGAGAAGAGCAGCGACACCATCAGGACGATGAAGAGCGAGCGGCAGTATTCGCCGGAGGAGTCCTGCGAGGCGCCGACGGGGGCGAAGGAGAGGATGGCGATGACGGTGCCGCCGAGGAGCGGCCACATGTTCTGCGCCACGACCTCGCAGGCGGCCTTGACCTTGTCGAGTCCCTTCTGGGCGGCGACGAGGACGGCGTCGCAGACGACGATGGAGTTGTCCACGAGCATTCCGAGCGCGATGATGAAGGCGCCGAGCGAGATGCGCTCCATCAGGACGCCCTGCTGCTTCATCACGGCGAGGGTGGCCATCACCGTGAGGACCAGGACGCCGCCGATGATGAGGCCCGAGCGGAGGCCCATGAAGAAGAGGAGGACGGCGATGACGATGACGACGGCCTCGAGCAGGTTGACCATGAAGCCCGAGATGGCGGCCTCGACGGTCTCGGCCTGGTTGGAGATCATCCCGATCTCGATGCCGACGGGGGTGGTGGGCTCGAGTTCCCGGAGGCGCCGCTCGAGGGCCTTCGCCATCACGGTGACGTTGCCGCCGGAGACGGTGGAGACGCCGAGGGCGATGCAGGGGTGGCCGTTGTAGCGCAGGATCGCGGAGGGCGGGTCCTCGTAGCCGCGGCGGATGGTGGCGAGGTCGCGGAGGCGGACGGAGGGGCGGGTGGCGGAGTCGCTGCGGACGACGAGCAGGTCGCCGAGTTCGTCGAGGGAGGCGAGCTTGCCGGTGGGGTCGATGCGGATGTACTTGTCGCCGACGGTGAGGTGTCCGGCCTGGACGGCCTGGTTCTGGCCGGCGATGAGGGCCTGGATCTCGGAGAGGGAGACGCCGAGGCGGGCGAGGCGGGCGCGGGAGATCTCGAAGTAGACGACCTCGTCCCGGTCGCCGGTCATGTCGATCTTGGCCACCTGGTCGCAGAGCAGGAGCTCGCGGCGGAGGGTCTTCGCATAGTCCTTGAGCTCCGCCAGCGAGTAGCCGTCGCCGTAGATGACGAAATACATTCCGTAGACGTCGCCGAAGTCGTCGACCACGATCGGCCTGCCGCACCCCGCCGGCAGGGACGCGGCGTGGTCGTTCACCTTGCGGCGGAGCTCGTCCCAGACCTGCGGCAGCGTGGACTTGTCGTATTGGTCCTGCATCTCGACGGAGATGATGGAGCGCCCGGCGTAGGAGGTGGAGGAGACCTCCTTGACCTGGCCCATCTGCTGGATCGCGGTCTCGAGCGGGTCGGTGAGCTCGGAGGCGACCTCGGCGGCGGTGGCGCCGGGCCAGTAGGTGACGACCTGGGCGACCTTGATCGTGTATTCCGGGTCCTCGAGGCGGCCGATCGTCCGGTAGGCCGAGATGCCCGCCGCGAAGAAGACGAGCGACAGCGTCCAGGTGAGGACCTTGCGGTCGATGAAGAATTTCGCGATGTTCATGGGAGGTTCGGGAGATCCGCTCCGCGGCGGGCGTCGGCTGCGCCGCGCCCGCGCGGGGCGGAGGAGGGGTTAGGGATTGGAAAGGACGGGGTTCAAGGCGGAAGGGGATGGTGTCGGGATTGTCCACCAACTCTCAATGTCCAACAATGGTCAATGTCAACAATGACAATGCAAATTGGCGGGAGAGCCGGAGTGGACTTGGATTTGGATTGGCATTTGCGTTGGCGGACATTGGTGGCAAAGGGAGTTGGTGGACAATGTCAGGGCTCTGCGGTCTCTGCGTGTGAAACCCCCTCAGTCTCGCTTCGCTCGCCAGCTCCCCCAGCGGGGGAGCCAGACTCTGCGGTCTCTGCGCTCTCTGCGTGAGTTTCTTCCGCGGCGGGGCTCGGCGTGGCGGGGTGCGCTTCACGGAAGAGGATGGGGGCCAAAGCCGGGCGGAATCCGACATCGTTGCATCGGATTCCTTCCGGGCAGAAACTCCGCGCGGCGCTGCGGAGAAATGCTTGAGGGACGACAGCCCAGCTCCCTCCGCGGTTCGCGCGGATTCCGGCCGGAGAAAGACGGACCGGATCCGTTCCGCCGGGAAGACGGAAATCGCCGGGCGGGAGAACGTCCGCGCACCATTCGAAAACATTGCCGATCATGTCGTGGAAGCCCCAGGCGTTCGGCGCCTTCGTTCCGACGGGGCGGGTATTTACGGCCAAGCCCCATCCGCGGCGGAGCGGATCGGCATTGGCTGGAACGGGATTCGTCGAACAGTTCCCGCAATACCACGCGATGTCATCGAGTTCGGGCTGGACGAACTGCACAACATAGCGGAGCGACCGCCCGTTCGGAAGCGCGGCGGTTTCGTCGGCGCGGCAGGCTCGCTCCCATTCCGCTTCGGTCGGCAGACGGTATTCGTATCCGTCCGGAACTCGGCCCGCGGCGCGTTCCCGCTCGTCGATCCGGCGGCAGAATTCCGCCGCCTCCGTCCACGAAACCCACACGACAGGAAAGTCCGGCTCGCGAGGTCCGGCGAACGAAACGGGATCGGCGTCCCTCGGAAGCCCCAATGCTTCCCGGACGGTTCGACCCCCGATCCGGACATCGTCAGCAAGGCACTTCCGCGCCAGGTCGACGACCGTTTCGCCGTCCATCACCGCTGCCCACGCCGCTTGCGAGACCTCCGTTTCGGCGAGCCAGAAGTCCCGCGAAAGGGTGACGCTGACGGGGTCCTCCTGCGTCGGCATTCGTCCGATTTCGGAACGCGGGCTTCCCATCCGGAACGTCCCGCCGGGCACCGGAAGCATCTGGAGTCGGACGCCGTCCGCAAGGTCGACCGCGCGAACGTCCCCGGACGGCTTCGGGTGGACTTCGTCCGGAGGAGGAGGAGCGACGCACGAACAATCGAACGTCGCGAACGCGAGGAGGGGAAGGATGAGGAAGCGGCGTTTCATCTTTGCGGACTTCGCGTGAGGGTTCAAGGGGACTTGGGGACGGGGACGCGGGGGACTGTGGGGACGAGGGGGACGGAAGAATGCTGAATGCTGAGTGCTGAGTGCGGGAGGGCGGGCGGCGTTTCAAACCGGAGCGTTAGCGGAGGGATTCAACTCATCGGAGTTTCGTTCGGCGTGTTCCGTGGTTCGCGAGGTGGCGGGGCGCGGGGTCACTTGGCGGCGGCGGCTTCGTCGGTGAGGCGGACGATGCGGCCTTCGGTGAGGACGGTGACGCCCGCGACGGCGATGCGGTCGCCGGCGGAGAGGCCGGAGAGGACGTAGATGCTTTCGCCGGTGCGCTGGCCGAGGGTCACGGTGGCGCGGCGGGCGGTGAAGGTGCCGTCGCCGTTGTCGTCGAGGCGCCAGACGAAGGAGGTGGCGTCGGCCGCGGCGCCGACGGCGTTGGAGGGGACGGCGAGCTTGTCGCCGGCGGCGGCCGTCCGTTCCTCCTCGGTGATGGTGGAGGCGACGTCGCAGGTCATCCCGGGGAGGATGATAAGGCCTTCGGGGGCCTCGAGTGTGAAGGTGGCGCGGTAGGTCTGCGTGACGGGGTCGGCGATGCGGGCGGCGTCCTTGACGGTGACGGGGAAGGTGCGCCCGGGGAGGGAGTCGAAGGAGGCCTCGAAGGTGTAGCGGCTCCGGACGTCGGCGGAGCCCGAGAGGACGTAGGACTCCGGGACGGAGACGGCCAGGTCGAAGGCGGTCAGGTCCTGCAGCTTGAGGATGGGCGTGCCGGCCGCGACGGTGTCGAAGTTGTCGGCGTAGGTGTCGGAGACGACGCCGGAGAAGCGGGCCTTGAGGACGGTGTCGTCGAGGGCCTTCTTGGCGGAGTCGAGGGCGGCGCGGGCCTTGTCGCGGGAGGCGCGGGCGCTGGAGAACTCGTCCTGGGAGACGGCGTTCTGCGCGAGGGCGGCCTCCATCCGCTTGAAGTTGGACTCGGCGTAGGCGAGCTCGGCCTCGGCGGTCTTGACGCTGTTGGCGTAGTCGCGGTCGTCGAGGCGGGCGAGGACGTCGCCCTCCTTGACGTCCAGGCCGCGGGTGGCGGGGAACTCGACGATGCGGCCGCCCACCTCGAAGGAGAGGTCCACGCCCGCGCGGGCGTCGACGACGCCGGGGAAGTGGATGGACGGCACGCGGGGCGGCGGGCCGACGAGCATCGACTTGACGGGGCGGACGGGCGGCGGGATGTTGTCGGCCTCGGGCTTGCCGCCCTTGTAGAGGAACGCCATCGCCACCGCGGCGGCGAGGAGGAGAATCGCGAAGATTCGGACTGCGAGTTTCATGGCTGTTTGGGGGTGTTGTTGGTTGAGGGGATGTCGCTCCGCGCGGGCGGCGGCTGCGCCGCGCCCGCGCGGAGCGGGCAAGGGGGTCAGTGTGTTGGGTGTGGGATGTTCAAATGTGAAAGTGGCGTGGCGGGGTGCGGGAAGGGCGTGGAACGGCGGCCGAAGAGCGCTCAGTTCGATCCAAGGAGCCGGGAGAACGGGACGATGGCGTCGAAGTAGCCGTCCGCTTCGACGATCGGCGCAAGATGGCCTTCGTAGACGAGCGCCGTGCGGATCGAGACGCCCCTGCGACGGGGCAGCGCGGCGACCTTCCCGGCCATTTCCTCGATGACTTCCCGTCCGATCTCCCGCCGGCGCTTGATCTCGACGAGGCAGATGGATCGCCGGGCCTGGACGAGCAGGTCGATCTGGACGCCCTTGCGCCGGCCGTCGCGCGAGGCCGCGCGACGGTACGGCGCGGCCGAGACGATCTGCGCGCGGCCGAGGCCCATCATTCCGGCGAGGACGTTCAGATTGGAGAGGACGAGGTTCTCGAACTGGAGCCCCTTCACGGTCTCCCATCCGTCGAGGTCGTTCAGCGAGCCGAAGGCGAAGGCGTTCCGGTCGATGACCGTCTTGACGGGTTCGACATACCGCAGGTAGAACCGCGAGTAGTTGTCGGCGAGTCGGTAGACCGCCTCGCGGGTCGGCTTCCGGCTGATCGGACTCAGGCCTTCGTCGTTGGCGACGAGCCCGCATTCCTCCAGCTGCTCGAGGCAGTCCGAGATCCGGCCTCCGCGCTCCATCCCGATTTCGCGGGCGATCTCGCTCACGCTCCGGGGAGCGCCCTTCAGGCACCGCAGGACGGTTCCGGTGAACTGCGGCTGACGGGTCACGACGTCCGCGAACATCTCGTCGAAGTCCTCGCGAAGCGGGCTCTTCGGGAGGAAGCACAGCCGACGGATGTTCTCGTCCGCGGACGTTCCCGGGTCGATCTCCTCGAGGTAGCGCGGAACGCCGCCCGTGACGGAGAGCACGTCCGCGATCTCCCGGACGTCGATCCGCTCGGCCGCGGCGCCCCAGAACTTGGCGCATTCGGCGACGGGCAGCTCCGGGACGACGATGTCCAGGGAGCGCCGCCCGTAAAAGCTGCCGTCCTCGAGGATGTTGTCCTTGATCCAGGACGAAACGCTTCCGCAGAGCACGAGCACGAGGTTCGGATGCTTTTTGAACCGGTCGTCCCACACGCCCTTCAGCGTTCCGGCGAACAGCGGATCGTAATGGGCCATCCACGAGATTTCGTCGAGCAGGACGACCGTCCTCCCTTCATCGCGGATCTGCCCGTCCAGGCGCAGGAAGGCGTTGAGCCAGTTGTCCGGGACCGACGAGTCGCAGCGCGTCTGTGCGGCGAGCTTGGCGGCGAAGTTCTCCAGCTCCTTCGCGTTGTCCAGCCTGCTCTGCGGCTTCACGCCCTCGATCTTGATGAAGCGGGCCCCCGCGCGTTCCGCGAACCTCTCGATCAGGGTCGACTTCCCGACCCGGCGCCGTCCCCTGCACGTGACGAGAGACGCCGTCCGTTTCCTGAACAGGCCTTCGAGCCTTTCGATCAAATCCTCCCGTCCGAAGAACATGGTGCTTTCCCTTGGTTTGCGTGATGGGGGCATTCTACTATGACGGCCTAGTCGGATGCAAGAAAAATCTGTCACATTATCAAACGAAATGAAATAATGTGACAAAATTCATCGCGTAGAAATCTGTCACATTATTGACTATCATTCGACAATGTGACACATTCGAGTGGCCATGGGCGTGGCGGGGTGTGCGGGATTGTCCACAAATCTCAATTGTTCACAATTGTCCACAAAGCCAAATGGCAAATCTACTCCGCGGCCTCCGCGTGGGAGACTCCCCCAGCCTTGCTTCGCTCGGCAGCCCCCTCAGGGAGGGGGCCGGCTTCGCCGGGACGGGGCTCTGCGCTCTCTGCGCTCTCTGCGTGAGAAATAGACTCTGCTGTCTCTGCGTTCTCTGCGTGGGATTCAGGCTCTGCGGTCTCTGCGGCCTCCGCGTGAGTTTCTTCCGCGGCCGGACTCGGCGTGTCGGGGCCCGCGAACGCCTTCCACACGTCGACGAGCGCCGAGGCGGCGGCGCCGACGCCCTGCGCGAGGGCGTCGCGGTTGGAGGCGAGCTGGCGCTGCATGTCGAGGACGTTCTGGAAGTCCGTGAGGCCCGTGCGGTAGAGCGAGTCCGAGAGGTTCGCGGCCTCCTCGGCGGCGGTCGCGGCGGCGCGGAGGTCGTCGAGGACCTCCACCGCGTGCCGGCGGGAGGAGAGCGCCGTCTCGCACTCGGCTACGGCCGAGAGGACGGTCTCGCGGAACCGGGCCTCGGCGGCGCGCGCGGCGGCCTCCATCGCGCGGACCTGGTTGCGGAGCCGGCCGGCGGAGAAGACCGGCCACTGGATCGAGGGGCCGACGGAGTAGTTCTGCGCGTTGTCCTTGAAGAGGTTGTCGGTGCCGGTGGCGGCGAAGACGAAGGATCCGCCGAGCGACACCCTCGGGTAGAGCTCGGCCTTGGCGGCGCCGATGCGGGCGACCGCGGCGTGGAAGCTCGCCAGGGCGGCGGCGACGTCCGGGCGGTTGCGCAGCAGGTCGGCGGGGAGAGAGGCGGGTAGCGCGGCGTCGTCGGGGAGCGGGACGGGGGCGGGCTCGCGCAGCTCGTCCTTCGAGCCGGGGTAGCGGCCGAGGAGGGTGCAGATGGAGTTGAGCGCGGAGTCGATCTGCGCCTCGAGGGGCGGGATGCTCGCGCGGGTGGAGGCGAGGTTCATCTCGGCCTGGCGCAGGTCGAGGTCGCCGCTCAGGCCGGCGTTGCGGCGGGCCTTCACCAGCTCGAGCGTGTCGGTCTGGAGCGCGGCGTTCCCGCGGGCGAAGTCGAGGCGCGTCTGGAGCGTGCGCAGCGCGAGGTAGGAGGAGGCCAGCCGCGCGGCGAGGAGGCGGCGCGAGTCGCGGACGTCCTGCGCGGCGGAGTCGAGGTCGGCGGACGCGGCCTCGACGCTGCGGCGGACGCGGCCCCAGAAGTCGAGCTCCCACGAGAACGAGGCGCCGGGCCGGAAGAGCCAGTCGGGGTTGTCGGGGACCTTGGCCCCGGAGCCGTGGACCTCGCCGGACTGCCGGTCGTAGGCGGCGGAGGCGGAGAGGTCGGCCGACGGCGCGAGGCCGGCGCGGGTGGCGCCGAGCTGCGCGGCGGCTGCGTCGAGGCGCGCGACGGCGGCCGCGAGCGAGAGGTTCTGCTCCAGCAGCTCCGCCTCGAGCCCGTCGAGGACGGGATCGCCGAAGACGGACCACCACGGGGCTCCGTCGGGCAGCGGCGACGCGACGGGGGCGTTGGTGGCGGACCAGGCCTCGGGGCCGTCCCATTCGGGCGCCTGGAAGTCGGGGCCGACCGAGAGGCAGCCGGCAATCAGGGGAAGCAGGGCGGCGGCGGCAAGGCATCGCGCGCGCGGAGAGGGGAGGATTGTCATGGCCAGTCGTCCCGCGATTCGCGGGAGCCGCCGCGCATTCTACACGAACCCCGTCACGAGCGAAACGAAAATATTCCAACGCGGGCAGGCCCCGCGGCGCGGCGGAGCCGTGCCCGCGGGGCCTGCGGAAGGGACGCGGCGCGAGCCGCCCTATTCCATCGGCTTCTGGATCTCGGGATGCTGGACCGCGAGGGGCGTGCCCTTCTGCGTAAGGTAGAACATGTCCAGGACGATCGGCTTGTCGCCCGTGTTCATGCCGCAGTGGATGGGGCCGACCATCTCGACGATCGCGTCGCCGGCGCGGACGACCTGGCGCTGGCCCTCGAGCCCGACGATCGTCAGCTCGCCCTGCTGCAGGATGCCGTAGTTGATGACGGGGTGGTGGTGCCAGGGCAGCTTGCTCCCGACGGGGAAGACGTAGCGCATCACGACGAGCTCCGGCTTCCCCTTGAGGTAGTCGGGCAGGGCGGTGCCGTCCCAGCTCTCGGACGTGCGCTTGAGCTCCATCTTCTGGACGGAGGCGACGTTGTCGTACTTCGCGAACGGCGAAGCCGCGGCGCCGCACGGGCAGGTCTTGCAGCCGGACAGGACGAAGGCGGCCAGAACGGCCAGGACGACGGACAGTGGGCGTTTCATGTTGGGTTTCCCTTCGGAGGTGCTCGCCGGCCCCGGAAGGGCCGCGCGCGGGTTGGTGTGGCAGAGTTGCGGCGGCGCCATGCCGTCGCGTTGGCGCGTAGTCTACCACATCGCCGCCGCCGGGAAAAGCCCCGCCACGCGCCGCTGGCGGAGGCCTCGGCCCGGAGGATGAGCGCTCTATCGCACCGGGAAGTCGAAGTAGGTGTCGGGATAGGGCTCGTCCTTGAGCGTGAAGTGCCACCACTCCTCGGCGAGGGGCTTGAAGCCGTGGGCGAGCATGATCTCGCGCAGGAGCATCCGATTGGCCAGCTGCGCCTCCGTGACGCCCTTGTAGTCCGGGTGGGACTCCTCGCCGAACCAGTCGAAGGTGCCGCCCATGTCGACCTCCTTCTCGGTCTTCATGTCGAAGAGCGTCAGGTCGACCGTGCTGCCGCGGCTGTGGCCGGACTTCTCCGCGATGTAGCCCTGGTCGAAGAGGACCGACTTGTCGAGGTTCGGGTAGAAGAAGGGCTTCATCCGGACGTCTCCGACGTCCTTCGCCCACCGCATGAAGTGCGAGACCGCGCGCTGCGGGCGGTAGGCGTCGTAGACCTTGAGCCGGTAGCCGCGCGCGACGCAGTCGTCGCTCGCCGCCCTGAGCGCGGCCGCGGCCTCCTTCGTGAGATACGCGACGGGGCGCTCGTAGCCGTCCACGCGGTCCCCGACGAAGTTGTAGGTCGAGTAGTAGCGGATCTCCAGGATGGCGTCCGGCACGGCCTCGGCGAGCGGGACGAACCCGCTATCGTCTTTTGCCGCGTCCAGGTGCGCGCATCCGGCCAGCAGGGCCGTCAGGAGGGCGGCGATCGCGCCGGCCCAGGTCGTCTTTGCGTTCTTCATCGTGGTGTCCCCCGTCAGGAGCGGTCTACCGGATGAAGTGCATCGGCGCCCACGGCTCCGGCGCCGGGCGCGGGACGGCGCCGGCGGCGGCGCTCTTGAGCAGCCACGCGAGGTTGCGGGCGAGCGTGCGCATCGTCTGCATGCCCTCGGTGTCCTTCGCGGCCTCGCCCGCCTCGCGGCCGTAGGCGATGTTCCAGTACTGCGAGCCGACGACGGTGCAGCTCAGCATCTGGAACGGCAGGTTGAGGCACTGGAACGCGGCCGTCGCGCCGCCGCGGCGGCAGATGGCGACCGTGGCGACGGGCTTGCCCGCGACGGCGGACGAGGCGGAGAAGAGCGCGCGCTGCAGGAGCGCGAGCAGCGCGCCGTTCGGCTGGCCGTAGTAGACGGGCGAGCCGACGACGACCGCGTCGGCCTCCGCCATCTTCGCGGCGAGCACGTTGGCGGCATCGTCGTCGAAGACGCAGCGGCCGGCCTCGCGGCACCTGCCGCAGGCGATGCAGCCGCGGACGGGCTTCGCGCCAATCCAGAAGACTTCGGTCTCGACGCCCTCGGCCTGGAGGGTCTTGGCGATCTCGGCGAGGGCGGTGGCGGTGTTGCCCTGCTGGCGCGGGCTTCCGTTGACGAGGAGGGTTTTCATGGGCGGGGATTCCATCGGGTTGCGGGGAAAATGAATGAAGCCGGCGGGGCGGGCGGTCTAGCGGATGCAGACCTCGGCGCCGTCGGCGTAGAGCGTTGCTCCGGGGGCCCATGGGGCCTCGCGGAGCTTCGCGTTGGGCTGGAGGTCGATCTTGCCACGGAACCACGGGTGCGTATGCCCCTCCTCGTGGCGGAACGAGCAGCGCTCCAGGACGACGCCGCGGACGTTGCCGGACCCCGCCACGACGCCGGGGTTCTCGCAGACGAAGGACGAGTCGCGGATCGCGACGCGGTCGATGCGGCCCGTCGACTCCGCGGCGCAGACGACGAACGGCTCGCCCTTGCCCCACCAGCCGCCGGCGTGGATCTTCGTCTCGGCCTCGATGCGCTCGAACGAAATGTCGGAGACGCTCCCGCCGTCCTTCGCGAAGACGCAGATCGCGCGGTTGGACCTCTCGACCTTGATGTCGCGCACGACGGCGTTGCGGACGGTCGAGTCGAGGTGGCCGAAGCGGATCGCGGCGGAGCGCGACTGCATGCGGCAGCGCTCCACGACGATGTCCTCGCAGACTCCATCCGGGTTCGTGATGCACGTCGCGGCGAAGCAGTCGTCGCCGCAGAGGAAGGTGCAGTCGCTCACGCGGATCCTGCGCGAGGCGCTGAAGTGGACGCCGTCGCAGTTCGGGATCTGGCGGTGGTTCTCGACCGTCACGCGCTCCAGGGCGACGTCCTCGCAGTTGGAGAACGTGAAGGTCCAGCACGGCGCGTCGAGGACGGTGACGTCGTGCACGCGGACGCGGCGGCACGAGTCGAGGAAGATCGGCTGCGTGGGGCGCTTCACGATCGCGCAGACCATCTGCTCGCGCACGTCGGGCTCCACCGTGGCGGGGTCGATCTCGCGCGGGCAGTAGTGCGCGAAGTCCCAGTCCATGAACGCGGGGCCGTTCATCCGGATCGTGCCGCCGCCGCGGATCTCGATGTCGTCGCCGCCGAGCGCGTAGAGCAGCGACACCGTCTCGCCCATCTCGCGGTGGCGGTAGCCGCAGTCGCGGTAGTCGGCGATGTCGGGCGAGCCCTCGAGGACGGCGTCCGGCGCGATCTCGAGCGCGAGACCGCCGTGCAGGCCGAGCGTGCCGGTGCGGAACGTGCCGCCGGCGAGGCGGACGCAGTCGCCGGGCGCGGCGGCGTCGATGGCGCGCTGGAGCGCGGCGGTGTCGAGGGTCTTTCCGTCGGCGGCGGCGCCGAACGAGCGGGGGTCGAGTGTCTTGCTCATGCGCAGAAGTCTAGCAGACCCCGCCACGCCGCGCAACGCGTTGGACATTTTCCCGCGCGCGTGGTAGGATAGGCGCCGCGATACCGACACCGCGGAGCGCGCATCCGGCGCCCCGCCCATCCGGAGAGTCCCCATGCATCTTCGCTCCGTCCTCCTTTCCGCCCTCGCCGCCGCCCTTGTCGCGGCGGGCTGCTCCCGCGTTCCGCCCAACGCCGCCTCCGAGGGCCAGAAGGCGCTCCGCGCCGGCGACTACGAGCGGGCGATCGAGCTATTGCGCGCCGCCGGGCGGGCGCATCCGAAGGAGGCCGCCGTCTTCTACAACCTCGGCACCGCCAACTTCCGCGCCAACCACAACCGCGCCGCCGAGGAGGCGTTCGACCGCGCGGTCGAGCTCTCGCGCGACACGGACGACTGGGCGCCGCTCGTCGCGCGCGCCGAGACGCGCCGCCGCCGCGGCGACCTCGACGGCGCCGTGAACGACTACCAGGCCGCCCTCGGCAAGGCGAACCGCGTCGCCGGGCTCGTCGCCGGACTCGCCGCCTGCGAAATGGACCGCGGCAACTCCGGCACCGCCCTGGCGCTGCTGGAGGAGGCTCTCACGACCGACCCGGGAGACCCCGTCGCGCTCTACAACGCCGGCGTTCTCCGCGCCTCGGGCCGTCTTTCCGGGCGTTCCGCCTCCGAGGAGCACACCGCCGCCGCGCGTCTCCTGCAGGTCTTCCTCGTCTCGCCGCGCGCCCGCGCCTTCGAGCCGCAGCGCGCCGACGCGATCCGCCGTCTCGGCGAGCTCTCCGCCCGCCGCCCGCCCGAACTGCAGGAGAAGATCGACCGTCTCCTGATGGAGGCCGCCCGCGCGCAGTCCCCCGCCTTCGCCTACGACAAGGCGCGCCAGGCCTACGACCTCGACCGCTCCAACTCCGCCGCGCTCTCCCGCATGGAGCGCTTCGCCCGCAAGAAGGGCGACCTGCGCCTCGCCGCCAACATCGCCGAATGCGGCCGATTCATCTTCCCCGGCGACAAACGCTTCGAATAGTCTTATTCGTCGTTCGTCGTTCGTCATTCGTCATTCAGCATTCCGCATTCCGCATTATGCTCCTCGCCTCCGCCCCCGTCCTCTCCGCCGCCGGCTGGATCGACGCCGTCTGCGCCGTCCTGTTCGTCGTGGCGGTCGTCGTCGGCTCCGTCCGCGGCCTGACGGGCGAGCTCTCGCGCCTCTTCGCGTTCGCGACGGCGCTCGCCATCGTCGCCCTCGCCTACGCCCCGATCAAGGAGAACCTCTTCCCCGAGGACGGCGAGGGCGCCCGCATCCTCGCCTTCGCCGCCGCGGTGCTTCTCGCGGCCGTGATGGGCGCGCTCGTGCGCTGGGGGGCGCACCGCTTCCTCCGGATGCTCGTGGGCCAGCCGGTCGACGGCATCGCGGGCGCCGTCCTCGCGGCGCTCACGCTCTCGATCGCCCTGCTGATGGTCTTCTCCTTCGCGCGCCTCCTGCCGATCCCCGAGGTCCGCGAGACGGTCTTCGAGAAGTCCGTCTCCGGCCGCGTCGCCCTCCCGCTCGTCGACCGCCTCGTCGAGCGCGCCTTCCGCACGGGGGAGGACGATCCCGCATCGGCCGAACCGCCGCCGGCGCCCGTCTCGGAGGCCCCCGCCGCCGCGTCCGCGGAGGGCTAGACCGATGGTCGTCTGGTACTACGCGAAGGGCGGCGAGCGCCGCGGGCCGATGCCGTGGAGCGAGTTCCGCGACGCCGCTCGCGCCGGCGCGTTCGGCCCCGACGACCTCGTCTGGACGCCCGGCTACGGCGCCGAGTGGCGCAAGGCCTCGACGCTCGAGACGCTCTTCCCGCCTCCGAAGCCCGCGGGGGACGCGCCCCCCGGCCCCGGCGAGCGCGACGCGCCGGCCGGCGCCGCCGCGCCGGAATCCGCCGCGGCCGCGCCACCTCCCAGCGTCCGGATCATCGGCGACCGCTCGCCGTTCGAGCCGGAGACGCCCGACGACCGCGCGCCCGACCCGCGCCCGAGCTGCCTCTTCTCGCTGCGGATCGCCCTCGCCAACACGCGCGTCGTGCTGATGCGCCCGTTCTCCCTCGGCCGCTGGCTCGCCTTCTCGGTCGCCGTCCTGCTGATGCTCCTCGGCGCGCAGTCGGAGTGGTCGCTCGTCCCGGTCGCCTCGCCGACGCTCCGCGCGACCGCCGAGTCGGCCGGGCTCGGCGCGGTGCTGGAGTCGAGGCTCTTCACGCTCCCCGAGCGCTGGGCCGGCCCGCTCCGCCGCGGCCTCGCGCAGGCCGACTACGCGCCGCTCGCGGACGACATCGGCGAATCGCTGCGCGACGCCTCCGCGCGCGCCGTCGCCTGGGCGCGGACCGCCCGGGCGCGCGACCGGCTCTCCGTCTTCGGCGGCGCGGCGCTGCTGCTTCTCGTCTTCTGCGCGATGCGCACCTGGTTCCTCGCGCGCAGCTGGACGCTCTTCGTCGAGCGCGTCTACCGGCGCGACGAGCCGATGCTTCTCTCGTGGCTCGACGCCCGCGTCCCCTCCCGCGCGATCTTCCGCGGCATCCTGCTCTTCCGCCTCGCGCTCCTCGCGCTGCACGCCGGCGTCTTCGGCTGGATCGTCGTGTCCCTTTCGCGCCTGCCGGAGGGCGGCGCCGGGATCGAGGCCCTCGCCTCCTTCGGGCTCGCCGTCGCCGTGACGCTCCTCGCGGACGCCGTCGCGATGGGCTTCCTGCGCGACTTCGCCGTCCCGCGCGTCGTGCTGCTGCGCCGGACCTTCGGCGCGGCGGTGTGCGAGGCGTTCGACTCGCTCGGCGCGTGGTACCTACGCTACCTGCTGCTCCTCGGCGCGCTCGCGCTCGCGGTGTGGCTCGTCCTCGGACAGGCGCTCTCCCTCGTCTTCGGCGCGGTGCTCTCGGGGCTCCCGACGCTCCTGCTCGTCGTCTTCGCCCTGCTCGCGACGCCGTGGCAGCTGCTGCGCTGCCTCTGGTCGCTCGACCTGCTCTTCCGCCTCTGCCCGCAGGCCCGCGCGCTCGTCCCGCCCCGCGCCTTCGCCGCCGTGCGG
>CACWKU010000039.1 GCA_902761575.1 uncultured bacterium
CGGCGCGTCGCCGAACCGCGCGCGGCGGGTCTCCGGCGCGCGCCGGCGCGGAGCGCCCTGCCCGCGAAGTGGGACGCCCGCGACCAGGGCTGGGTCTCGCCCGCCAAGGACCAGCAGCAGACGGGCTCGTGCTGGGCGTTCGCCGCCCTCGCGACGATCGAGACGCAGCTCCTCCGGACCGGCCGCGGCCTCTACGACCTCTCCGAGCGCAATCTGGTCAACCTGAACGGATGGACCGGGCTGAACGGCGAAACCGGCGGACTCCACTCGATGGCGGAGGCGTATCTGCTGCGCTGGGCCGGGCCCGTCGCCGAGTCGAACGATCTCTTCGGCGTCATCGCGAAGACGTCGGACTGGACACGCGACAGCCCGCAGCTCGCGCCGGTCGTCCGCGTCCGGGACATCGTGTGGACCGAGCCGCTCGATGGCACGCCGGAGAAGGCCGCCGGGCTCAAGGCGGCGACGATGCAATACGGCGCAGTCGCGGTGTCGATGTATTACGGCGCGCAGTTCGTCGAGGGATACGACGAGGCGCCCGCCTGCTACTGCCCTTACGCGCTCTCGGCCAACCACGCCGTCACGCTCGTCGGCTGGGACGACGACTTCCCGACCAACGCATTCAAGACGCCCCCGCCCGGTCCGGGCGCGTGGATCGTGAAGAACAGCTGGGGGCCGGACTGGGGGACGGACGACGGCTTCATCCGCGTGTCCTACCACGACGCCGTCTTCGCGACCGCGGAATCCGGCGCGATCTATCTCCCCGCCGGCGAGGGCGAGGACTACGACGCCGTGCGCGGCCACGACCGGGAGGGCCCGGTCTTCGACGCCTCGGGGCCCAACTCCGCGATCCACAGTGACCACGACCTCCAGGCCTCCGTCTTCACCGCCGGAAGCGGCGAGCGGCTCGACGCCGTCGGCGTCTGGTCCCGCCTCTTCCCGCACGCCGGCGAGATCCTGGTCTACACGAACGTGACGCGCGGCGCCGCAACGCCGGTCGAGGGCGGCGCGCTCGCCTGCCGGCAGTCGATCGAGCTGGAGCGCGCGGGATTCACCACGGTCCCCCTCGAAACGCCCGTCCCGCTCGTTCCCGGGACCGCGTTCTCCGTCGTCTACCGGCAGGTCGGGACGAACCTCTCCAACTACGTCAACAGCGACAACCCGGGCCGCTGCCACCCCGACCACCGGGCCGGCAATTCGTATTTCGGACGCTACGACGAGACGGCGGGCGTCGCGGGCTCGGTATGGTTCGACGGGAAGACGATCGTCGCGCAGGACCCGGACCACGTCGACCCGACCGACGTGAGCTGGGCCGCCACGATCAAGGCCTACACGCGCTGCGTCGTCCCCGCGCGCGCCGGGGACGCGCCCGGCGAGACGGACGACGGGACGGCCTACCTCGCCGACCTCGCCGCGACGAACGCGACGCTTTTCGCGGACACCGCCGGGACCTTCGGCGCCTCGGCGGGGCTCGTCGGCGCGAACGGCCGCTCCCTCTGGGCGAGCTGGCTCGCCGGGCTCGACCCGGACGACCCGGCGAGCCGCGACCTCGTCGTCTCGATCGACCTCTCGACCGGCGAACCGCGCATCGGCTGGACGCCCGACCTCGGCGGCGCCCGCGCCTACACGCTCTGGGGGCGCGACTCGCTCGCGCCCTCGGACGGCTGGCGCGCCGTCGACCCCGCCGACCCCGCCGCCACCGGCGCCCTCTTCTTCCGCGTGTCCGTCGGCGCGACGAACGCAACGTCCGCCGCCGCCGCACCGTAACCCATCGCCCGGCGCCGCGTGGAATTCTCACGCAAAGTCCGCCAAGTCCGCAAAGGTATTCCGGGAACCAGCCTTCGCGGACTTCGCGAACTTGGCGTGAGGAAAACAGCCCGCGCACGCCCCGCGCCGCCCCGCGAAAACGGTTGCGCCGGGGAAGGGCCGGTGCTAGAATCGAATCATCAAACAACCACATTGACGGAAATGCGCAATCGGGAGAAGGATGCGGCCGAGATGGCCGAGCGCAGGGAGCGGCTGCTGGAGGCCGGCTTCCGCCTCTTCGCCGCGCGCTCGATCGAGGCCGTGACGCTCACGGAGATCGCGGCCGAGGCGGGCGTCGGCATCGTCACGCTCTACCGCTACTTCAAGACCAAGCCCGACCTCGTGATCGAACTCGCCACGAAGAAGTGGGCCGAATACTACGCCGAGGTCGAGAAGGCCTACGCCGCGCGCGGCGGCGCGGAGATGGACGCCGCCGCGGAGATGGACTTCTTCCTCGACAGCATCATCGAGCTCTACCGGAGCCACCGCGACCTGCTGCGCTTCAACCGCAACTTCGACGCCTACGTGATCCACGAGGAGTGCACCGCCGAACAGATGCGCCCCTACAACGAGGCCGTCCACGTCTTCGCCCGCAAGTTCCACACCGTCTACCGCAAGGCGAAGGCGGACGGCACGCTCGACACGTCCATCCCCGAGCGGCGCCTCTTCGTCAACACCCTCTACGCCTTCCTTTCCGTGGCCGGCAAATACGCGGAAGGGCTGCTCTACCCCCCGGACGGCCCCCAGGACCTCACGGACGAGCTGCTTCTGCTCAAGCGCATCTTCCTCGGCGCGATCGTCCGCCGGCCCCGCCGCGCGTAGGGGGCGGCCTTTCGCGTCTTCGCGCGAATGCGCTTGCGCGCGGGAGGAGGAGTGTGCTAAACTCTGATAGTTGAACAACCACTTTGACGGCCATGCGCACTCCGACCTGTCTCCTCGCCGCCCTCCTCCTCTCCGCCGCGTCCGCGCCGGCGTCGACGTTCTCCGTCTCCGGATCGGGGAACTCGTTCACGATCTCCCGAAGCGGCGACACCTCAGCCGCCGAGACCGTGCTCTACCGCACCGTCCCGCTCTCGGCCTTCCCCGGGCAGCACTACACGGCAAAGAGCGGCACGCTCGCCTTCGCCCCCGGCCAGACCTCGACGAACATCACCGTCTCCGCGGCCTCAATGTCCAACGCCGCGTACATGTACCAGACCGACGCCTCGCGCGCCTATTGCCTCGAGATTCTCGACGAAGGCGGGTTCTGGATCACCAACGCGACGCGCAGTGTCTCCTCGGGCCTCGTGCAGTTCAAGGCCGACAAGGTGAGCAAGACCGTGACCGACCTCGTGACGTTCAGCGGCGGCAGCTTCTCCAGCGGCATGTCGAGCGACAAGTATCTCGACGTCGCCTACTCGCCGCCCGCCTCCTATGTGGAGACGAGCGGGGCGCTCGCTGGCTACGTCCTCATCGACGACAGCTACGACTACGCGCAGAAGCCCGCCATGGTCTCCACCGACACCCTCATCGCCTCCACCGGCGCCACGGCCGGCTATCTGGACTCGCTCGGCTACAAGATCTACGCCACCGTCTGCTTCACCGAGAAGGAGCGGGACGACGGCTACCAGTATCTCCAGATCGTTCCCGGCGACGTTCGCGTCTCCTACGACACCGGCGCCGATCCCAACGGCCAGGTCAACGACCCGGTGAATTCCGTCTACAAGGTCTGCTTCGAGCTTGCCGACGGCAGCAACGCCGAGGGCAAGGCCTTCTTCCCGCATCGCTCATCCACCGGCACGGGCGAGTTCAGCCTCTCCACCGGCAAGCTCTGGGAGCAGAAGTACAAGGACGGCTATGCGGCCGGTAGCAGCGGCTCGGTCGTCCTTCCCGCCACAACGGCCTACATCACGACCCGCTTCGACGCCGGCGGCAACGAGGACGACACCTGGGGCTACAAGGACTTCTTCGTCCGAATGGCGCTCGTCGACGACACCTATCCCACCCTCTACAACGACTCGACAGCCGCCATCGGCGTGGGGCCTGGTCCCTACCGCAAGGGCAACACATTCTACATCAGCGTGCCGTTCAACGAGATCGTCTATTCCTCGGGGACGTCCAAGAGGATCGACACCACGTGGGGCAGCGCCTATTACGATTCCGGCGACGGCTCCAACGTCATCACCTTCAAGGGCACCATCACCGCCTCCGCCGGCACCGTGCTCGAGATCACCGGCGGAACCTGCAACTTCCGCGATCTCTCGTACAACTACTTCCAGGGGTCGCTCAACAGGACCTTCAACGGCAAGACGGTCTCCGCGAGCCACGCCTATCCGATCTCCTACGACCTCGGCGGCGGAACGCTCCCGGCGAACGCCCCGACGAGCTACACTTACGACGCGGCGGTGTCGCTCGTCCAGCCCACGCGCATGGGCTACGCCTTTGCCGGCTGGACGGGCAGCAACGGCTCGACGAAGCAGAAATACGTCACCATCTATTCCGGCTCCTATGGCCCCCGCAGCTACGTCGCGCACTGGATGCCAATCACTTACACTATCACCTACGACTTTGCGGGCGGCGCGCTGTTGGATGGAGAGTCGAATCCGGTGACCTACGCCATCACAAACGCCGCGTTCACGCTCGCCAATCCCGTCCGCACAGGCTACGCCTTCGCGGGCTGGACGGGAACCGACCTGGGCGGACCGACCAACGAAGTGACGGTCGCGACCGGCTCCCTGGGCGACCGCGCCTACCTCGCCCACTGGACGACCAACGCCTACGCCGTCCGCTTCCACGCCTACGACGGCACCGCCGCGACCCGCGACCAGGCCTTCCTCTACGACGCGCCCCAGGCCCTCGATCCCGCCGACGCCCGCACCGGCTACGACTTCTCGCGCTGGACCGCGAACGCGGACGGCTCGGGCGATTTCTACCTTGACGGACAGGTCGTCTCGAACCTCACCGCCGAGGCGGATGGAGTCTTCGATCTCTATGCGCAATGGGTCGGACATTCCTACATCGTTCGCTTCGACGGAAACGCCGCGGACGCGGTCGGCTCCACAGACGAAATGGGCATGACATACGATGTTCCCGATAATCTTACCTCCAATGGCTTCTCGCGCACGGGCTACGATTTTGCGGGATGGAGCACCAGCGAGAACGGAGCCGTCGTCTATGCGGACGGCGCGTCCGTCTCGAACCTCACCGCCGTGAATTACGGCTCCGTGACGCTCTATGCGCAGTGGACGGCGCACACCTACATCGTCCGCTTCGATGCCAACGGCGGCGAGGGCGAGATCCCGGACCAGTCCTTCACCTACGATGCGCCGCAGACGCTCACCTCCAGCGCCTTCACGCGCACGGGCTATGACTTCGCGGGATGGAGCACCAGCGAGGACGGAGCCGTCGTCTATGCGGACGGCGCGTCCGTCTCGAACCTTACCGCCGAGGCAAACGGCGCCATCGATCTCTATGCGCAGTGGACGGCGCACACCTACACCGTCCGCTTCGACGCCAACGGCGGCGAGGGCACGATGCCCGACCAGACCTTCGCCTACGACGCGCCGCAGGCGCTCTCCTCCAACGCCTTCGCGCGCACGGACTACACCTTCGCCGGCTGGCGCGGCGCGGACGGCACCATCTACCCGGACCGCGCGACCGTCCTGAACCTCGCCAACGCCCAGAATGCCGTCGTGTCGCTCACCGCCACATGGCGGGTCAACATCCCCTATCTCGACGCGGACGGCACCGAGCGGCTCTGCACCGACTACACCGTCATCGCCAATGCCACAGGCGAAGTCGCATACGGCGCGATCGGCGCGACGGCTTGGTACGTCGTCACCAACGCCGTCACCATCAGCGGACGGCTCGGCTTCCGCGGCACCGTCCACCTGATCCTCTGCGACGGCGCGACCCTCGCCGTCACCAACGCGAACGGCCGCGCCATCGGAGTCGGCGACCTCACCATCTACGGCCAGACGAACGGCACGGGTACCGTCACCGCCAACGGCAGCTGCGGCATCGACGTCGGCTACGCCGTCACGATCAACGGCGGCACCGTCACTGCCAACGGCATACAGTACGGCATCTTCGCCAACAACGCCGTCACGATCAACGGCGGCACCGTCACCGCCAACGGCATACAGTACGGCATCTTCGCCAACAACGCCGTCACGATCAACGGCGGCACCGTCACCGCCAACGGCGACTACGGCATCTACGTCAAAGGACTCATCACGCTCGGCTGGACGAATCCCACCGACAGCATCACCGCCAACAGCTACAGTGTCGGCGTCAGCGTCAAGACCGACCAGACACTCACCGACGGCACGGCAATCTACAAAGGCAATTCGGTTTCCCCCTCCGCCATCGCGCGCAAGACGCTGGTGCCGGCCTACGGCATCTCGCTGCCCGAGGGCGTTGTCGCGAGCGGCGTCATATTGCAGAACGACACGACCGCCTACGCGCGGCCCGGCGACATCGTCACGCTGTCCGCCGCCGCGCCGGGCTATGCGATCGGCGACGTCACCGTCAACGGCGTTCCCCTCGAGCCCGTTGACGGCGCCTACCGCTTCGCCGCCGATGCCGACAACATTGCCGTGAACGCCACACTCACGACGCTGTGGAAAATCTTGCAGGCGCAGCTCGCCGCGGGCGGCACGGTCGTCCTCTCGCGCGACATCACGGCCACCGCCGCCGACACCGCGCTGTTCGTCCCCGAGGGCGTCGCCGTCACGCTCGACCTCGCGGGCCACACCCTCGACCGCGCCCTCGCGGACCTCGCCGTCGGCGGCGAGACGATCCGCGTCAGGGGCTCGCTCGCGCTCACCAACTCCGTCCCCGCGTCCGGCGCGATCACCGGCGGCAACAAAGACATCGACTACGAAAGCTTCTCCATAGCGGGCGGCGGCGGCGTATACGTGGAGGACGGCGGCGCGTTCACGATGACCGGCGGCGAAATCTCCGGCAACGCCGCCTGGCTCGGCGGCGGCGGCGTGTCCGTGGCCGACGGCGGCGTCTTCACGATGACCGGCGGCGCCATCTCCGGAAACTCCGCCGGATGCGGTGGCGGCGTATACGTGGGGGGCGGCGGCGCGTTCACGATGACCGGCGGCGCCATCTCCGGAAACTCCGCCGGAGATGCCGGCGGCGGCATATTCCTGGAGGACGGCGGCGCCTTCGCGATGTCCGGCGGCGCCATCTCCGGCAACGACGCCTTTTCGGACGGAGGCGGCGTGCTGGCCTACTCGGACGACGGCTTCGCGATGTCCGGCGGCGAAATCTCCGGCAACGCCGCCCGGAAGAACGGCGGCGGCGTGTATCTACGGACGCGTTTCCAAGCCGCCCGTCTCCGCATCTCGGGCGCGCTGCGCGTCCTCGGGAACGTCGTCACCAACTTCTCGGACGCCGCCGCGCCCGCCGCCGCGAACGACATCGATTTTTCGCACGCGGATTCCCTCCTCCAGGTCGTCGGCGACCTCGCGCCCGGGGCGCGCCTCGGCATCGTCCCCGACGTCCGCCGCGCCGTCACCACGAACCTCCTCGGCCACGCCGCGGGGGCGGACGGCGGCCTCTCCCTCTTCTTCAGCGACGACCCCGAATACGCCCTCGCGCTCGACGACGACGGCGAGATCTGCATCGTCCCGCCGACCTACGCGCTCGCCTACGCCCCGCAGGACCACGTCGCCGTGTCCGTCTGGTCCGTCACGAACGACCTCGGTTCTACCGCGACCAACGTCGCGGACCTCGGCCTCGCCCCCGCCTCCTTCGAGGCCGCCTACTCCCCGGGCGAACCCGTCGCCCTCCGCCTCGACTTCGAACCCGGCTGGTTCATCGACATCGAGGACGAGGATTACATCCGCCTCACGGTGGCGGGGTCCGACGAAAACGAAGTCCGCACCCACGGTGCCGGCTTCGACGGCACCGCGCTCTACCTGGTCGTCAGGGGCCCGCGCGCGCCCGCGACGCTCGCCCTCTCCCTCGCGCCCTTCTCCCGCACCGTCACGTTCCAGAACGTCGACGGCACCGTGCTCCAGACCGGCCCCGTCGGCTACGGCATCGTCCCCGCCTACACCAACGCCACGCCCGTCCTCGCCGACCCCGACGAGCGCCACTACTATGTCTTCTCGGGCTGGACGCCCGCCCCCGCCCCCGTGCTCCTGGACCTCGACGGCGCCTCCGCCGCCCCCGTCGTCTACACAGCGGCCTACGAGCTCCGGGACAAATTCGCCGTCGTCGTCGACCCGAACCTCGCGCACGGCTCGGTCGAGGTCTTGTTGTCCGACTGGTCCTCCTACAGCGCCCCCGTCCCCGCCGGCACGAAATTGTGGCTGTTGCCCTCCGTCGATCCCGGCTACGGTGTCGTCTCTCTGTCCGTCGCCGGCACGAACGGAATCCCCGTCGAGGCGAACGCGGACGGATCCTTCACGATGCCCGCCTTCGACGTGACCGTCTCCGCGACCTTCGACGAGGCCCTCCCGATTTTCGTCGAGAGGGACGAGGCCGCGCAGGATGCGATCAATGGCTGGTCCTTTGTCGCAGGCGGCGCCTTGATGGATTCCCCCTCCGCCGCGCCCGGCGCGGTGGTGGAGCTGGACTTCTACATGGCATCCTTCCTCTTTGCGCCGAACGTCGCCGTCGCGACGACGAACGGCGCAGAGGTCGCATTCACGGTCTCTTGCGCCGACGAAGCCGCCGGCTCCTGGACCGTCCGCTTCATGATGCCCGCCGAGCCCGTCGTCGTCACGATCTCCGTCGTCCCCGCGACCTTCGACTCCCTCGTCCTGCTCCCGGCCACGAACACCGTCGACGCGGCGTCCCGCGTCTTCTCCTTCGTGCCGCAGGAGACCGGCGTGTATCGCTTCGCGTTGGACGACGGCGATCCGGCCGTCTGCGACAGCCATGCGCAGCGTCTCTTCTACGGGAATGGCGAGGCGTCCGGCGCGCTGCTCGCGGGCGAAACCTGCTACGTCGTAGCCCGCGTCGGAAACTCCTGGGACTGGGACGGAGCGTCCCGGCCCCTCGTCGCCGAGCGGACGGACGGAACCTT
This sequence comes from uncultured bacterium, assembly GCA_902761575.1. Classification (GTDB taxonomy): domain Bacteria; phylum Verrucomicrobiota; class Kiritimatiellia; order RFP12; family UBA3636; genus UBA3636. The sequence goes on from CACWKU010000039.1 coordinate 8,831, forward strand.
CACGCCGTATGCCGTCGCCGTCGATCCGGACATCGCGCACGGCACGGTTTCGACCAGTCTCGACTCCGCCCCGGAGTACCACCCCGTCTACGCGACGCCCGTCCCCGCGCCGGGCTACGCCTACGTGGAGGGGAGTCTCCGCTACATCGTCGGCGGCGTGACGAACGGATGCTTCACCGCGTCCGACGGCACGCCCTTTTTCCAGATGCCCGACGACGACGTCCTCGTCACCGCCGAGTTCAAGCCGATCCCCTTCGCCGTCGCCGTCGACCCGGACATCGCGCACGGCACGGTCAGGGTTTACGTGGTAACATCGGGAGGCGGAGCCGGAATGCTCGATGAACAGGTACCATATTCCGGTCCCGTCGCCGTCGGCACGCGGATTTCGCTGAGAACTTCTCCCGACGCCGGCTACGGTCTCGTTTCCCGGTCCATCGTCGACACGAACGGCGTCTCCATCGCGCTGGACGAGAACGGCTGCTTCACGATGCCAGCCTCCGACGTGACGGTCTCCGCGACCTTCGCCGAGGCCCTGCCCATCTCCGTCCGGGTGGACGAGTCCGCGCCGGATGCGATCTCCTACTGGTCCGTTCACGCGAATGGCGTCTATATGGACCCCGCCGCCGCCGTGCCCGGCGCCGCGGTGGAAATGTTTGTCGATCCGGCCTCGTTCCTCTTCGCGCCGACCGCCGCCGTCACGACGGCAAGCGGCGCGGCGGTCGCGTGCGAAGTCCTGCTCTACGACGAGTCCTACGGGGGGCGGACCGTGTCCTTCACGATGCCCGCCGAGCCCGTCGTCGTCTCGCTCTCGGCCGTCCCCGCGACCTTCGACACGCTTGTCCTGCTCCCGGGCACGAACATCGTGGACGCGGCGTCCCGCGTCTTCTCCTTCGTGCCGCAGGAGACCGGCGTGTATCGCTTCGCGATGGACGACGGTTTTCTGGGGGTCGTCGACTGCCGCGGGGAGTATTTTTTCGCCGGGGAGGACGAGGCGTCCGGCGCGCTGCTCGCGGGCGAGACCTACTATGTCCACGCCGTCGCAAACGACTGGGACGGAACGCCCCGGCCCCTCGTCGCCGAACGGACGGGCGGAACCTTCACGCTGCATTCCGTCGCCGTCGCCCCGGACATCGCGCACGGCACGGTTTCGACCAGTCACGACTCCGCCCCGGAGTACCACCCCGTCTACGCGACGCCCGTCCCCGCGCCGGGCTACGCCTACGTGGAGGGGAGTCTCCGCTACATCGTCGGCGGCGAGACGAACGAGCTCGGCTCCGCGCCCGACGGCACGCCCGTTTTCCAGATGCCCGCCGCCGACGTCCTCGTCACCGCCGAGTTCGAGCCGATCCCCTTCGCCGTGACCGTCGACCCGGACATCGAGCACGGCTGGATCTGGCTGCTTGACGCCGACTTTGGGATGATCGAGGACACCGACCCTGTCTTCGTCGGCACGAAGATCTGGGCGTATCCCGTACCCGACCGCGGCTACGGCGTCGTCTCCTTGTCCGTCGTCGACACCAGCGGCGCCCCCGTCGAGGTGGACGAATGGGGCTACTTCACGATGCCCGCCTCCGACGTGACCGTCTCCGCGACCTTCGCCGAGGCCCTGCCCATCACCGTCCTGTTGGACGCGGCCGCGCAGGACGCGATCGACGATTGGTCCGTTTCTGCCGGCGGCGTCGAGCCGTCTTCCACCGCCGCGCCCGGCGCGGCGGTGGCGATCGACGTCCGGACGTCCTCGTTCCTCCTCGCGCCGACCGCTGTCGTCGCGACGACGGACGGCGCGGAGGTCCCGTGCGAAACCGATCGCTACGACGAGGCGTCCGGCGAATGGTACGTCCGCTTCACGATGCCCGCCGAGCCCGTCGTCGTCACGCTCTCGGCCGTCCCCGCGACCTTCGTCCCGCTCGTCCTGCTCACGGACACGAACGCCGTGGACGCGGTTTCCCGCGTCTTCTCCTTCGTGCCGGAGGAGACCGGCGTGTATCGCTTCGCGATGAACGGCGGTCATCTGTCTGTCTCCGATTGCCGCGGGACGTACCTTTTCTGGGGGGATGACGAGGCGTCCGGCGTGCTGCTCGCGGGCGAGACCTGCTATGTCCGCGCAGAAATAAACCCCTGGGGCTGGGACGGAACGCCCCGGTCCCTCGTCGCCGAACGGACGGACGGAACCGCCACGCTGCATTCCGTCGCCGTCGACCCGGACATCGCGCACGGCACGGTCGAGACCAGTCTCGCCTCCGCCCCGGAGGGCATCTATGTCTACGTGACGCCCGTCCCCGCGCCGGGCTACGACTACGTGGAGGGGAGTCTCCGCTACATCGTCGGCGGCGAGACGAACGAGCTCTACAACGCATACGACGGCACGCCCTGTTTCCAGATGCCCGCCGCCGACGTCGTCGTCACCGCCGAGTTCGAGCCGAGGCGCTACGCCGTCACCGTCGACCCGAACATCGCGCACGGCACGGTCGGGGTCTTTGTGGTCGACGACTGGGTGTGGTCCATCTACTCCGGTCCCGTTCCCGCCGGCACGAAGATTGGTCTGGGCGCTTCTCCCGATTCCGGCTATGGCGTCGCCTTCTGGTCCGTCATCGACGCCAGCGGCGTCCCCGTCGCGGTGGACGAAAACGGCAACTTCGCGATGCCCGCCTCCGACGTGACGGTCTCCGCGACCTTCGCCGAGGCCCTGCCCATCACACTCCAGATTGACGAGTTCACGGCGAGTATGATCGGCGACGGGGGCGTTCTTGCTAACGGCGCCTATATGGCCACCCCTGCCGCCGTGCCTGGCGCGGAGGTGTCGCTGCTGAGCTATATGCGGACGTTCCTCCTCGCGCCGACCGCCGTCGTCACGACGACGAACGGCGCGGCGGTCGCGAGCGAGGTCGTGTGCCTCGACGAGGACAACGGCGACTGGGCCGTGTCCTTCACGATGCCCGCCGAACCCGTCGTCGTCACGCTCTCGCTCGTCCCCGCGACCTTCGACACGCTTGTCCTGCTCCCGGGCACGAACATCGTGGACGCGGCGTCCCGCGTCTTTTCCTTCGTGCCGGAGGAGACCGGAGTGTATCGCTTCGCGATGGAAGACGGTGGTCTGGGTGTCTTCGGTAGCCGCGGAGAGGAACTCTTCTACGGCTACAAAGAGACATCCGTCACGCTGCTCGCGGGCGAGACCTACTATGTCTGCGCAGACATATACGACTGGGACGGAACGCCCCGGCCCCTCGTCGCCGAACGGACGGGCGGAACCTTCACGTCGTATGCCGTCGCCGTCGATCCCGACATCGCGCACGGCACGGTTTCGACCAGTCTCGACTCCGCCCCGGAGTACCACCCCGTCTACGCGACGCCCGTCCCCGCGCCGGGCTACGCCTATGTGGAGGGGAGTCTCCGCTACATCGTCGGCGGCGAGACGAACGAGCTCTACAACGCATACGACGGCACGCCCTGTTTCCAGATGCCCGCCGACGACGTCCTCGTCACCGCCGAATTCGAGCCGATCCCCTTCGCCGTCACCGTCGACCCGGCCGTCGCGCACGGCTCGGTCGATGTCTGGGCGGCCTACGGCTTGATGTGGTCCATCTACTTCGATCCCGTTCCCGTCGGCACGCAAATGCAGCTGATCGTCGACCCCGAGCCCGGCTACGGCTTCGTCTCCTGGTCCGCCGTCGACACGAACGGCGTCCCCGTCGAGGTGGACGAGGACGGCTACTTCGCGATGCCCCCCTCCGACGTGACGGTCTCCGCGACCTTCGCCGAGGCCCTGCCCATCTCCGTCCGGGTGGACGAGTCCGCGCCGGATGCAATCTCCTACTGGTCCGTTCGCGCGAACGGCGTCGTTATGGAACCCGCCGCCGCCGTGCCCGGCGCCGCGGTGGAAATGTTTGTCTGTCCGGCCTCGTTCGTCTTCGCGCCGACCGCCACCGTCGCCACGGCAAGCGGTGCGGCGGTCGCGTGCGAAGTCCTGCCCTACGACGAGTCCTCCGTGGGGCGGACCGTGTCCTTCACGATGCCCGCCGAGCCCGTCGTCGTCTCGCTCTCGGTCGTCCCCGCGACCTTCGACACGCTCGTCCTGCTCCCGGGCACGAACACCGTGGACGCGGAGTCCCGCGTCTTCTCCTTCGTGCCGGAGGAGACCGGCGTGTATCGCTTCGCGATGAACGGCGGTCATCTGTCTGTCTCCGATTGCCACGGGACGTACCTTTTCTGGGGGGATGACGAGGCGTCCGGCACGCTGCTCGCGGACGAGACCTACTACGTCCGTGCAGAGATAAACGACTGGGACTGGGACGGAACGCCCCGTTCCCTCGTCGCCGAACGGACCGACGGAACCGTCACGCTGCATTCCGTCGCCGTCGACCCGGACATCGCGCACGGCACGGTCGAGACCAGTCTCGCCTCCGCCCCGGAGGGCATCTATGTCTATGCGACGCCGGTCCCCGCACCGGGCTGGGCCTATGTGGAGGACTCGCTCCGCTACATCTGCGGCGGCGAGACGAACGGACTCGACTCCGCGCCCGACGGCACGCCCTGTTTCCGGATGCCCGCCGACGACGTCCTCGTCACCGCCGAGTTCGAGCCGCGGCGCTACGCCGTCGCCGTCGACCCGGCCGTCGCGCACGGCACGGTCAGGGTCTATGAAATCAACGGCGACAACCACTGGTCGATTTACACCAGACCCGTCCTGCCCGGCACGGGAATGGGTGTGCGATTCGAACCCGACCCCGGCTACGGCCTCGTCTCCTGGTCCGTCGTCGACACGAACGGCGTCCCCGTCGAGGTGGGCGAATGGGGCGAGTTCGCGATGCCCGCCTCCGACGTGACGGTCTCCGCCGTCGTCGCGCGGACGAAGTCCATCTCCGTCGAGGAGGACGAAGCCGCGAAGATGCGGATCTATTACTGGCAATGCTACGCCAACGACATCTATATGGACCCCGCCGCCGCCGTGCCCGGCGCCGCGGTGGAGCTGTCGATCGGGATGCAGTCGTTCGTCTTCGCGCCGACCGCCACCGTCGCCACGGCGGGCGGCGCCGCGATTGCGGCCACCGTCGAGCGCGTAAACGTCCTTGACTACGACGGTTGGTCCGTCCGCTTCACGATGCCCGCCGAGCCCGTCGTCGTTTCGCTCTCGGCCGTCCCCGCGGACTACCCGGCGCTCCACGAGGGCGTGAACGTGGTGGATCCGCCGTATCGAGACCGGACGTTCTCCTTTACGCCGGAAACGACCGGCTACTACTCGTTCGTCGCCGCCGGAAGCTATTATTTCGGCGTCGTCGATTCCTTCGAGGAGGGAATGGGACTGCCCGGGACGCCCGGGGGGATGTGTTCCGTTCCCTTCCTGGCCGGCGAGAGGTATTACGTGCTCTACGGCGAAAGCGACGGCGGGGACGAGCACGCCATCGTCGTTTCGATGGTGGGCGATCCAGTCGCGACCTACGCCGTCGCGGTCGATCCGTCCATCGCGGGCGGCTCCGTGACGCCGAGCGTCCTCCGCGCAGCGGAAGGATGCCGCGTGCATCTGGCCGTCGCCGAGGACGCGGACACCATCCTCGGGACGCTCCGCGCCACCTGGACGAACGGAACCGAGACCGTCGAGCTCGAAATCGGGGAAGGCACTTTCGGAGAAGCGTATTTCACGATGCCCGCCGGCGACGTCGCCGTCACGGCCGAGTTCCCCCGCGCCCGGCTCCTCTCCGTCGTGACGGACGCGAAGACCAGACTGTATCACATCTTTGCGAACGAAAGGGACTACGACGACACGGCGTCGGTCAAGGTCGTGCCGAACACGGAAGTCGCCGTGGTTTTCTGGTGCCCGACCGGCTACGAGCTCCTCGTCGACGTCGCAACGGCGGCCGGGGAGACGGTTCCGAGCGAACTCGACAGGGATAATTGCCTGACCTTCACGATGCCGGACGCGCCCGTCGTCGCGACCGTCTCGACCGTACGGAAGAATCTTCCGGCACTCGTCGTGGGCGACAACGCCGTGGACGCGTCGGCCAAGACTTTCTCCTTCGCGCCGTCCGAGACGGCCGAGTATCGCTTCGCTTCGGAGAACGGCTATATGCAAGTCTTCGACGACCAGGGAGCGTATCTGGAAGGAGAGCGCAACTCGCTTTCCCTCGTCCTGTTGGGCGGCAAAACCTATTTCGTCGGGTATAGCTACCAGAAAACCTGGGACGGAACGCCGAAGAACCTCCTCGTCGAGAAGCTGGAGACGGCCGTCCAGCTGTATCGGGTCTCCGTCGACCCGGACATCGTGGGCGGTACGGTCGAGACGAGCCTCACCAACGCCCCGCGCTGGCATACGGTCTATCTGCGGCCCGTCCCGGCGCCGGGCTATGCCTACGTCGAAGGGAGCATCGCCGTGAGATACGGCTCCGATGTCGACCTGCCCTACGACAACGGCGGCGGCACGTTCTCCTTCTCGATGCCCGACGCCGACGTCGTCGTCACGGCCCTGTTCGACCCCGTGCCGTTCGCCTTCCCGCCGTATCTCGCCGGGGCGGACGACACCGTCCTCACGAACTACGTCCGCTGGGCCGCCGTCCACGGCCCGGACGTCGCCGGCACGCAGGAGGCGTCCTTCCTGCTGGACGCGGACCCGGCGGCGCCGGTTCCGGATGGCGCGGCGGCGCTGGAGGTCGCGGCCTTCGGCGCGACCGCGGACGGCTGGCGCCTGGAGCTGGCGAGCGGCGTCCGCGACCTCTTCCAGCCGGCCGGCCTGGAGGGCACCTCCTACCTCTGCAACGGCGTCCTCGTCCTGGAGGCCGCGGAGGACCTCGCCTCCCTGACAAACGCCCCCGCGAACCTCCGCGCCGCCCCCGCCTCCATCGAGGGCTCCCGCGCCGTCCTCGACCTCCCCGCCACCTCCGCCCCCTCCCTCTTCCTCCGTCCCTCCATCCGCTCCCTCGCCCCCTCCCCGTAGCCGATGACTAGCCTCCCCCTCTTCGCAGTCCTCCTGCTCGCCGTGGCGGCGCCGTTCGCCGTCGCCAAGCCGTACGAAAACTTCGACACGTGGTGCGGCGGCGGCGCGGACAACCTCACCTCCACCGACGAAAACTGGGAGAGCGGCTGTGCGCCGGACGTCACGGCGGACGACCTGCTGGCCGTCTTCGCCACGGGCGGTTCGGTGGCGGAGCTGCCCGCCGGCACGGCGGCGGCATTCGCGGGCGTCGTGCTGGACGGCGCGAACCTGGGCGGCAACCATTTCGAGTTCACGGCGGGCAGCGGCGCGACGGTGAGATTCGGCGCGTGCGCCCTCACGGCCGTCGACGCCCCGTCCGCGATCACGTGGAAGATGGGCTGGCCGATCACGCTCGGGGATTCCGCGCAGACGTGGACCATCGGCAGGAACAACACGGTGGAGTTCAACGCGACCATCGGCGGCGAGCAGGACCTTGTGTTCGCCGGCTCCGGCACGGCGAAGCTGAAAATGGGCAGCGCGCGCTCCGGCACGCTGAAAGTGACGTCCGGCACGCTGTGGCTCGACGCCAGCTGGGCGAACTGCACGAATGTGGTGGTCGCGGGCGGCAGTTCGCGGTGAAGGACGAAAACGCCTTCGGCGACAGAGACCGTGCTCCGGGCAAGGCCCCGAACGTGAAGGTGCAGGTGGAAGCGGCCTCCGGGGCGTCGCTGGTCCTGGACTACTTCGTCGACTGCGCGGAGTTCCGCGTGGACGGCGAACGGCTCTACGGCACGTTCGGTGCGCCGGGAAGCGGCGCGGACCACGAGTATGCGTGGATTTCCGGACAGGGTCTGATGCGCACCTGGGGATATGCCGACTGGGCCGCCGCGAACGGCGTCTCCGGCGCGTGGGACGCCATCGACGCGCTCGGTGTCCACAACGTCTTCCGCTACGCCTTCGACAGGCCGGCTGGCGCGTTCGAGGATCCGCCACTGCTCTCGATCTTCTTCGATGCGGAGGGCCGACCCGTCGTCCTCACCCCGCCGCTCGCGACCACGAGCGGTTTTTCCTTCTCCCTCCTCGCCACGGAGGACGCGGCAGGAACCTCGAACGCCGTCGACTACGCCCTCGACCCCTCCGGCACGAACGCCATCGGCGGCTCGATCGCCCCTGCCCGCTTCTTCCGCCTCAAGGCGACCGAGCAGTAGCCCGGCTCCGGGTGGGGCGAGCCGTCCCGGCGAGCCGCGGCGCCGCACCTGGTCCCGAAGGCCACGGGGGACGATTTCTCGTCGTCCTGTCTCCCCGTCGTCCCGTCGTCCTTGGTCATTGGCAACTGGAACTGGCAACACTGGCAACACGTTCAGTCGCTTCAACCGCGATCGCTTCGCGACGCCATCCTGGCGGAAACGCTTCCCGCATCGCACGCCGCTTCGCGGCTATGCGGAGAAGCATTTCCGCGGGAGCCCCCTGGCGAAGGCCGGTTCCGCCCGGCCGCGCAGCGGCCGTAGCGGGGCGGACCGGCCTTCGCCCAAGATTGCGTCGCGAAGCGATTGCGGTCTTTCTCCCGCACGGGGAAGGAGCAGGGCGCCCCATTTTTCGCTTTACGAGCGGGGGCGGGGTGGTGGTAGAATAGCGACAAACGGGGCCGAACCGGCCCCCACGGCCGAAAGGACCGACCATGAAAAAGGCGTTGTTTCCCCTCTTCGCCGCGGCGCTCGCCGGGGTCCTCCCCGCCCGCGCGATCACGGGCACGGGCTCCGCGGGAGACCCGTTCGTCGTCGGAGACGCGGCGGACTGGGAGGCGTTCGCGGCGGACGTCGGCGCCGGCGCGAACGCCGGCGCCTTCTGGCGTCTCGCGGCGGACGTCACGAACGCGACCGCGACGGTCGGCACGGACGGGCATCCGTTCTCCGGCGTCTTCGACGGCGCGGGCCACGTGCTGCACGTCGCGATCGCGGACACGGCGAACCAGGGCACGGCGCCGTTCCGCTGGGTCGCCGGCGCGACGGTCTCCAACCTGACCGTGGCCGGCACGGTCGTCGGCACGACGCACGCGGCGGGCCTCGTCGGATTCTCGAAGGGCGGATCGACCAACCTCGTCTCCGACTGCGTCGTGGACGTCGCCGTCTCCGTCCCCGCAACGGACGGCAACCTCCACGCGGGCGGCGTCGCGGGCCACGCCAAGGCGTCGGCGCTGGCGATCCGCGGCACGGTGTTCCGCGGCTCGATCCACAACAACGGAAGCTACGTCGGCGGCCTCGTCGGCTGGTGCGACGCCGGCGCGTCGCTCTCGATCTCCAACTGCCTCTTCGAGGGATCCTGCACGGGCTGGGGCCTGTTCCACCCGGTCGCCGTCCGCGACTCGGGGGCGGCGGTGGCCGCCGACGCGCGCGACGTCTGGTTCGACGCCGATCCGACGCTGTTCGACCCCCGCCGCATCGCCGCCTCCGGCCTCCGCGTCCACCGCGAGGCGCCGGCCGGCCTGCTCTGCACCGCGGTGGACGTCGCGGTCGACGGCTCGCGGCGCTTCGCGCCCGTCGCCGTGCACGGCCTGGAACCGCTCTACGCGCCCTCGGACGGGCCGATCCAACCGGTCTGGTCGTTGACGGACGCCGCCGGCGCGGCGCTCGCGGAGGACGTCGACTTCACCGCGGCGCTCTCGCCCGCCGTCGTGCAGGCGGAGGGCGCCTACACGCTCGCGCTCGCGGCGAAGGCCGGCGGCCGCTGCACGGGCTCGCAGGTCCTGCGCTTCTCCGTGGAGCCGTTCTCCGTCTTCAGCGACCGGTCGCCGGAACTGGCGGCGGGGACCTGGTACGTGGACGCCGACGGCCAGCTCGGCTCGATCCGCACGACGGGGAACGTCAAGCTGGTCCTCGGCCGCGGGCGGCTTCTCCGGGCCACGCAGGGCGTCTCCGTGCCGATCGACGCCCACCTGACGATCGACGGCGAGGGGACGCTGATCGCCACCGGCTACAACTGGACCGCGGGCATCGGCGGGTGGCGCAACTACGACACCGGCGCGGACGCGCCGGGCGGGGCGGTGACGATCGACGGCGGCACCGTCGTCGCCACGGGCGACGAATACGGCGCCGGCATCGGCGGCGGATACAACGGGCGCAGCGGGCGAATCGAGATCAACGGCGGGACGGTCGTCGCCATCGGCGGCAAATGGAGCGCCGGCATCGGCTGCGGCGGCCTCTGGAGCGGGGGGGGCGACCCCATCGGCGACATCGCGGTGAACGGCGGACGGGTCTTCGCCGTCGGCGGCAGCGGCGGCGCCGGCATCGGCGGCGGCAGCGGATGCATCTGCGGCGCGATCACGGTGGCGGGCGGCTCCGTCCGGGCCCTCGGCACGGAACACGGCTCCGGCATCGGCTGCGGGGGCGGCGGGGCGGCCGGGACGCTCTCGATCCTCGGCGGCCGGGTCGCGGCGGCCTCGTTCCTGGGCGTCGGCGTCGGGAACGGATCCAGCGGCACGGCGCCGCCCATCGTGCTGGACTGGACGGACGAAGGCGACTTCATCGACGCGACGTCGTTCGCCGGGTCCTCCGTCGAGATGCGCAAGGCCTTCCGCTACCGCAAGGGCGGCGCGGACCTGGGGCTCGCGTCGGTCGCGAACCTGCCGGCGAAGGACCCCGCCGCGGTCCTCGTCCCCGCCGACGGCGCGGACGTGGCCAACACGTTCCTCTCCGGCGTGGAGCACAAATACCTGCGGACGGGCGCCGACCTTGCCGGCACGATCGCGGACGCCGTGCGGCTGGAGTCGTTCACGGAAGCCCCCCTGGAGCGGGGCGTCGACTACGAGGTCTCCTTCGAACCCGCCGAGGTGCGGGCCGCCGGCGCCTACGAGCTGACCGTCTCCGGCATCGGCGGCTGGACGGGCTCCCGGACGGTCCGCTTCGAGGTCGTCGACTGGATCGACGTCGAATCCGGGACGACGTTCTGGGGGACGGACGGCTTCTACCGGGCCCGCGGCGACGTGACACTCGACGCGCGCGTCGTCGTCTCGGGCAAGGTCGAGCTGCTGCTCTGCGACGGCGCGACGCTCACGGCGCCCGCGGGCATCTCCGTGACGGCGGGCAACCGGCTCGACGTCCGCGCCGAGAGCGACGGCGATAACGCGGGCGCCCTCGTCGCGACCGCGGCGCGGGACGACGACGCGGGCATCGGCGGCGACGCGGGCGGCGGCGCCGCCGCATCCTCCGGAACGGTCGCGATCCACGGCGGGCGCGTGACGGCGTCGTG